>CAZKMS010000001.1:0-111803 GCA_964553805.1 uncultured Verrucomicrobiaceae bacterium
CTCCTGTTGCAGAAGAAGCGTCCGGCTGTTAACCGGAGGCGGGAGGGAGGCATGGGACAAATGGACATCATCCGTGCAGTCGCATGCCTGACCGAATTCGCGTCCAAACCTCCACCCATCCCCGCACTTGCCGGAGGTTTGCTTGGTTAACCGAAAAACGCCGAGGGGCGGAGGCGTTTTGGACGAAGCTATGCGCAGCCCGAAGAAGAGAGCGCGGGTTCATTTGAAAAAACCGCAAATCGCCGCCGCATCCTGCGTTTTTCCGTCAGCATGAATCAACCCGGCAGACACATCCCGCGAGTGGCGCTCTTGATTGAAACGACGCGCACCTACACACGTGAGATGCTGGCCGGCGTGCGCCGTTATGTGACCGAGCATGGCCCCTGGTCCACCTTCATCGAGCTGCGCGCGCTCGATTCCGCGCCGCCACCCTGGCTCAAGCACTGGGACGGCGATGGCATCCTGACACGGACTTTCACCGCCAAGATGAATCGCGCGGTGGCTGCGACCGGTTTGCCTGCGGTCGAGCTGCGCACCACCAGCCTGCCGCATGACCGCCCCTTTGTGGGGATGGACAACGGCCTCATCGGCCAGGCGGCCGCGGAGCATTTCCTCAACCGCGGCTGGCGGCATTTCGCGGTTTACGGGCTGACCAGCGAGGCGTTTTTTGTGGAGCGGGTGCGAAATTTCGTCAGGCTTGTGGAAAGGTCGGGGCACACCTGCCTGGAGCTGCCGGCAAACAATTCAGACCGCCCTGGCGACTGGGAGAAAAACCAGGCGCGGTTGATCCGCCAACTACGGGAACTGCCCAAGCCCGCCGCCGTTTTTGCCGCCAATGATCAGCTCGGCTTGCATCTTTTGGATGCCTGTCTGCGCGCCGGTTTGCCGGTGCCGGAGGAGATCGCCGTGGCCGGCTGCGAGAACGAGGAAACCCTCTGCGCGCTTGCCACGCCGTCGTTGACGAGCGTGCAGATGGATGGCGGCCGGGTTGGTTACGAGGCGGCGCGCTTGCTCGACCAGCTGATGAGCGGCGAACAGGTGAGGAAGGGACCGCTGCTGATTCCACCACGCGGGATCGTGACCCGCGAATCCTCGGATGACTTGGTCATCAACGACCCTTTGGTCATGCATGCCTGCCGCCTCATTCGCGAACGGGCGGCAACGGGCCTTGGCGTGGAGGATCTTTGCCGTCTGCTGAACGCCTCGCGCAGCACGCTGGAGCGGCGCATGAAAGCAGCGCTGAACCGCACGCCCAAGGAGGAGATCACCCGCATCCGCTTTCGCGAGGTGGAGAGGCTGCTGCGCGACACGGACCTCACGATCGAGGACATTGCAGCGCGAACAGGGTTTGGCCAGGCAAACCATTTTCATGCCGCTTTTCGCCAGCGGCACGGCACAACTCCCCGCGCTTGGCGGGCGCCTTTTCAACGCTGAACGGCCGCAGTATTGGACCGTTGATCTTGCATTCCGGTCCAAGGTTTGTTTTGATGGGCTCATGAGCCGTTTTTCGCCTTCACTTTTAGCTCTTGTCTGCGCCGGCCTCTGCTCTTGCGAGTCCGGCAAACACAAGTTCACCATCAGCGTTCATTCGCTGGGATCCGAAATGGAGTCGCCACGCTCCATCATGCCGGACATCATTGGCAATCCGCCGCGCAAGATCATCCTCAAACGCGCTCCTGAGTTCAGCCAGAACAACATCGCGGCTTTTCACTCCTTCCCCGCCGGCAATGGCAACGGCAACGGAGTGACTTTGAAGCTGGACTTCAAGGGCACCCAGGCTTTGGAACTCGTGACCCGGATGCGCGGAGGCGAGATCCTGCGCTCCTTGGTCAATGGCAAACCAGTGGATTATGTCATCATCGACCGCCCCATCTCGGATGGCATCTTCACCATCTGGGAAGGCGTCCCCGACGAAGTGGTCAAGGAAATGGCGGGCAAGTATCCCACCATCGGCGGCTTGTCATCGGCCTCATCCACCATGGACATGACACCCAGCACCAAGACTGAAAAGAAAAAGTCTTTTGAGCTTTTCAAACGCAGCAAGCGAGAGGCCAAGAAAGAAGCGCCCGCGCCGGCGGCGGACGCGTCCGCCGTGCAGGCGCCGATGAACCCCGTGCCCGAATCGCTGCCTCTGCCCGGTGGCGCTCCCTGACCGCAGCATGCGCCTCCTTCTTTTGCTCACCACTCTCTCCGTGGCCTGCGATCTGCCGGCACAGGAGCGGCCGCCCGCCTTGCTGCTGCCCACGGCCAACGAGGCGATCTTCGCCAACGATGGCGAAGGCTTTTATCAATTCGTGGACCGCAGCTTCGAAGGCAGCCGCTCGACCCCCTGGGAGGGCGGCAAATTCGGTTTCGTGCGCGACCCCAGGCGCATGGGCAGCCGGATCGCCTACGCGCGTTTTCACGAGGGGCTCGACATCAAGCCCGTGCGCCGCGGCGAGGGAGGCGAGCCCCTCGACGACGTGATGAGCATGGCCGAAGGATCCGTCGTGCACGTCTCCGCGAATCCGGCGCAAAGCAACTACGGCCGCTACATCGTGGTCGAGCATGACTGGGGCAGCGGGCCGTTTTACGCGCTTTACGCCCACTTGAACGCCGTGCAAGCCAGCCCGGGCGATGCCGTGCGCGCCGGCCAAGTGCTCGGCCGCCTCGGTTACACAGGCGCAGGCATCGACAAACGGCGCGCGCACCTGCATGTGGAGTTGACCATGCTTTGGTCGAAACAGTTTCAGGCGTGGTATGACCGCGGCTTCAGCACGCCCAACCACCACGGCATCTACAACGGGCAAAACCTCATCGGCCTTGATCTCGCCGCCCTCCTCCTGGCTAGCCGCAAGGATCCGCAACTGACGATGTCCGCCTTCGTCCGGCAAACACCGCCCTATTTTGAAGTGACCGTTCCCGGCAGCGCGCGCATGGAAATCCTTCAACGCCACCCCTGGCTGCTTGACGGCTCCAAACCCGCCAGCCAGCCCGTCTCCTGGGCCGTCACCTTTAGCGCCTGGGGCCAGCCCGTGCGCGTGCGCGCGGGCGCCAGCCACACCGCGGAGCCGCTCGTCACCGCCGTGCAGGAGTCCCCCTTGCCGCATGCGCTCAACAGCCGCAACCTCATCACCGGATCAGGACGCGAGGCCAAATTGACCGCGGGCGGATTGAGTTTTATCAAGCTGGCCTGCGGTTTGTGAGCCCGCGAGCAGAAAACATTTGAACACAAGCGGCGCAGAGGCATCTTACACTTGTCAATTCGACAACGGGGGCGTCTCGGTTTCGACGGGTGGCCTGAAGTCGGGGTGGCATGCCGAGGATGATTCGTTGGCCTCGTTAATAACCGGATCAAAACAAACAAACGCAAACTCTAACGAGCTCGCACTCGCGGCTTAAGCCCCGCGACGTTTCTCCGGCAACGCCTGGTAGTCGGAGAGACGCAACCACCAGGCTGGCTGGCTGGCCGGGCGACCGGGTCGAAGGCGAGATTCAACAGGTCTCTAGGTGAAGAGGATTCTGCCGGCCGAAGCCTCCAACCGAACTTCAAAGACCCGCTAAGCATGTAGAAGCCACGGTAGAAAGTCATTCGGACAGGGGTTCGACTCCCCTCGCCTCCACCATTTCAAAAACGCGCCGAAAGCCTGTAAAATAAAGGCTTCGGCGCGTTTTTTGTTTTCCCGGGCAGGCTGCCAAATCGCCTTTTAGCCCCCCTTTAAGCCTTTTCGCACGTGTCAGGACGTGTCAGGGTGGGGCATGGCATCCGGCGCGACCTATGATCCCACCGGCCTGCACAGTTACATCGCCCCAGACGCGCCGGAGCATGTGTGGGACAAGGTGGAGCGGGATTTTTCAGCTGATTTTTTTGCGTTAAAAAATACGCAAAAAGAGTTACAATCTTCGTGCAATGCGTTATTCTCAACGCATGGGCAAAAAGGGAAAGCTCCTCGCCAAGCTGACCAACAAAAACGCCGACAAGAATTGGACGCTGGCCGAAGCGGAGCAACTCCTTGAGCTTATGGGTTTTCATGTCGCCCGCAAAAGCGGCTCGCACCGCACCTACGTCCGCCCTGGCTACCCCCACAACATCGGCCTTTGTCCGCACGAAAAAAAGGCATCCTGCCCTGCTACATCCGCGAAATCCGCGCCGCTTATGAAACCCTCAAACCCCAAAACTGAACGCATGAAAACGACTTGGACCTATCCCATCAATGTGAGCTGGAGCGATGATGACGAAGCCTTCGTCGCGCGCGTGCCTGCCCTGCGTCACTGCATCGGCCACGGTGACACGCATGAGGCTGCCGTGAAGTGCGTCAAAAAAATGGCCAAGCTCATGCTGGCCAGCATGACTGAGCGTGGAGTGGCCATCCCGGCTCCCACAGTGACGACTGAGCGGCTGCAAGAGCTGGCCCCGGTGCTGAGCTTGGCGTCGGTGGCGCGCGAGGCCAAGGTGCCGCAAACAACGCTGGCCTCGAAGCTGAAACGCAACACAGCGCTGACAGAGGATGAGGGCGAGCGTCTCGCCTCAGTCTTGTTGGCGCACGGAGTGGCGATTTGACAGCCGTGCGCGGGCATGGAACAAACCCCCGAGCCCGCCTGGCCTTGACGTGTCGTTCGCGTGTCAGCGGCCCACCTCACAATTCAGCCTTATTTTACAAGGCATCGACGCCCTTCGCCTCCCCTCGACTCCCCTATTTCCCGTCACGAAAAACGCTCCCATGAGGAGCGCAGCTGGCCGCGCACTTCCTCGTGCGGCAGCCAGAGGATGCCGGTGGCAATGGCTTTGATGTTTTTCTTGAGGGGCGTCAGCCTGACTTTCTCCAAAGGCAGGAGGTCGATCTCGTAGCGGTCGCGTAATTGTGAAATTTCCTCCTCCAGCCGGTTTTCGACCTCCTTGAGTTCCTGCCGCACCCGCTCCAAATCACGCTCTGCCACATCCACTTGCCGGGACTGCTCCCAGGCGCGCGAAACACCGGTGACGGTCGTGCTTCCAGCCACCGAGCGCAGCCCGCTTTTGCGCCCGCCCAGAAACGCGCCGAGCAGGGATGAACCAATCCGGACCAGGGTAGAAAGTTTGGCGCTACTGGCTTGACCCTTCTCCGTCTCGACCTTGTCCGCCGCCTTCTCCTGTTTTTCCTGGAGTGACTTCAAAGTCCGCGCTGATTTGGCCCGCAGTGCCTCCACCGCTTGGTCGCGCAATTCACGCGCACGCTGCGCCACACGAGCTTTGAACTCCGACTCGCTTTCGTCCGCGTTCGAGTAAGCCTCGAGCAACGGGCTGAACAGCAGTTCCAGGCCTTCGTTTGCGTAAAGCTCATCGACAAAGTCCTTCTCGATGCTGCTGTAGGTGGTGGATTTGAGCGCCGTCCCGGGCAACTCTGCAAAGGCCGCCCCGCGCTCGGGCGCCGCCTCAAATTTGGCCACCTCCAAGCCGCGCGGCAGCTCGACAAACCGGTCCCAAAGCACGCTCTGCTTCGCGACATCGATCTCATTGACCAGAGTCACCACTCGACGGCAGGACACGCCTTTTTTGGCATCCTCATAAAGCACCTCGGCCGAACGCAGCAGCGCCGGCACATAAGTCAGATGGTCGATCTCAGCACTGCCATCCGCTCGCAGGAAATGCTCCTCGACCCCTTGCGGCAAATGTGGTTTGATCGTGTTGCGCGCCGCGGGAGCACCGGCGCCTGCTCCCGGCGGAGCGAATCCTCCCGCCGCCTCCGCGTTCGAAGTCGGCACCGGACGGCGCGGGTCCATCAGGGTTTTGATCTGCGACCGCGACAGCGGCCCCGCCAGGTAGCTCATCGCCCAGCGCACCTGGAACACCACGGGATGGTCCTCATGCACGTTGTTCATGAGAAAGATGCGGTTGCCCAGTCCGGCGAGCAGTTTCTGCAAGGTGGCGCGATTGAAAACCGCGCCGCTGCTGGTCGCCGCGCCCTGCAAGCCATCGAGCACACGCTCCATGTCGCGCTCGGTTTGCAGGCGGCCGAGAAACCAAGTGCCGATGTTGGACAGCGCCTTGTAATCGAGATCGACGGGGTTTTGCGTGCCCAGCAGCAGCCCCAAACCGAAGGCTCGCGCCTGCTTGAGCAGAATCATCATCGGCTTTTTCGAGGGCGGGTTCGCCGTCGGCGGCAGATAGCCGAAAATCTCGTCCATGTAGAATAGCGCGCGCAGGCTGGTGGTGCCGCTTTGCCGGCGCATCCAGCCGAGCAACTGGTTCAGCAGCAATGAGACGAAAAACATGCGCTCGGTGTCGCTGAGATGCGAGATGCAGAAGATGGAGACCCGCGGCTTGCCTTCGGCGGTATAAAACATGCGCTGGATGTCGAGCGGCTCGCCCTCCAGCCAGGCGCCAAAACCGGGCGAGGCGAGCAGATTGTTCAGCTTCGTCGCCAGTTCACCGCGCTTGCTCTCCGGCAGGAAGCTTTCGAGATCGATCACCCCGACCTGCCGCAGGGGCGGCTGCTGGATGGCGCGCACCAGTACCTCCAGCGTCAGGTTCTGCTGCTTGGCCCAGAAATGGCCAATGATGTTGGAAAGCAGAATGTGCTCCTTGCTTTGAACAGGGTCGGCCTGCACGCCCATGAAGCCCAGCAAAGAAGACACCGTGCTGTCAATGCGCTCCGCCAGCAGTTCGCGGTCCTCCATCACCTCCGCGGGCGGCGCGTCCAGCGAGCTGAGGATCGACACCGGCAGCCCGGCCTGACTGCCCGGCGTGTAAATCGCCGTGTCCACCTTTTCGCGCAGTTGCCGGACGCGCTCCGCGCTTTGCCCCCAGTCAGCGAGGCCATTGCGCCACGTCTCCGCCTGCGCCGCGGCGTGCTCGTCCGGGCTGCGTCCTTTGCGGCGCGCGTCGTCTTCATTCACCCAGGGCCGAAATTCCTCCGGCGCCAGATTGGGGAATTGCAGCATGAAGTTGCCGATATCACCCTTCGGATCCACCGCGATCACCGGTATGCCGTCCATCGCCGCTTCTTCGAGCAAGGACAGGCACAGGCCGGTCTTGCCGGAGCCCGTCATGCCGAGCACGACGCCGTGGGTGACGAGGTCCTTCGAGTCATACAGCACCACATCCTCCGTCATCTCTTTGTTGGCGGTGTCGTACTCACGCCCGAGGTAAAAGGCGCCCAGCTTCTCGTAATGCTCAGGAGTCGGAGTCATGGCGGCAAGGGTTGCAACAACGATGTTGTTTGCGCCCTCACTTCTAGGACAAGCGCGGGCATTCGACAAGCCCGCCCTTCGAGTCAAATCACCAGCACCTCTACGGCCGGCTGAACGGCGCGCTGAGCACGACTTCCTCCACCAGGTCTCGAAGCGGATAATCCCGCTCGTTCACCCGTGACAAAACGTGGTCCACCTCAGGCCGGTCCAGCGCCTCCATGCGGCGGCCGCAGCCATAGGCCAGCAGCTTTTCCACCAGCATGCGGGCGAAGGAATCCGTTCGCTCAAGCAGCACCTGTTTCAATTCCGCCACATTCGCGAAACGGCTGCCGTCTGGCAGCTCACCCGCGGCATCGATGCGCGCGCCGCGTTTCCTGCCATCGTGGTAGTGCTCCCGCCAGGCGCCGATGGGATCGTAGTTTTCCAGCGCGAAGCCCAGAGGATCGATCTTTTGATGGCAATCGAAACAACCGGGATTGTCGCGATGCCTGGTCAGAATCTCGCGCATGCTGGTGGCGCCCCGAATGTCGGGGTCGATCGGCGGCACATCGTCCGGTGGAGGCGCGGGAGGCGTGCCCAGGATGTTTTCCAGCAGCCAGACACCGCGTGTCACGGGTGAGGTCTCGATGCCGTTGGCGCTGACGGTGAGCACGCTGCCCTGTCCCAGCAGTCCGCCACGGCGGCCATTCGTCAGGCTCACGCGTTGAAACTCATGCGCCCGCTCCGGCGGAACAACGCGGCCCAAATCATACAGGTCGGCCAGCGGTTGATTCACGATGGCAAAGTCCGCGTCGAGAAATCGCGCCGCCGGCAGATTCTCCGTCAGCAAGTGCCGCATGAACAGGCGCGTCTCCGTTTTCATCGCCTCCTGCAAGCCACGGCTGTAATAGGGCTCGAAGGCATCCCGGTCCGGAGGCATGTCGCCCAGACTGCGCAGGTTCAGCCAGGCATCCAAAAAACCCGCCAGGAAAGCGTTCGAACGAGGACTCGCGAGCAGGCGTTTCACCTGCACGCGCAAGGTCGTTTCATCCAGGATTCTCCCATTCGCTGCCAGTCCGCGCAGCTCCTCATCAGGCGGCGCTGACCACAAGAAATAAGACAGCCGCGAGGCCAGTGCATGGGCGTCCAATGTCCCGCCATTTTCTTGTGTTGCCGCCCCATGATACAAAAACGCCGGCGAGCACAGAGCAGCCTTCAGCCCATCTTTGAACGACTCCCATGCACTGGCGCCAATCGCGCGCCGAGATGCTACGGTCTGCATCAGGCGATCCACCTCCTCCGCCTGCGCTGGCCGCCGGTAGGCGGCGCCGACAAAGTCCCGCAGCAGTTGCCGCGTCCGCTCTTCTGTGAACGGCAGTTCACCCAAAACCGCGCGCTGACTGACAGGCGGCCATTGATCGACGATGGGACCGCGGATGCGCACCTCGTGAATCCGAATGTGCGGCATCCAGCCGTGCTGCAGGATGACACGGCGTGATTCCACAATGCCTTTCGCTTTGCGCGCATGCGGAGGCAGAAGGTCGCGGTGCTTGTTCACCAGCTGCCCGAAGGCTCGCCGGCAATTGGCCATGCCGTTGGGAAAAACAATACGCGGCGTCATGCCCGCGCTCAGGGGGACACGGAAGGTGTACCACTCGCGGTCGTCATCCTTCACCGTCACCTCGTCGAGCAACGGCTCGATCGGCTGGGGATGATGCAGCGGCCCGGCGCTCGCGTCACCAGGCACCACGCCGAGGCGGAACGGCTCCTCCGTTTGGCGGCCAAAGATGGCTGGGTCGTATGGATGATGCCGGTTCAGTGCCTGCGCATGCACCTGAATTTCATAGACGCCATCATGCGGCACGCCATGCTCAAAGCCATGTATCGGAGCGTAGCCTCCCTCGTGGTTGACCGTGTCCATGGTCTCATAAAGACAGAGGTAACGGTATTGATAAACCCGGCCATGAGCGTAGCTGAGCTCCGGCTGCTGCTTGAAATTGCCGTTAAAAACCCAGCTCTGCCCGCGCGGCCGCTCCATCATGCCGAGCGCCTTTTCGACCACGAGGTCCGCCGCGTCGAGGTACTGCGCCAGCAGGTAACCGGAGGTCTGCAGCACGTCGCCGAGGTTGTCTAAATGCTCCGCCGTTTGATCGCGCGGAAACTTGCCGGTGGGGTCAAACAAACGCATGTCGAGCGCAAAGAGGTCGCCGATGGTATTGATGTACTCGCGTTTGTTCAAACGCCGCAACACGCCCCGGCCTCCGGTAGTGGCGAGATTGCGCCTGGCTTCCGCCACCATGCTGGTGAGCGATTCCACAACCGCCTGCCGCTCGGAGTCCTCCGGTTGCGCGGATTTGGACGGCGGCATGTCGCCAAGATTGAGTTGGTCAATGATATCCTGCACCGCGATGATGCCGTCCAGATCCGTCACCGGCAAAGCCAGGCCATCAAAGCGGCGCTCGCCCTTTTGTTTCTCCGCACCATGACATTCCAAGCAATAGGTTTGCAGAAAGCTGGCAGGTGCGGGGACAGCCGCGCCCGCCAAGGCGGGGCCGAGAAACAATGCGGGAATTGAAAATCTCAATCGCATGGGAACCCTCAAAAACTGCCGGCAGGACAATGGCGCGCCACTCACAGCAATGCGCCCGTGCTGGTGCCGAAGCGGTCCTGCTCCACTCCAAAGCGCTGCAGCATGGACACGTAAAGATTGCACAACGGTTTGCGCCCAAGCCCGCTCAGGGGAAACGACCGGTGCTCGCCATGCGCAAACCCGCCGCCGGCAAGGATGATCGGAAGATTGGTGTTGGTGTGCGCATTGGCATTGGCCATGCCGCTGCCAAACAACACCATGGTGTGATCCAGCAAAGTGCCGTCTCCGTCCTCGATCGACTTCAACTTGCCCAAGAACCGCGCAAACTGCTCCATCTGGTATTTCTCCAGGAGCAGCAGCCCGTCGATGTTTTCCTGCACCTGACCGTGATGAGAAAGCGCGTGGTAGTCTTTCTTCAAACCGAACGCCGCCGCCTCGAAGCCGCCGGCGATCTCCAGCGTGGCGATGCGTGTCGAGTCCGTTTGCAGCGCCAGGGCCATGAGGTCATACAGGACGGGCAAATCGGACACAAACCCCGTATTCTCGGGCTCCGGCATGCCCGGCTTCGGTTTTGGCACCCGCACCCATTGGCGGCTCAACTCAAGCTGCCTCTCCACATCACGCACCGAGGCAAAATACTCATCCAGCTTCTCCTTGTCGCGCCGGCCCAGGCGTTTCTGCAGCGACCGGGCATCGTCCTGGACCGTGTCAAGGATCGAGGCGTGCAGAGCAAATCGATCCTGCGCCCGCGCCACCTCCTGCTCGCCATCACTCACAAAGAGCTTCCGAAACAGCTCGCGCGGTCCTGGGATCGGCGGCACCCGGGTACCGCTGCGCGTCCAGGACATGAGACAGCCACCGTGAATGCCGTCCTCCGATCCGATGGTCAGTGAGGGGAATCGCGTCGCCCCGCCCACCGTCTCCGCCGCCCGCTGATCGATGGTGATCTGACCGTCCGGCATGCCTTTGGCGTCCATCGTTCGCACGCCGCTCAAGTAGGAGTGAATCGCGAAGTGACCGCCTTTGTGACCATGATCGAGGCCGGAGAACAGCGTGAAATCCGGGCGATGCGGCGCCAGCGGACGCAGCAGGAATGGCAAGTCGCCATCGCCACCGGTTCCGCCCGGGAAAAATTCGGGCTGATAGAAACCGAGGGCGTTGCCAATGGCGACCATCCGCACCGGTCTCACCGCCCCGGCGGCCTTGCCCGCTGCCGTGCCCAATGCAGCGACGGACGCTTGGGCGCGCGTCGTTAAAGATTCCAACAAGGGCAGAGCCAGGGTGACCCCGGCAGCTTTCAGAAAAAAGCGGCGGTTGGGCTGGGCAGACACGGGGCGGCTTTTCATCGTTTTGATCCGAAACGCCAGCAAACCACATGCCTTTCAGGCACAAACACGCCGATCTCACGCGGCGGGTTGGATGCCCGCATCAAAGTCAGCCATTCCCATCTTGCCGAACCGGAGAACCCAGTCATTCTGGGCGCTCGTTTTGCAACGAGACCTCGTTATTTCTTTTCACGCATGACCACCACCACGCTGCGCTTCACCGGCGATCATCCGACCGTGATGATCCTGCTGGTCGCGCTGGCTTTGGCCCTGCTGATGGCTTGGCTGTATGCGCGCGAACTTCGGCGCAGCCAAAATCCCCACGGAAAACGGGCCTGGCTCCTGGTGCTGCTGCGTTCGCTGGCGGTCTTCATCACCACGCTCACCCTGGCCGGGCCCGTGCTGCGCCACACCAGCACCGAGCGGAACCTCAGCCGGGTCGTCATCGCCTTGGATGCCTCCTCCTCCATGCGCCTCACTGATGAGGACGCCGTCGCGCCGTCTCAGGAGAGCCCCAGCCGCTGGCAGCGTGTCCAGGATCTTTTATTCAAGGGCAGCTCCCCTTTGCTGACAGCCATCAGCGCCGAGCACGATGTCGAACTGGTCGCCCTGCGCGGCCCGGCTGCCCAACGCCTTTGGTGGCGGCGGCAGCAGGGCCGCGATTCCTCCGGCCCGCTGCCCGGACAGCTCCCCATCGCCGCCGACGCCACCTCCACCAACCTCGACACCCCGCTGCGCGCCACGCTGGATCCCTTCACCGAAGGCACTGCCGTCGTGCTTTTCACCGACGGCCAGCACAACACCAACGAATCCCCGGAGGACTTGGCCACCGCCCTGAGCAAAGCAGGCGTCACCCTGTTTCCCATCGGTCTCGGCAGCGAGGTGCCGCCACCCGACCTGGCCATCACACTGGCGGATGTTCCCGAATCCGCGTTCTCCCAGGAGCAGTTGCGCGGCAGCATCCGCGTTCGCGATTCCATGCCGGCAGGCATTCCCGCCACGCTGCGGGTGGAGTGCCTTGGCAAAACGCTGTGGACGCAGTCATTCACCACCGATGGCAAGGGCGAACGGCGTTTTGATTTCCGTTTCCCCGTCCAGGACCTGCCTGCCTCCGCCAATGAAAAAGACCAGGGCCTGCGGCTGCTTGACATCCAAATCGCCGCAGCAGGCGCCCAAGCCGCTCAGGAAAAAACGCGCGCGAACAACCGCGCCGAAGTACCTTTGCAGGTGCTCGACCGCAAACGGCGGGTGCTGATTCTCGACGGCCGGCCGCGCTGGGAAACCCGCTACATCCACAACCATTTCGACCGCGATGAGCGCTGGGAGGCCCGGCTGGTCTTCGATGACTTCAAACGCAACGCCGCAGACGGCAGCCTGGCCAAAAGTTTTCCCGCCACACGCGACGAGTTGCTCACCTTCGACTTGGTCATCCTGGGGGACATGGCTCCCAACCGGCTTTTGCCCGAGCAAATCTCCTGGCTGGTGGAGTTCGTCGAGCAGCGCGGCGGCGGTCTGATCTTCATCGACGGCGCGCGCCAGCACCTGCGGCAATGGGCGGCTCAAAAAGACGCCGCGCAGTTGCTGCCGGTGAGTTGGACCGCCAACGCCCCGCCTAGCGCCAGCGGCCACACTTGGAGCCTAGAAACGGAAATCCCCACACCCGCCGCCCTGCTGCTCAGCGGCTCCCGCGCCAGCAACACCGGGTTGTGGAGTTCCCTGCCCCCGGCCCTTTGGACCGCGCATGTCAGCCCAATCGCCGGCGCCCAAGTCGTCGCGGAACTGCAAGCCCCCGCCATCGGCAAGCCGACGCCTGCGCTGGTCTTCCGCCCCGCCGGAGCCGGAGCGGTGCTTTACCTGGCCACCGACGAGCTTTGGCGCTGGCGCTACCAAGTCGCCGATCTCTACCACCAGCGCCTCTGGATGCAGATCGCCGCCTGGATCGCCGCGCCGCCGTTTCAAGTCGAGACACCTCAGCTCGGCATCGGCTCCGATCGCCTCCGTTATCAAGTGGGCGATCAGGCGGAAATCCGGGTCCGCCTGCGCAATTCCGACGGCAGCCTGCCGGTTGACGCGGCCCCCGTGGCCTACCTGACAAAAAATGGCGAAACGCTGGGAACCATCGATCTGGCTCCGGACCCCAGCCACGCCGGGGTTTACCGCGGATTGACCCCGCGTTTGAAAGAGGGAGGCTTTGAAATCGCGGTCGCTAGACAGGCCAGCGCGGAGCGCAGCATGCAGCGTCTGCATTTGCGCGCTAGCGATCGCGAAGACCGCGAGCTGGCCCAACTCACCCTGAACTCCAGCCTGCTGCAGTCCCTGGCCCAAACCACCGGCGGCCAGTTCCTGCGAGAATCCCAGGCCGGCGATCTGCCGACCCTGCTCAAGCGCGCAGACCGCAAACAATCCCGGATCAGCGAAACCCTGCTCTGGTCGAGCTGGTGGTGGCTCGGCGTCATCCTCGCCCTGCTCACCACCGAGTGGTTGCTGCGCAAGCGGCTGCGTTTGTTGTAGGCAACTTGATTGACGCTCGTCCTCGAACAATCCGGCAGGGTTTTGAGCCGTCTACACCGGCTCAGTGACTGCCAGTTTAGCACCAACAGCAGGCAGAAGTTCAACACGCACCGAAAACAAGACCCCGAGCATTCCCTCATCGCCAGAACCAAGCATATTCTTTAGATTACAGGCAATCGATACGTGTAAATAGTTGATTTTCAGTTATTTAAATCATAATACATGCTCTTTACAAGCCTCCGATTCCGAAACAGTCCTCGTTCATAATCAGGTTTTTTTCTGAATAAAAACCATTGCAATGTGGATTGGCGCGCGTATTGCTTCCCCCAACAGCATGCAAGCGCTCGTTTTCGCAAACTTTGCATCCATCGCCGCAGGCAGCCTTTTTTCTTTCCTGGAAAAGGATTTCTCCGGCGTTCAAGCTGTTTTGGAACACTCGAAGTCCATTACAAGTTTCACTGAATGGATCGGACCAGACGTCAAAGGGCGGTTGATCCCCTTGACGACTGGCGTGCTCCTCCTTGGCATGACTTATGGTGCCATTTGGCGCAGTCACCTGCGCTCCCGTTAAAAAGGCGGGCGATTAAGCCGCCTCTTGCTGTACCCGGCCTCTGTGTGAGGTCGGCCGCCCCGCACGCCGCACCCGACCTCAACCGCGGTCACAGACTTGGCCCACAATGGAATGCCGTCCTCGTTTTAGACTTGGGTGCTCGATTGGATCATTTCCCGGACAGGCTCTAACACCAAACAAGTTGGCGCGGATGGCGGATCAGTTGCCGTTGCTGGAGGATTGTGTCATCTTGTGTCAGCGATGCCCTCCCGCTACCGCCTTGTCGAGCATCCCGATTTTTCCGAAGCCCTCGGCCGGGAGGACCTGCTCGTGCTTGAGCAGCGCGGTTCGATCGCCCGCGGCGATCTCTGTGAGGACGAGATCAGTGGCCGCTGTCACACGGTTGGCGAGTTGATCCAGGATCTGCGTTTCAACCGCAGCGGCGAGGCCGGCGGCCGCGTCGGACGTCCCGCTTATCAAGAGATCCGGGCGGAAAGTGAATTCGACCCAGACGAGTCCGACGAAGCGGACGAGGACGACCCGGAGTGGTCCTACAGCCAGACCTCGAGTGGCGAGCGCATTCTCTATCATGGCCATCCCTCCTGGCTGTCTTATTCGAAAGCGCTTTTTCTTTGCGTGCTCCTGGCGGCAGCGGGCGCGCTGGCAGTGCCCTTTGGACTGCGTTATGCCGCGCTCGGTTTCCTCTGCGCGTCGGCGACCTTCACCTGCATTGGCGTCGCGCGTTTTTCACGCGACTACTTCATCACTGAGGAGCGGGTGGAAGTGCTGTGGGGCGTCATTGGACGCAGTTCCAAGGAAGTGCGCGTGCGCGACATCCGCTCCATTGACGTGCGCGAGAATTGGTTCAGCGGTTTGCTTGGCTTGGGCAGTGTGGATTTCTCCTCGGCAGCCCATTCAGGCGTCGAAGTCGCCTTCCACTATGTGCGGCGAGCCCATCAGGTGAAGGAATTGGTGCGCGAACTCCAGCGTCTGACCGACAAAAGCCGGGAGTAAGCCAATTTGAGCTCGGAAAACTAATCATTAGAACAGCATCAAGCAAAAAGTTAAGAAATCTTGATTTTTCTGTTTACCTGAGCAACTCCAGCCCTCATGATAGTGGCAGGTGCGAACTTCATTCATAAAACCTGATATTTATGAAAAAATCTGCTTTCCCCCGTCTCTCTTCCCCCTCTGAGTCTCTGCCATCGTTTTCCCATCCTTGGGAATCCGCGATCAGTTGCCTCATTCTCCTACTCTGCGCCGGACTGCATTTTTATGCGCTCGGTTCCAAAGCGGATCCAGCCATCCTGGCCTTTGACGAATCCCAAACCTGGCAGCTTCCAGCTTCCCAGGAGCCCACAGCTTCGGAGGTGCTGTTTGCCGCGGAGAATGTCTGGAAAACTCCTGGCAGCTCCACAATCGGCGTGACCACCAAGCTGGGTTCCTCCCCTGCCTCCGGCATGATGCTTGGCACCCCGTTGCATGCCTCCTCTTCGAAGTTTGAAGCTGCCTTGGTCGCGCTGAATTTCAGATACTGACGGCAGCGCGGCTTGAAACCGCCTGCATCCGTGCCATCGGTGTCATGACCCAATGACACCAACCGAGGAAGCCACGCGGCGCACGTTTCGCAATGAGCTGTGGCGCTCCCTGCCGACAGGTGTCATCGACACGCTGGTCAGCACCTTTGGCATGTTGATCGCCGTGCGTGTCTTTGAGATGCGCGATCTGGCCAAGTCTCTCTTTCTCGCGAGCACCAGCGGCGGCCTGATGGCCAGCCTCTTCGTCGTTCCTCTCCTGCTGCGCCTGCGCGCCACCATCGCCAGCACCGCCGCCAAAGTCCAGCTCGTCGGCGGCCTGGCCATGGGCGTGTCCGCGATCTTTGCGGGCTCCTCCCTGCTTTACATGGGTGGCCTCAGTGTCGGGTTGTTCTGCCTGGCGATGCAAATTCCGCTGCTCACCCAGCTTTACCGCAGCAACTACCCGGAGCGCAGCCGCGGCCGCCTCTTTGCCATCACCGGCGTCACTCGCGCGGCCGCTGCCATGGGTTTCGGATTTCTCGGCGGCTGGCTGCTTGATCTCGACCTGCAACATTACCGCTGGCTGCTCGCCGCCTTCGCCGCCAGCGGCATCATATCCGGCCTGCTCACCTATCAACTACCCGCCACCCCCTGGCAGCCGCCGGATGACGCTGCCGGATCGCTCTGGACCTCCCTGCGCTGGATCAAACTCGACCGCGATTTCCGCACCCTGCTCATCTCCTGGATGATCATGGGCATCGGCAACCTCGTCGCCGCCGCCCTCTTCGTCGAATACCTCGCCAACCCGCGCCACGGCATCAACCTGCCGGAAAAGCAAATCGCCTGGATTGTCGGCGTCGTTCCCGTGATCTTCCGCCTCATCTTCTCCTACCCCTGGGGCCTGATTTACGACCGGGTGAACTTCTTCATCGTGCGCGCCTCCCTGAACGTGTTCTTCGCTGCGGCCGTGTTCTGCTTCTTTTATGGCCATGGTGTCTGGGCCTGGACTGCAGGCATGGCCCTCTTTGGTGTCGCCAATGCCGGCGGCAACGTCACCTGGAGTCTCTGGGTCACCAAGCTGGCCCCGCCGCATGCCGTGGCGGAATACATGTCCGTGCATACCTTCTTCACCGGTCTGCGCGGCCTGGTTGCGCCCTTCATCGCGTTCACTCTCATCGACCACGTCTCCTTCGCTACCCTGGGCATTCTGTGCGCCGTCTCCATCCTCGCCGCCAGCGGCTTCATCACCGTGCGCGTGCGCGGCAACGACCCGGCCACCAGCAGCCGTCTCAATCCAAGAGCCAACCTGGAGAGGTTGTGAGGGTGTCAAGGACCCATGGTTGGTGGTCAAGCGCGCTCCCGCGCGGGCTTACCACTCTCTCTCTACCAGCTCCTTGAGCATCGCTTATCAAGGGGCAGGGTCGCCTGCGCACCCGCAACGCGTCCTCAATACAGCAGGTAGGCGATCTCCTTGTCGCTCAGGCCGCTGGTGTCTTCCACGGCCAGCAAGGCGTCGAGGTAATCCAGGCTTTCCATCTGAGTCTCCACGTCCCGCACCAAGGGCGCTTCCACCACGGTCAGTTCCGGGACGGCGGGAGCCGGCGGCGTAACGGCTGCCTGCGCCGGAACTGGGACGGATGTGTCCTGACGCAGCAGGGAAACCGACACCAAGCCGGCCAGCACAACCACCGCCGCCACTGCCGTCAGACCACGGGCCGCCGTCAGCAGACCATCCGATTCCTCCCACCAGGCCCGCAACCGCGCCAGCCAGCCGCGTTGCTGCGGCGTGTGACGCGCGGCGCGCACCACGTTCCGGGCGAAGTGGGGACGCGCTCCCACTTCCCGGCTTTGGCCGAGCAGTTTCCAGAGCGGATCGTTGGGTTCGAGCGGATTCATGTGCCTGTTTAAACCGGCATGTGGGGGCAAAGTTTCATCTTCAAGCGCATTTTTCACAGCAGATTTGATGCCCGGCCTCACAACCAGCCGTGAACTTCGCGCAGCAAGGCCTCCGTGGTCTCCCAGGAAATGCAGGCATCCGTGATGGACTGGCCGCGCGTCAGTTGGTCCAGCGGTTGGGGGAATTTTTGATTGCCCCCCACCAGATTGCTTTCCAGCATCGCGCCGATGATGGCCGCCTCCCCCGCCACACGCTGCCGCGCGATCTCACGAAACACTCCAGGCATCCGCTCGTGGTTTTTGGCGCAATTGCCGTGGCTGGCATCGATCATGATCACCGGACGCAGGCCCGCCTCCTCCAGCGCGTCCTTGCTGTCCGCCACGTTGTCGGCGCCGTAGTTCGGTCCGTTTTCGCCACCACGCAGGATCAGGTGGCAGTCGGGGTTGCCGCGGGTGGTCACGGCTGAAGCCACCCCGTCCGGGCTAACGCCCAGGAACGTCTGCGGCTGCAGCGCCGCCTTGATGGCGTTGATGGCAGGCTGGATGTGGCCGTAAGTGCCGTTTTTGAAGCCGAGCGGCATCGACAACCCGGAGGCCATCTGGCGGTGTGTCTGACTCTCCGTGGTGCGCGCGCCGACGGCCGACCAGGAGATCAAATCGGCGATGTATTGTGGGGTGATGGGATCAAGCAGCTCGGTGGCGGTGGGCAGTCCCAGGTCCAGCACCTCGCGCAGGATGCGGCGCGCCAAAGCGAGCCCGGCCGGAATGTCGCAGGAACCGTCCAGATGCGGATCCATGATCAATCCCTTCCACCCCACCGTGGTGCGCGGCTTTTCAAAGTAAACCCGCATCACCAGCAGCATTTTGTCCGCAAGTTCCGGCGCCAAAGCCGACAAGCGCCGGGCATAATCCAGGCCCGCTTCAGGATCGTGAATCGAGCAGGGCCCGGCCACCACCAGGAAGCGCGGGTCGTCCCCCGTGAGAATGGCGCGTATCTCACGCCGGGAACGCCCCACCAAGTCCGCCTGGAAGGCGTTGGGAGCTGAAGCGGCCACGAGGTCGCGCGGTGAGGGCAGCGGCGTGTTGGCGGCGATGTGGGTGTCGGAAAGCAGGCTCATGAGGACATTTCACCAACTCCGCAAAGCCAGCGGGGTCAAAGCAAAAAAGATTTTTCGGAAAGTTGGCACGGCCACTGCTTCAACCGGCATCCAAGCGGCACAAGCCGACGTCAAACATCTAACCAACGCACACTCGAACGCCATGCTGATCACCAAACACAGTTGGATCGGATGCCTGCTCGCCGCCGCCCTGGCGGCCGGCCTTTGGGGCATCACAACGGAACCCTCCATGATGGCTCAGGACGCCCCTCCCGCCGCTGAGGCGCCTGCCGCCCCTGCCGCCGCGGCACCTGCTCCCGAAGCGCCGCCGCCCGCCGAAGCCGAGGATCCCGTGGGAGACTACAAGGAGCTGCTCGCCGGCCAGGGAGAATACGCTCCGGCCTTCGATTTCTTCGCCCTCAGCATGCTGTGGACCTTGATCGGCGCCGCCTTGGTGTTCATTATGCACCTCGGTTTCGCCACCCTGGAATCCGGCCTCTGCCAATCCAAGAACACGGTGAACATCCTGTTCAAGAACGTGGCCATCGTCGCCATCGGCATCCTCACCTACGCCTTCTGGGGCTTCAACAGCCATTACCCCGGTGACGATGGCTGGCTAATCAGCAACTTCTTCGCCTTCGGCTCCCCCATCGGCGACCTCAATGCCGACGGCGGCAACACCTGGGGCTACGGCGGCTTGGCTTTGGCCATGACCGGTTACGGCGACTTCATCTTCCAGGCCATGTTCGCCGCCACCGCCGCCACCATCGTCTCCGGCGCGGTTGCCGAGCGCGTCAAACTCCTGCCCTTCCTCATCTTTGCCGCCCTGCTGGTTGGTCTGGCTTATCCCTGGGTGGGTTCCTGGCACTGGGGCGGCGGCTGGCTGACCGGTCTCAATGGCGATGCCGGCTTCAAGGACTTCGCCGGTTCCGCAGTGGTGCATGGTTTCGGCGGTTTCTCCGCCCTGGCCTGCGTCATGCTCCTTGGACCGCGCAAGGGCAAGTATGTGGATGGTAAAATCAAGCCCATCCCCGGCCACAGCATGCCCCTGGCCACCATCGGCGTCTTCCTCCTGGCCTTCGGCTGGTATGGTTTCAACGGCGCTTCCGTGCTTTCCGCCGATCCCACCGCCCTCGGTTTGGTCTTCACCACGACCACCCTCGCTGCCAGCGCCGGCTGCATCGCTTCCATCGTGATTTCCTGGGTCTTCCTGAAAACCCCCGACCTTTCCATGGCCCTCAACGGCATCCTGGCCGGCTTGGTCGGCATCACCGCCAACGCGGACATCGTCTCGCCGATGGGCGCGATCACCATCGGCCTCGTCGCTGGCGTGATTGTGGTCTTCTCCATCGTGTTCTTCGACAGGATCAAGATCGACGACCCGGTCGGCGCCATCTCCGTGCACGGCGTGTGCGGCGTCTGGGGCATCCTGGCCTGCGCCCTGTTCGACACCACGGGCAGCGGTTTCACCATCATCGGTCAGTTGACCGGTGTGGTTGCTGTCGCCAGCGCCGCCTTTGCCTTCTCCCTGATCGTGTTCGGCATCATCAAGGTGACGATGGGTGTGCGCGTCTCCGCCGAGGAGGAAGCCGAAGGCCTCGACATTGGCGAGCACGAAATGTCCGCCTACCCGGACTTCCAGATCGTCAATCGCTAAAGCCCCCCCGCGCACGAAGCGCGGATGCTTCTCACAGCCCCGGTCCCCCTCTCCCAGGGACCGGGGTTTTTCTTTGGTGTGTCATGCTATTTGGCTTTGCCACCGCCTTCCGGTCCTTGACACTTCTGAACTTCACAATCCTGTCACCTCCATGGCCAACCTTCTCGCCGCCGCCCTCGCCTCGCTGCCGCACGGACGCGAATTTCGTTTTGTGGATGAAGTGATCGCGCTGGAACCAGGCAATCAAGCCACCGGACGCTACACGCTGACCGGCGAGGCCGCTTTCCTCGCCGGGCATTTCCCCGGCCGCCCGCTGCTGCCTGGTGTGCTCATGATTGAAGCGATCGCCCAGCTCGCAGGCATCACGGCGCAAAGCGATCCAAAGCACCCGCCTCTCGCCGACTTGCGTCTTACTGCGGTGCGCCAATGCAAAATCCTCGGCACCATTGGCCCCAACCAGTGCCTGCGCTTGGAAACCACCATCCTCGGCCGGCTTGGCAATCTGGTCCAAGCCTCAGGTCGTGTCTTCAACGAGCAGGAAACGCTACTGGCCGAAGCCCAGGTAACCCTGAGCGGCGCTGCCCCATAGCCCGGGCAGCCGCCACATCCGGCGCCGCAACGACATTCTCGTTCGCCATGCGCCCGGTCATTTTCACCCTCACGCTGCTGGCCGCCCCAGCATCCGCATCAAAGAGCTGAAGTAACTTCCACGCCCCAGCGCGGCGCTACTTCACCTTCAAGCGCAGGTGGCGAAAGGCCGCCTGGCAGCCTTTGCCGTGGTCCTGCAAGGCAATCCAGCCCTTGCGCCGGCTCATTTCAGTGTCCTCGTCGGTGACGGTGGCGAAGACCACGCCGTTGATCTTTTGCGTCAGCCTCGGTCCCTCCGCGATGATCTCCAGCGTGTTCCATGCGTGCTCCTCGTAATGCGCTTGCACTTTGGCCGCATCAGCGACCTGTTGCACGGTCTTGGCACCTCCCTGATCCAGAACCGTCTCCTGCCCAGCCAGGGCCAGCTGATGACGCGCTTCCTTCTTGGGATGCGTTTTATCCAGCAGCGAGTGGTGCCACATGCCCATCTTTTCCCGCTCCGCCACCTCCACTTGCGCGCCAAAAATCTGCCAGTCGCCGAGGTCATCGCTGCGCACCTGCACGCCGGAGTTGCCTTGGTCCCAACGAAATTCCAGTCGCAGAACAAAATCCGCAGGCTCGCCGCCGCGCCACACCAGCCAGTTCCTGTCCCGCGCCGCGCCTGTGCACCAAATTTCACCATCGCGCACCTCCCAGCAACCCGGCTTGCCATCCCAGCCTTCGAAGTCCCGGCCGTTAAACAGGGGAGTGAACCCCGCCTCCTCGGACTGCGCCACGATCCGCCGCAACCCCGTGTGACACTGCCGGGTCACCTGCACCGGATCATACCCCTTCGCCTTCGACAGGTGTGAGCTCACTTCGGCGCAGATTTCACCCTGATAACCGCCTTCGGCAAATTGCCGCAGAATGGCCGCATGCGGGATCGTCGCCACCGCTCCCGGCAGTTCAAACCGAACCTCGCCGTGGCGTTGCACCGCGTCCTTCATCACCAGATAAGCGGTGTGCGGCAGCGCTTCCGCAACCAGCGCAGCCATGTCCAAGTCACGAAAGGCGTAATGACTGGCGTCAAAAACGATCCCCAGTCTGCCCGCAGCGTTTAGCTGCTCGATCAACCAGATCGCCTGCCCGGGCAGCGCCATCGCTTGACTGCGGTGTGGTTTGATCGCCAGTTTGACACCGGCTCTCGCCGCCGCCTCCACCCAGGGACCTAAAGCGTCTCGAAACAACGCCTTTTTGCCATCCCAGTCACCGCTTCCCAGGATCGATTGGATCATCGGGGGCGACTCCGGATTCAAATCCTGCGCCAGTTCGATCATGCGCTTCACCCAGTCCGCATTTTCGACCTGCCTGGCCGCGTTCGGCGTGGGCAAACCCATTAAAGCGCCGAGCTTCAAGCCCCTGTCTGCGATTTGCTTTCGCGCTTCCTGGCGCTGGGCTTTCGAAAGCTGATCCAGGGCACCGTGATAGCCCGGCATCGCCGCAATCTCGATGGAATCAAAGCCCGTGTCGGCCACCAAGTTGATTGCGTCCGGCAACGTGAAACCCGGCATGGCGTAAGTGCCCATGCTGACAGGTGTCTTCGACAAAACCTCCGCCTGCCCGGCGCCTCGCAGCAACGTCGAAAATGAAATCCCAGTGGCAGTTTGCAGCCAGCGACGGCGCGAGAAGGTCAAGTGGGCAGGCATGATCCTTTCTC
This sequence comes from uncultured Verrucomicrobiaceae bacterium, assembly GCA_964553805.1. Lineage (GTDB taxonomy): Bacteria > Verrucomicrobiota > Verrucomicrobiia > Verrucomicrobiales > Verrucomicrobiaceae > JAGRPD01. Next base: position 22,556 of record CAZKMS010000001.1, read on the forward strand.
AACGCAGCGAGGCCACGCTTCCTGCCAAGATTCGCGTTTCCCTTCGGATGTTCATTCCCCCATGATTGATGGGCAGGATGCCTGCTCCCCATGCCCCTCTCTCAAGCAATCAACTCCTTCACCACCGAGCAGTCATTGACGCCGGTGAGGCGATAGTCGAGCCCGGCGTAGCGATACGTGAAGCGTTCGTGGTCGAAACCGATCAAACGCATCAGAGTGGCATGCAGGTCATGCACATGCACCTTGTTCTCAATCGCCTGGAAACCGAATTCGTCGGTGGCGCCATGCGTGTAACCACCGCGCGCGCCGCCGCCAGCCAGCCACATGCTGAAGCCGTAATGGTTGTGATCGCGGCCGCGCTGCTTGCCGGCGTTGGACCCCGGAGTCGGCAGCTCCACTGCGGGTGTGCGCCCGAATTCACCGCCCCAGATGATCAGCGTGTCATCAAACATGCCGCGCATTTTGAGGTCGGCCATGAAGGTGGCGATGGCGGGGTCGACGTTCTTCGCCAGCCGCTGGTGATCGAGAATTTCGTCGTGGCTGTCCCAAGGCTGGCCGGCGCCGGTCCAGAGCTGGATGAAGCGCACGCCGCGCTCAAGCAAGCGCCGGGCGATGAGCGTCTGGCGTCCGAATTCGTTTTCACCGTAGGCTTTGCGCAGCGATTCGGGCTCCTTGCTGATGTCAAAGGCATCGCTGGCCTCCATCTGCATGCGATAGGCCAGTTCGTAGCTTTGGATGCGCGCGTCGAGTTGCTGATCCTGGTCGCGCATTTGCAGATGGCGATCGTTCAGCTCGTAAAGCAGGTCGAGCTGGCGGCGCTGCTGCTTGAGATCGAGCGAGCTGTTTTTGATGAATTCCACCAGCTTCTCCACATCGGTGTCCTTGGTGTCGATGTAAGTGCCCTGGTAAACGCTGGGCAGGAAGGCGGACTGCCAGTTTTTGGTGCGGCGCGTCGGCATGCCCTTCGGGCACATCGAGATGTAACCCGGCAAGTTCTCGTTTTCCGAGCCCAGGCCGTAAGTAATCCAGGAACCCAGACTCGGCCGGTGCAGACGGCTTTCGCCGCAGTTCATCAGGCCCAGCGAAGGCTCATGATTCGGCACGTCGGCGTACATCGAGCGGATCACACAAAGATCGTCCGCATGCTGGGCGGTGCGCGCGAACAACTCACTGACTTCCAAGCCGCACTCGCCGTATTTTTGGAAGGCGAATGGCGACTTCAACCCGGCCCCGGTCGGGCGCTCGGTTTTCAACAGGTTTGGCAGCGCCTTGCCATCGTACTGGGTGAGCATCGGCTTGCGATCGAAGGTGTCCACCTGCGACGGCCCGCCGTTCATGAAAAAATGGATCACCCGCTTGGCCTTCGGCTCAAAGTGCGGTTTGCGCGGTGCGAAGGGACTGGTGGCATCGATGCTCGAAGCTGCCTGCGCCCCGCGCCCCATCAATCCGCCCAAAGCCATCGCTCCCATGCCCATGCCGAGACGCTCCAGAAGCTGGCGGCGGGTTAAAAAGTGATGTTCGAGACGCGCGGAATGATGATTCATCTGGGGGTGCTGTTACATACGCCACTTTCGGGCCGATTCATCCAAAAAACCGGCTGCCGGCCCGGGCGTCACTTTCGCTTGCCCTGGCGCGTTCCCGCATCATGGGTGCGGCATCGCCATGAGACTTTTCCGCCTGTTGTCCGCCGTTGTTTTTGCTCTGCTCCTGCCGTCCTGCGGCTCCATTTCTTACTTCGGCGTCGGCGCCTCTCCCAAGCCGGCGCCTGGCACCAAGGTCAACTGGCCCGCCAAGCCCTTCACCGAAGTGCGCGCTTACTGCTACGATTACACCGCCGAGAGCGCCAGTTCCTTTTTCGTCAACGGCCGCATGCATGCAGGCGTGCAGGACCCGCGCGGCGTCAAGCTCACCGACGAGCAGGTCAGCCGCCTGGTCGAAGCCCTGACTGTCTCCCAGGACAAACAGGCCCGCACGCCCTGCTACAAGCCACACCACGCCTTTGTTTTTTACGGGGCCGACGGCAGCGTGTCCGCGGTTTTTGAAATGTGCTTTGGCTGCAACAAGTTCATCGAAACCCCGAACGGCCTGCCGGAATACGTGGACACCGCCACGCTCTACCAGCTCACCGGCGAGCTCGGTTTGCCCCTGGGCCAGGGCGACGCCTTTTACACCGACGCCTGCCGCCGCGGGCGGCCTTGAAATCAAAGGGGGTGCCTGGGCGCCATCGCCGCCGTGACGATGGGCGCCCCGCAGCCTGTCTTTGCCGTCAGCAACGATCTTGTTGCCGATTCTGCGGATGATCGCCTTGCGGCGCCAACGCTACGAGCACCGCGCGCAGCGAATGGATACGCGAGCCTGCTGCCGGGATCGAGCGCTTGCGCCAGCCAGGTCCAAAAGGCAGGGCTGGAGTGAATACACGACGGCGCCGTCCACGTCTGGCTGTCTCACTGAGCTCCGCTCTCCGCCCCGGGGATCCTTTCCTTAGCCTGGAGAAAAGACCCGTTTGATTCTTTGTGACGCATGAGAGCTTGATGTCAACCGATGTGCTGATAAAGGAACGGATTCGCCCTTGTCGCCCTCCCGTTGATCCCTTGCCCGTTCGTTCATCTCAGTGACCGATCCCATTGCGTTTGAGACCTTTCCCGCCGCCTTGTTGCTGAGCGCAATCGCGCTTCCGGCTCTTTTGGCCCCGCTGGTCCTGCTCCTGGGCAAAAAACTGGGACCGTGGACTGGTTTTGCTGCCATGCTGGCCCCTCTGGCGGCGATGGGCTTGCTCACCCAATTGGTGACCCAGCATTGGACCAGCGGCACGGTGGGCACGGCCGTTGTCGAGTGGGTGCCTTTTTTGGGTGTCAACCTCTCCCTGGTGCTGGACGGAGTGTCGATCTTTTACGGGTATGTGATCGGTGGAGTGGGGCTTTTGGTCTGCTGGTATGCGGCTTGTTACTTCGATCGTGAGAGCAAGAACCTGGGCGCCTTTTTCGCTTACCTGCTCCTGTTCATGAGTTCGATGCTCGGCGCGGTCTTTGCCGACAATCTCATCTCCCTGTTTGTCTTTTGGGAGCTGACCGGGGTGGCGTCCTTTTTGCTGATCGGGTTCAACCACGAGAAAAAAAAGGCCCGACAGGGCGCGCGCCGGGCTCTGCTCGTCACGCTCTCCACCGGGCTTTGCCTGCTGGCCGGGTTCATTTTGCTCGCCCAGCAGTCCGGCACTTACGAGTTGAGCCAGATCGCGTCCAAAGGCAGCGGGGCTTTGGATCAAACGACTTGGCTCGCCACCGCCACGCTGGCGCTGATCATGCTGGGCGCCTTCGGCAAATCCGCTCAGTTTCCTTTCCAATTCTGGCTGCCCGGTGCGATGGCGGCGCCGACACCTGTCAGCACCTACCTGCATTCGGCGACGATGGTGAAGCTGGGGGTCTTTTTGAGCGTTCGCATGTTCCCTGTTTTCCATGAGATGGCTCTCTGGCTCCCCTTGGTGGCGGGGGTGGGCTTTTTCACGATGCTCCTGGGCGCTTTCCTGGCGTTGAAGTCCAATGATCTGAAGGAGATTCTGGCTTTTTCCACGGTCAGTCAGTTGGGCTTTTTGATTGGCTTCTACGGCTTGGGCGGCAGCCAGGGGCTTCGGCTGGATCTGCTGCATGTGCTCAGCCACGTCTTTTACAAAGGCGCGCTGTTTATGGTCGCGGGCATCATCGACCATGCCGCGGGCACCCGCGATGTGCGCAAGCTTGGCGGACTGGCCAGGCATCTGCCGCTGACCGCCGCTTCCGGTCTGATCGCGGCTGCGGCCCTGGCCGGCATCCCTTTGACCACGGGTTTCATCAGCAAGGAGTTGATGCTGGCCGGGCTGGGCCATGCCTACGCGGAAAAAGGCGGGCTCATCGTGTTTTTCTATGCGGCGGTGATTCTTTCCGCCGCCATGACGGTGGCCTTTGCCTTGCGGCTGTTCCTGGGTGTGTTCACTGGCAAGGAGCCTGCGAAAATGCATTTCCACGCTCCCGGATTCTGGCTGCAAATTCCGCCGTTGCTGCTTGCAGGCGCGGCGTTGTTTTTCGGGATTTTCCCGGGGCTGCTGGGAGAAATCGTGGACCAGCTCAGAGTGCCGGGGGTGCAGGAGAGCGAGGTTTACCATGTGGCGCTCTGGCATGGCATCAACCGGGAGCTGCTGATGAGCGCCGCTGCCACCCTCGGCGGGGTGGTCCTTTATCAGATCGCGCAAAAACAAGCGTGGAGGTGGGCGCATGTTCCAAAGTACCTGCGCTTCGATTTGCTCTTTGACCGTTCGATTGACGGGCTGGCCGTGGTTTCGAAGCGCATCACCCTGGCGCTGCGCGCTGACTGGCCGCCCGCCTACCTGCCGATCGTCATTTTTACCCTGCTGGCCTTCGTGCTCGGCGCCTTCCTGGTCCACAAAAGCGAGTTCGCTCCGGTGACGGACTTTGAGTTCATCTTCGATCCCTGGAGGTCGCTGATCGGGATCATGGTGTGCATCGGGCTGGTCGGCGTGTTGAAGCTCCGGCGCTGGACCGCTCAGTTGGCCGCGCTGTCCGTGTCGGGCTTCTTTCTCACCTTCTATTTTGTTCTCTACAAGGCCCCGGATTTGGCCATGACCCAAATTTTGGTGGAGTCCGCTTCGGTGGTGCTCGTGCTGGTGCTCATCGCGCGTTTCTCCAGCGGTTCGAGGGCGGGCACGCGCTTTGAGTTCCGTTTCAATGCCAGGCAAATCCTGAGGGTGATTTTATCCCTGGGCATGGGCTTCATGGCGACCCTGCTGCTGATCTTTGCCGATCTCAACCGGCATCCGGATCCTATCGGCTACCGCATGCTGGCGCTTTCCAAGCCCTTGGCCGAGGGGAACAACGGGGTCAATACGATCCTGGTGGATTTCCGGGCTTTTGACACCATGGGGGAAATCACGGTGCTCCTCATCGCCGCCCTGGCGGGAATGGGGCTGATGGTTCACTACCGGCGCAGCGCCAGCAAGCATCCCTCCGCCTTTGCGGCGCCCGGCTTTTTGCTGGGAAGGAGAAAGGAGAGAAAAGATGGATAAGAACGCCGATTCCTTCCTGCTCAAATCCATGATCCAACTGGTCTTCCTGTTGGTCAACATTGTCTCCGCCTACCTTTTGTTCCGCGGCCACCAGCTTCCCGGCGGCGGCTTCATTGCCGGATTGATGACCGGGATTTCCTTCATCCTTCTCGGGATGTCGAAGGGCTGGGTCGTGCTGCGCAGAAAGCTCCCGGTGGATCCCATGAGGCTGGCCACCGCCGGCGTGACGCTCGCCCTCCTCAGCGGCCTGCTGCCCGTGTTCGCCGGAGACGAGTTTCTCACGCAGTACAACTGGCACTGGAAAAACTTTCCCATGCTCGGTGAGCTGCATGTGGGGACACCCCTGCTTTTTGATGGCGGGGTATTCCTGCTGGTGAGCGGCATGACGGTGAAACTCGTGACCGTCCTGGTGCGCTCGACCGCCGGTCTGCGGCCGTTTACAGCGACGGAAGAGCGGCTCTACGCCTCCATTTTGGAGGAGCCCATTGAAGACAGGGCGAGAAGGAAGGAGGACGACGATGGCGATTGACACCGCTCTGCTGGTCGGGGTGATGTTCACCATTGCGACCTACCTGCTGCTTCAGAAGAATTTCATCCGGATTCTGTTCGGATTCATCATTTTTTCGAACGCCGGAAATTTGTTCATTCTGTCGATCTCCGGCGCGCCGCGCCACCGCCGGCCACCCATCATCGAAGGCGGGGTGCCTTTGGAGGGTTATGTCGATCCCCTGCCGCAGGCGCTTGTCCTCACGGCGATTGTGATCGGACTTGGCCTCACGGTGTACCTCATCATGCTTCTGTACCGGATCATTCTGGATTCACGGACCATCGACACGGAAAAACTCTTTCAGCCGGAGGCGGATGATGAATAGTTTGGTGCTGGGTCCTTTTGTTTTACCGCTGGCGACCGCGCTCACTTGCCTGTTCGCGGGCCGGGTCGGTGTGTGGAGGCGCTGGCTGGTTGCCATTTCCGCCTTGGCTCAGCTCGTCATCGCCGGCTATTTGGCTTCATTGGCGGTGGGCAAGGCGCCGCTGGTGATCGTGATGGGAGGGTGGACCGCCCCCCTCGGCGTCGCCGTGGTGGTGGATGGTTTGGCGGCCTTGATGCTCTGCCTGTCCGCCCTGGTATCCTTTGTCTGCACCCTGTTCAGCTACCTCGAGTTGCAGGTTGAGGTGGAGCAGCCCCTGCGCCTGCCGCTCATGCAGCTGCTGGTGGCCGGCATCAACCTCACCTTCATCACGGGGGATTTGTTCAATCTCTTCGTGGCCTTCGAGATCATGCTGGTGGCCTCGTACGCTCTGCTAACGCTCGAAGCAAACGACCGCCATATCAAGGAGGCCTTCCCGTATCTCGCGGTCAACATCTTTGCCAGCGGCATCTTTCTCATCTCCGCCGGCCTGGCCTATGCCGTGTTTGGCACGCTGAACCTGGCGCAAATCTCCCAGCGGGCAGCCGAGATGGAGGGCCAGTTCTCCGTGCTGCTGGTGATGCTCCTGCTGATGGTGGTGTTCGGCATCAAGGCCGGGGTGTTTCCCCTCTATTACTGGCTGCCCAACAGCTACCCGATCCTGCCTTACTCCCTGTCCGCGCTTTATTGCGGCATGCTCACCAAGGTCGGCGTTTACGTCTTGTTGAGGATGCTGTGCACGGTTTTCCCCCACAGCCTGGACCGGGTGCACATCGTGCTGGCGCTGCTCGCGGGCGCGACCATGCTGATGGCGGCTTTGGGAGCCGTGTCACGAAACTTCATTCGCGGGATTCTCTCCTTCCAGCATGTGAGCCAGATTGGCTACATGATTCTGGCCATCGGGCTTTTCACCCCGATGGCGATCACCGCCTGCGTCTTTTATGTGATTCACCACATCCTCGTGAAGTCCTCGCTTTTCCTGCTCGGCGGCGTCGCCTTTTTCCGCAGCGGCTCCGATCACCTCGGGCGCATGGGCGGGCTGTGGGAGACGAGCCCGCTGCTCGGGTGCCTTTTCCTGGTGCAGGCTTTTTCCCTCTCGGGCATCCCGCCACTGAGCGGCTTTTGGGGCAAATACGTGGTCATTTCCGAAAGCCTGAAGGTGCAGCATTACTGGCTCGCCATCATTGCCCTGCTCGCCTCGCTTTTAACCATGGTCAGCATGATGAAAATCTGGCTGCGGGCGTTCTGGCGGGGTGCTTCCGGCGAACAAGGCCCCACGATTTCACAAAATGCCTTGCGCGGCATGATGGTGATTGTCACCGTCATGGTGGCCTTCTCCCTCTGCATCGGCTTCAATGCCGAGTACTTCCTGGGAATCGCCCAGGCGGCGGCGGAGGGCCTCATGGATCAGTCGATCTATCGCGAGAGTGTGCTGCAAACCATGGGCAAGGGAGGGGCTGAATGAAGGCGCTGGGCATGCATCTGCTGGTCACCGTGGTGTGGACGTTCCTCTATGGGCAGACCACGCTGGCGGGGTTCACTGTCGGCGCGACCGCCAGCTTCTTTATGCTTTGGGCGCTCCAGGGCGTGCTGGGTTGCGAGGATTACATCAGGCGGGTGCGCGCGTTGATTTCGTTCTTCCTGCGTTTTGTATGGAGCATGGTGAGGAGCAATTTTGAAATGGCGCTGCTCAGCCTCACGCCAGGCATCGGAAAAACCAGCGGCGGGTTCACTCATTACAACGTCAAGGACCTCACTAATATGGAAACCGTGATCCTGGCGCAGTTTATCAACCTGACGCCGGGGACGACGGTGGCTGACCGTGACGCGGAAGGTTATTTCATTTTGCACTCCTTTCCCCAAATCGAGGAAGATCTTCTCCAGAGGAGGATCGATGAAAACCTCAAAACACGCTTGTTAGCCATCACGCGATGATTGATGTTACCGTAAGCATTTGTTTTGTGATTTTGGGGGCGGCGGCGTTGCTCTCCCTGTGGAGGATCGTGTTCGGACCGCGCATTTTGGACCGGGTGCTCGCGTTTGACACCGCGGCCGTGAGCATCATCGGCATGATGGTGCTGCTTTCCGTGCGCTGGCGTACGGAGTATCTGCTGGAGATCATCCTGATTTTTTCCCTGCTCGGTTTCATGGGCAGCACCGCCTTTGTCACCTATCTCAACACGGTGATCCCCCGTCAGCGCGCGTCGAGCGAGGCCTGGCGCCAAAAAAAACTCGCCGAAAAGAAAGAAAGCGAAAACCATGAATGAGCTGATCATTTGCGTCCTGCTGCTCACGGGTTCCGTGGTCATGTTCCTGGCCAGCCTGGGTGTTCTGCGTTTTCCCGACACGCTCTGCCGCGCGCATGCCCTGACCAAGGCCACCACCTTTGGCAGCAGTCTCCTGCTCATCGCGTTGTGGATTGGTTTGGAGGATGAGATTGCCGGTCTCAAGATCATGCTGATCATCTCGTTTTGCATGCTCACCATCCCGCTTTCCAGCCAGTTGGTGGCCTCTCTCTGCTACCGTTATCTCGATCCCTTGGACAAAAAGAACAAGTCCGATGGGGGCGGCGAAACGCCGTAAGGCCCGCTCTTGTTCCTGCTTGTTGTCGTGACAGCGGCTATGCGGAGCAATAACTGGAGGGCAAATGACGCCGACGCTGGGGCCACCCCGACGCCGGAAATCCTCAGCGGCTTTTTAAGGGAACCGGGGCCACGAAGCGCGCAGACGCTCCATCGCTTTCGGCAACAACACCGCCAACCCGATGGTGATCACGAGCTTGACAAGCTCTGACAGCGAGGCGGCAAAGGCTTCCATGGCGGCGTCTGGTTGAATCTTCACGTGGCCGCCCGCCGGCGCAACGCATTCCACGCCATGCCGAGACCGCCCGCGACAAACAACAGGGGAAACCAGATGCTGTACAAGGCGGCGCGGCTGGCGTGTTGGAGAATGGCTTCATCCGGTCGTTCCGGATTGACGGAGCACACCGTTTGCATGCCCGCCGGAAAAGCCGCGATGATGCTGCGGGCGCGCTCCTCGTGCGGGCTGGCGCTGTCCACACGCCGCACCCGGTCGCCCATGCGCTCCCGCCCGCCGAATTGGTAGCGGTAACGTACCTCCGCACGATGAGCGATGTTGGAGGTGGGTGTCGGCCGCTCGCTGACCACGCGACTGCTGAGGATGAGGCAGGATGTTTCCTGCCAGCGGCGCGTCTCCTCCGCCCGGCTGTAAGCCCGCCACAACACCCAGGTGAAGAGCACTCCCGCCAGCGCCAGAAACAAGCCCATGGCGGCCAGCCAGCGGCGGCCAGCAGCCGACTCGTCAGAACGAGAATGAATCGGCTGAGGCGGGTTTTCGAGCATGATGGTGCGCGAGCTTGGGAGTGAGTCTTTGACTAGTCCAGGGCTTTGTTGCATACAAAGGGATTCCTTTTTGCCGCATGTTCTCCGCCGACCTCCCCCTCGCACCGCACCCCCCTGTCTGGCGGCTGCGGGAAGTGGTGGAGCCCGACGTGGAGGCCCTGCGCCAGACAGGCCTGCCGCTCCTGATCGCCCGTTTGCTGGCCCTGCGCGGGGTGCCGCCGGCGCAGGTGCGCGACTTTTTGGTGCCGCGCCTAAACACCCTGGGCGATCCGTTCGAGCTTCCGGACATGCAGCCGCTGGTGGAGCGCCTCTTGCTGGCGGTGGACCGCCAGGAATCAGTGCTGCTCTATGGCGACTACGACGTGGACGGAGTGACCTCCATGTCCTTGCTGCACCTGACCCTGAAGGCTTACGGCCTGGACAGTTGCGCCTACATGCCGCACCGCCTCGACGAAGGCTACGGGCTAAGCCTCGACGGTCTGGCAAACGCCTTTCAACGCTTCGGCAAACCCGGTCTGCTGGTGGCGCTCGACTGCGGCACCACGTCACTGGCCGAGGTCGCCTGGCTCAAGGAGCAAGGCGTGGACTGCGTGATCGTGGACCACCACGAGCTGTCGCCGGACGGCCGGCCCGACTGCCAGGCGCTGGTCAATCCGCGGCTTGGCGACCGTTTTCACTACTTCTGCACGGCGGGCCTGGTGTTCAAAGTGGCGCATGCCCTTCTGAAGACGCGCCGGCTGGACCATTTTGACCTGAAAAGCTGCCTCGACCTGGTGGCGCTGGGCACGGTGGCGGACTTGGTGCCGCTGGTGGAGGAGAATCGCCTGCTGGTGCGGCGTGGCTTGGAGGCGCTGGCATCCACGCCCCGCGCTGGCCTCTGCGCACTGAAGCAGATCGCCGGCGTGGATGGCTTGGTGCAGACGCATCATGTCGGCTTCCGCCTCAGCCCGCGCCTCAACGCCGCCGGCCGCCTCGACACCGCTTCCACCGCCTTCAAACTGCTGCTGTGCGAGGACCCCGACGAGGCGGTGATGTATGCCGAGCAGCTCGATCTTCACAATCGCGACCGTCAAGGGGTGGAGTTGCGCGTTTTTGAAGAGGCGCTGGCGGCATTGGGCGACCTGCGCGAGGTCGAAAACCGCTCTGCCATCGTGCTCGGCTCGCGGCAGTGGCATCCCGGCGTGATCGGCATCGTCGCCTCCCGCCTCTCCCGTATGTTCCACCGGCCAACCATCCTGGTCGCCATCGACGACTCCGGTCTCGGCAAAGGCAGCGGCCGCAGCATTCCCGGTTTTTCGCTGGTGGAAGCCATCGCTCACTGCCGCGAGCATCTCGTCCGCGGCGGCGGGCATGCCATGGCAGCAGGCATTTCGGTGGAGGAAGGACGGCTGGAGGCTTTTACCGCCGCTTTCGAGGAAACCGCGCGGCAAGCCTTTGCCGGCGAGCTGCTGCGGCCCGTGCTGGACATCGATTTGGAGCTCAATTTCAAGGATCTCAACCACGACTTTTACGAGCACTATCGCTTGATGGAGCCCTTCGGCCAGCAGAACTCCGAGCCGCTCTTTCTAGCGCGCGGGGTCATGCCGCGACTGCCGCCGCGTGTGATGAAGGAAAAACACCTGCGCCTGCTGCTGCGGCAAAATGGAGCCGAACAAAACGCCACCTGGTTCAACGCGCCGGTCAATCAACTGCCTCCCGCACCCTGGGATGTGGTGATGCGCGTGCAGCGCAACTGGTTCCGCGGCGAGGAGCGCTGGCAGGTGAATCTCGAAGCTGTGCGCCCGGCTGAGTGAGTCCCATCGCAGAGCCTGTCCGGCAAATGCTGCAGCCCGCCTCTTGTCCTGGCCTCTTGTAACTGGCCTCTGTGAGGCCGGCCGCCCGGAGCATCACACCCGCCCTCAACTTTTGCTCCATTTGCCCGACAGTATCTCAGGTGGCAGCGATGCGCCGCTGCCAGAGCAGCAGCAGCGGCACCATGGCCACCAAAACCAGCGCCAGCCAGGGCTCCACGCCGGCGATGGCCATGGCATCGACCCACACAATGCCCGCCAGCAGCCGTCCCACCGCCGAGCCGATCGATTGCGGCGGGGCCGAGCGCATTTTTTTGACGGCCGCGGAGATCCACAGCAGCAAGCCGGCGCCAATCAGAAGCGGCACCGGACGCGGGTCCTGGGCGTTGGCGTAAAAGCTTAGCAACGCCGGACTGATGAGCAGCATCAGCAACGGCCAGGCCGCCCGCCGTTCACCGGCTGGTCTGGCTTCCGCCCGGGCCATCAAACTCAGCCCAACGATGTAGGCCCCCAACGCCAACCCTGGAAGCAGCGCTGGCCCTGTCCATGGCTGCTTGGTCAGCGCTGAAGCCGCGGCGAGATACAGCAGGGTCCGGCAGGCTCCCATGAGCAGCACGGACCCAGCCCAGGGCTTGTGATACAGATCGTAAGCCAGGATGACGGCCGCCAGCACCAGCACCACCAGGGCATCCGCCCCGCCCCGCCCCGCCATCATGCCAGCTCCGCAAAGCAGCATCACCAAACCCACCCGCCAAGCCCAGCGCAGGGCCACGCGGCCAGAGGGTATCGCCCGCTCCGGCCGGTGCATGCGGTCATAGGCGGCATCAGCAGCGTCATTGAGGATCATGCCAGCGCTATACAGAAGCGAGCCTCCGAAAATCAACCAGCCGAGCCGGGCATCCGCCACTTGGCCGCCAGCCAGCAGCCAAGCGGCCAGCACATTGGTCCAAACGGTCGGCAAATTGGAGACACGGGCCAGTTCCAGCCAGGCGCGCAAGGAGGCGTTCATTTCCATTGAGAGAGCAGCCGTCCTGCCGGCACAAGCGATTTCAATGCGACTGCGATGCGCTAAGGGCGCAGTTGACGGCGCGGGGCTCCTTTGGAAAGTGAGCCCAGTTTGGCTGACACTTCCGAACAGCTCATTTCCCGGCGCTGGACCGGGCTGCCCGTCTCAGGCGGCCTCGCCCACGGGGTGGTCCATGTCCTCAAAGACCACTTTGACGAGCCGGAGCCGGAGACCATCCCGCCGGAGCGCGCGGACGCGGAGATGATCCGCCTGCGCCGGGCCCTGGACGCCACGCGCGGGGAAATCCAGGCGCTGCAAAAGCAAATGATCGATGACGGCGGGGTCGCCGAAGCGGACATCTTTGAGGCGCACCTGCTGATCCTGGAGGACGAATCCCTGCTCAAGCAGGTGGAAAAACGGGTGCGGGTGGAGTGGCTGAACGTGGACTACGCCTACTACCAGTTGATGCTGAAAAACATCAACGCCCTGCGCCGCATGTCCGACCCCTACCTGCGGGAGCGTTTTCTGGACATCAAGGACGTGACCCAGCGCGTCATGCGCCACCTGCGCGGCGAGTTGCTGGAGACGCCGATGTTCGACCATCCGGTGATCGTGGTGGCGCGGGATCTGACGCCGTCGGACACGGTGCAGCTCGACCGCGCCATGGTGCTGGGTTTTGCCGTGGAAACCGGCAGCGCGGTGTCGCATGCGGCGATCATCGCGCGCTCGATGAATGTGCCCGCGGTGGTGCGCTTGGCCGGCCTCTCCGAGGAGCTGCACTCCGGCGACTCGGTGCTGCTGGACGGCGACAAAGGCCTGCTCATTCTGAACCCCTCCGAAAGCGCGCTGGACGAGTCGCGCCAGCGCGAGGCGGAGGCCGAGCAGCGCGAGGACGCCCTCATCATGCGCCGCCACGAGCCCGCCCTGACCCGGGACGGCGTGGCGATGCTGCTCGGGGTCAACGCGGAGTTCCTCGACGAGATTCAGGGCATCAAAGACAGCGGCGCCGACGAGGTGGGGCTGTTCCGCACGGAGTTCCTGCACCTGGCCGACCCGGAAGCCTCCGAAGACTGGCTCGCGGACGCCTATCACCGGGTCATCCAAGCTGTCTCCCCTCACCTTGTGATCTTCCGCACCCTCGATCTGGGCGGCGACAAGGTGGAGGAAAGCTACCTGCAATGCCCCGAGCCAAATCCGTTCCTCGGCTGGCGCGGCATCCGCCTCAGCCTTGTGCGGACGGATCTCTTCCGCCGCCAGTTGCGCGCCCTGTTGCGCGCCGCCTCGGGCGCGCGCGCCGGCATCATGTTCCCCATGGTCACAACCGTGCGCGAGGTGCAGGAGGCGCGGAGAATGCTGGTCGAGTGCCAGCGCGAACTGGAGGCGGAAGGCATTGCGCCGCCAGAGCAACTGCTGGTCGGCGCGATGATCGAAGTCCCCGCCGCCGCACTGGCCGCCGACAGCATCGGCCGGCAGGTGGACTTTCTCAGCCTTGGCACCAACGACCTCGTGCAATACACCCTCGCGGTGGATCGCCTCAACGAGCGCGTTGCCGACCTTTACCAGCCCACCCACCCCGCTGTGCTGCGGCTGATCGCGATGACGGTCGAAGCCGGACGAACCTGCGGCATCCGGGTCGGCATCTGCGGTGAGATCGCGGCCGAGATTGCGCTCACCCCGCTCTTGATCGGGCTCGGACTGCGTGAACTCAGCGTTTCAACCGCGCAAGTGGCCCGGGTCAAGGAGGCCATCCGCCGTCTCGACACCGGCGAATGCCGCGCGCTTTGCCTGGCTGCCCAGGCGGATACGGACGCCGCCGTCATTTTGAAAAAAAGCCGCGAGCTGGCGGAGCGCTGCTACCCCGATCTGTTCGAACACTGAGACTGCAAAAAAACGGGCGCCTGCGCATTGGCAGACGCCCGTTTGCAACCAACGAACGATCCAGAAACCCGCATCAGCCCGGCTTAAAACCCGGCACGACTGCGGCGTGTTTTTTTCGTCTTCAACGGCGCCGGTGCCGCGGTCGGCACGAAGGCGTCGCCAAAAAGGTAGCGTCGCGCGCTTTCCACCTGCGTCATCACCCGCGTCAGCCACACGCTAAAGTCGCGGCCGAAAACCTCCCCCGCCTCCGGCTCCGCCAGCGCCTCGGCCAGCTCCACGTGGTGCGCGCGCAGTTCCATTTCAAGTTGGAACCCGATCTCAGGGATGTGCAGTTCCAGCGCTTCAAACATGTCCATCACCCGCGCCGCGTAACTGCGGTCCCAGGCGCTCTCATCATCGTCGTAGGAGCCGGTGACAAGGTGGGCGATCGTGTATTCAGCGGTGTCCGAGTAGCACTCCGCCGCGCGCACCACCGACTCATAGGTGTCCGGCTCGCTGCTGACCGGCAGGACGACGGAAAGCTGGCAACCCATCGCCGACAACACGTTTTCGAAGTCGTTGGCTTGATAGAAGTTGGCAAAGAACTCGCCCAAACCGCTTTCGATCTCGATGATTGAGATGGAGGAGCGATCGAGGAAATCCACCAAATCAGCCGGACAGAGATCGTCCGCAATGAAGGTCGGCTGGAAAGAGTGCGGGTCTTCTTCAGAAACCAGCGTCACCACTTGATGGGCGGCGCCGTGGCGGTTGAGGTAGCGCTGCAGACAGCGGGTCAGTGTGGACTTGCCAGTGCCGGGAGCGTCGTTTTGGATGAGGATGAGACGTTTCATAATTTTCACTGAATTCATGGAAATTATAATAAATGCTCGAAAATAATCAACTAGAAATATTTAATTTTTCATAATTATCAGATTTTATGTCCCTTTCGGTGGCCCTGCGCCACTCAATGGGTCCGTTTTTCTTCCACCACACTGCGCAACACTCCGCCTGCCAGGTGGGTTTGGATGCTCTCGCCGACTGAAACTTCATCCGGCGAGGTCACAATGCGCCCGCTCAGGCTCACCGTGAACGAAAAGCCGCGGGCCAGCACCGCCAGCGGGCCCAGGGCCTGAATTTGCCTGGCGCGCGCCTCAAGCGTCTGCTCGGAGCGCTCCAAATGACGCCGCAAACTCTGCGACAACCGCTGCGTCAACAAGGCCTCGCGATGCTGCATATTCGCCAGCACACTCAGCGGGTGCAGCCGCTGCAAACGCCAGCCGGCCGCCTCCACCGTCTCGCCGAGCTCCCGCAACCGGGTTTTGACAGACTCCAGCAAACGCCACTCCATGTCGTCCGCCACCTGCTCCGCCTCGCGCAGCAAACGCTGTGGCTCATACATCAGCGCGCCTTTGCCGGCCGAGTCGAGGTGGCGCTGCTGTTGACCGAACCAGGCCTGCACCTGTGCTGCCAGCCGTTTTTGCAACATCGCCAAGTGCCGGCTCAGCTCTTCCTTGTCCGGCGCCAGCAGCTCGGCCGCCGCGCTCGGTGTTGGCGCGCGCAGATCCGCCACGAAGTCGGCGATGGTGAAATCGATTTCGTGCCCGACGGCGGAGATCACGGGAATGGCGCTGTCAAAAATGGCACGCGCCACCACCTCTTCGTTGAAATTCCAAAGATCCTCCAGACTGCCGCCACCGCGCCCGGCAACAATGACGTCAGGCCGGGGAATGCCATCTCCCGTCAGCGCGTTGAGGCCGCGCAGCGTGTCCGCGATCTCCTGTTCCGCGCCCTGGCCCTGCACACGCACCGGGCAAACCAGCACACGCACCCAGGGAGCGCGCCGGGCCAGGATGTTCAGCATGTCCCGGATCGCCGCCCCGGTGGGGGAGGTCACCAAAGCCACCACGAGCGGAAACCGCGGCACGGTTTGTTTGTGCGCCGCATCGAAGAGCCCCTCCGCGTGCAGCCGCGCCTTCAAGGCCTCAAACCTCGCCTGCAGCACGCCCTGGCCGCGGGCCTGCACCTGCCGCACCACCATCTGGTAGCTGCCGCGCGCCTCGTAGACCGATATGTCTCCAAAAAGACGCACCGCCGCGCCGTCTGCCAGACGGGTGATGGCGCGCAGGGCGTTGCCGCGAAACAGCACGCAGGAAAGCTGCGCCCCCTCGTCCTTCAACGTGAAATACTGGTGTCCGGAGGCCTGCCGGCGCAGGTTGCTGACCTCGCCCTCGACCCACACGCTGCCGATGTTTTCCTCCAGCAGCGCGCGGATCTCCCGCGTCAATTGCGACACGCTCAGCACTTCAACTTCGTCACTCATTCGCAGTGACCTTCCACCGGCCGTGCGACGAGTCAACCAGCGCCCCGCGAGTTCAAGCGCCAGCCAGACTGCTCTCCTCGCCCACCATCTCCAGAAACAACTCCTCCAGCCGGATGCCGTCGCGCTCCTGCTGGCGGCGCAGCTCTTCCATCGTCCCCAAGGCAATGAGCCGTCCTTCCTTGAGAATGCCGATGCGGTCGGCAAGCTCCTCGGCGATGTTGAGCAGGTGGGTGCTCATCAACACGGTGGCCCCCGCCTGGCTGCGCGCCTTCAGTTCCTCCTTCACGGTGCGCGCATGGATCGGATCCAAACCCACCATCGGCTCATCGATCACCACCACTTTCGGGTCGTGCAGCAAGGCGGAAGCAATGGCCAGCCGCTGACGCGTGCCGTGACTCAGGTTCTCAATGCGTTTGGAGGCGTATTCGTGCAGGCCAAAGCGGGTGAACAAGGTGTCGGTTTTGGCCGCGGCGGCGGCCCGCTCCATCGAAAACAGCTCCGCGATGAAGTCCATGAACTCAGCCGGGGTCAGCTTTTCATAAAACTGCGCCACATCCGGCACGTAGCCCAGCACCGCCTTGGCCAGCAGGGGATCGCTCGCCATGTCATGGCCGCAAACGCGCACCGATCCCGCATCGGGTTTCATCAGGCCAACCAGGATCTTGATCGCTGTCGTCTTGCCAGCGCCGTTGGGTCCCAAAAAAGCAAACAACTCGCCCGGCGGGATCTTGAGGCTCAGATTGTCCAGCGCCTTCAGCGAGCCGTAATGCATGGTCAGGTTTTCGATTTCGATCATGGGCAAAAAAGGTCAGTGCTCGACAAGGTCCGGCTCCAGGCCGTGGATGAGCGGCTCCTTGAGATGGAAGCCGTGCGGCAAATCCACCCGGGCCAGCTCGCCCACCTCGGTGAACAGCGCCCGAATGTCATAGAGGTCGAAAGCGTTGAGGTGGATCACAAAACAACGCCGCGGACGTCCCGCCAGATCCATCAAACCCTCGCGTGCCGTCATCTCCACCCGCGGCTCCTTGCCTGCCGCGGCGGACTGCCCCAGCAGCCCTTCAAACAAGCCCATGCGACTGCCGAGACCTGCCATCGCCATGGCGCCGCGTGTGTCGAGCAGCATTTTCCCCTTCTCACGCACTTCCATCTCCGGTGCTTCATCGCCCTGGTGCCAGCGCAGCGACACCGTGCGGCCCGTTTCCGCGCCGGTCATTTCCAACCGCAAGGCGGTCAGCTCCTGTCCATCCAGAAGATCCGCCTCGATGCGCCAGCCCGCCGTCACTTTTTGGCCCTCGCCGACGGTGGTGTCCACGCCGCCGCTGGCGGTGAGCCGGTAAAGCGGCAAGCCGTCGCGACCCGGTTTTGGCGCCTTGATGACATGAAAATTGGCGTGACCGAGCTTGGTCTGATGATGATACACATGCAGCGAGTTGCTGTGCATCGAGGCCTGATTGAGAAAGAGATCCAGCACCAGCCGTGGCGGCACCTCCGCCAGCACCGAGTGATCCGGGAAATACACATTGCGCAGCAGCAAGCCGGTCATCACCGCCCAAAATAAAACCAGTATTGCCGTCGTGGCCCGCCAAAGCATCGCTCCAAAGTGAACGAAAAAGCGCCCTTTTGCAAAGCCCCATCTCACCCGCCCCAATCCGGCAAGAGCCCGTAGCTTGCACGCGTTGTCTCAGCCATGCCCGGCCGAATGCTCTCCCGCCGTTCCCTGCTCGCCACCGCTGGTGCGATGACAGGGTTCCCTGCGCTGCTGCGCGCCCAATCGCCCGCCAAGGTCATCCGCCTGGCCATCATCGGCTGCGGCGGCCGTGGCGCGGCCAACCTGGCCATGCTGCTGAAAGACCCTGGCGTCGTCATCACCGCCCTGTGCGATGTCGATCAAAGCCACCTCGAGCGTGCGGCGGCACAACATCCGAAAGCGAAACGATTCCGCGATTTCCGCAAATTCTACGACGACGCCGGCGCGCTCGCTGACGTCGATGCAGTCGTTGTGAGCACCACCGAGCACACGCATGCCTTTGCCACCCTGCCCGCTTTGCGCCTGCGCAAGCCGGTTTACTGCGAAAAGCCGCTGACCCACAACATCGGCGAGGCGAGGCTGGTGACCGCAGCCGCCGCTGCCGCAGGCGTGCCGACGCAAATGGGCACGCAGATTCATGGCGAGCCGAACTACCGCCGCGTCGTTGAACTGATCCAGTCAGGCGCCATCGGCGCCGTGACAGAGGCGCATGTCTGTGTCTCCCGCGCCTGGGGTCTGCAATCACAGGCGGATGCGGAGGCGAATAACGACCGCGTTTTCGTCACCGACCGTCCGACAGAAGCGCAGACACCGCCGCCCTACCTGGATTGGGATTTGTGGATCGGTCCGGCCCCCTACCGCCCCTATCACGAAGTCTATTTCCCGGGCCCCAAATGGTATCGCTGGTGGGACTTCGGCAACGGCACCATGTCCGACCTCGGCTCGCATTGGAATGACCTGCCATTCTGGGCATTGAAACTCGATGCCCCGCTCAGCGTCGAGGCCTTCGGCCCGCCGCCGCATCCAGAAATTGCCCCCGCCACCATGTCGGCCACCTACGAGTATGGTCCGCGCGGGCATCTGCCGGCCTGCCGGGTCCACTGGCATCAAGGCGCCACCAAACCCGCGGTCTGGAAAAACGATCCGCTCATCAGCCAGTGGGCCAGCGGCGTGCTGTTCATCGGTGACAAAGGCATGCTGCTGTCCGATTACAAAAAGCACCTCCTCCTGCCCGAGGCGGATTTCAAAGACTTCCAGCGCCCCGATCCCTTCCTTCCCGACTCGCCCGGCCATCATCAGGAATGGCTGAACGCAATCCGCGATGGCAGTCCCACCGGCAGCCCGTTCAGCTATGCCGGACCTTTGACTGAAGCGAACCACCTCGGCAATGTGGCTTACCGCGCAGGCGGCAAACTGCAGTGGAATCGCGATGCCATGACCATCGAGAATCTGCCCGCCGCCGCGCGTTTTGTGTCACGCGAACCGCGCTCAGGCTGGAGTCTTTGACTCAAGGCCGCTCATCCCAGAGGTAGCGCTCCAGGCGGATTTTCGTGGCGATATTCTTCGCCTCCGTCGCGCGATCGCCGCCCGCCGCTGCCAGCCGCTCCGCCAAACGCGCCGCCCCCTCCCACTGCTGCTGTTTCTGCAGCAAATCGACCGCCAGGAATCCGGCCCGGTAATACCAGGCCGCCAGTTCCGGGTCCTGACTGTCCTCAGCCAGTTCATCCAAACTGACCACATCGTGGCAGGCAGCCAGTGCCGCCGTCACATCCCCGCTGGTTTTCAGTGCATGCGCCAGCCAATAACCCGCCCGCGCCAGCCAAGCGGGCGGCAGTTCAGGCTCCGCCAAAAAATCGCGCAGCACCGCAATGGCGGCCCGCAACTGCTTCGGCTCGCCGCTTGCCCCAAGCAGGATGAGCATCTCCGCCTTGTCGCAGAGCAAGAGCCGGCGCGTGGTCGCATCCAGATCTTTCTCCGCCAGCAAACCATCCACCACCTTCAAAGCCTCTGGCTCCTTGCCCTCCCGCCGTTTCGCCATTGCCTGTTGGATGCGGGCTTGCCGGCTGAGCCGCCCTCCCTGGATGGAAATGCCCTCCCACAAGTCGATCGCTGCATCCACTCGGCGCAGGTTGACCGCGCATTTGCCTGCGAGGAAAAGGGCCGTCTCGGCATGGCTCGACCGCGGATGGTTTATGGCCACCAGTTCAAACTGCGTCTGCGCGTTGGCAAAGTCTTCCATCCGGAAGTAGGCGTCCGCGACTTTCATGCGCACCGCCGCGGCCAGCTCCACCTCCGGCCAGGTCTTCAAAAATCGTCCGCCCGCCTCCACCACGCCTTTCCAGTCCGCCTCCGCCTCCCGGCACCACATGCGGGTGTAAGCGATGCGCTGGCGAACCGGCTCCGCGAGCACCTCCGGCCGTTTTTCCGCCTCATCGAGCGCGCTCTCAGCAGCGCGCACTCGCGCCGGTGTGTCCAGCAACCCAAGTTCAGCGAGCGCCACCCGCGCTTCCGCGCCGCGGGAATGATCCGGATAGCTCTCCAGGAATGCTTGCAGCTCTTGCGATGCTTCCGCCTCACCTTTCGCCGCCATGCCGAGCGCCCGGTCCAGCACCACATCGCCCGCCGTTTCCCCGGACCGTTCCCCGGCCACAAACGCGGACACACCCTGGGCATCCACCGCACTGACCGACTGCAACTGCCCCACCAAACTGGCATAAAGCGCCATCTCACCGGCTTTCAATGCCGCCACGGCCGCGTTGTAGAGGGCGCGCCGCCGCTCCGGCAGGATCGCGGCCAAGTCTGCGGCCCGCTGAAACCGCGCCAGCGCCTCCGGATAATCACCGCGCGCATAAAGCACCGCGCCAGCCACCAGATCGACCAGCGACACCCCGCCGCCGCCGTATTGATTTTTCCACGCCGCCGCCAGCGCCAGCACACGCTCGTCATGTCCGAGAGCGCCCTCCACTTCCATCGCCCTGCGCATGGCGTCACTCTCCCGGCGATGCCCCGGAAAAGCGGCCAGCAGACTTTCCAACAGGGCCGCCGCCTCCATGTTTCGACCCTGGCTGGACAACCAGTTCGCAGTCAAATAAAGCGCATAGCCGCGGCGAACCGGATGCATTTCCTGAAGCAGCCACTCCAGCACCACATCTGGAAGCCGGGCCTGCTGTTCGGCGGGCAGCGCCTCCCGAACCGCTTCCAGCAAGACGAAGGCATCGTGGAGAAACTCGCTGTCGGAATGGTCAGCGAGGAAGCGCAGCAGGGTCTCCTGTGCCAGACCGGGGCGGTTCAGGTCGAGCAGAATGCGACCGTACAACAACTGGGTCGCATGATTCAACCGCAACCCTTGCGGGCCTCCCGGCCTGCGTTTGATGAGGGCGGCGGTGATTGCCTCCGCATCGCCCAGCCGCCCCTGCTGCACCAACGCCTGCGCCATGAGGTACTTCGTTTTGTCATCCTCCGGCTCGCGTTCCCGCTTCAACCGCTCCAGGACAATGCGTTCACGACCCACGGTGAGCTCTGATTCGTTGAACATCAGGCGTGCCCGCAACGCCAGCTCCGGATCCGCATCCTCGCGCAAGTCCTTCAGCTCACGCCGCGCCAGAGCCTCCCGCCCCTGTGCCAAATACACCAGGGCCAGAGCCAATCGGGCACGGCCTGCGTAACGACCGGCATCAGCATAGTCACGCAACACCTCCGCCGCCTGGTCCAGCTTTTCCTGCATCATCATCGCCTGTCCGCGCCAAAACAAAGCGCCATGCGGCCGCGGCCCCTTTTTCAACAACTCCAGCACCCGCTCTGGCTTGCCGTCACGCGTCCAGCCCTCCGCCGCCAGCGTGGCCAGCTCCTCTTTCTCCTCCGGCGACCACTTGGCGGCGCCTTTCCGCCGCAGCAGCGCCTCCGCTTTGAAAGCGGCCACACCAGGCAATCCATCCTCCAATGCCTGCCTGGCCTGCGCAAACGCCGGCTCATCCTGCAGCGCGCCATTGCCCGGCCTAGCGCCAGTCAAAACCAGTCCGAGCAGCAAAAGCGCCCGGAGCGGAGCCCAAAAACAAGATCGGCAAATCGGCATGAAGAACAGGCAAGAGTAGCCCCGCTACGCGGGTGCGCAACCGCCAGCGGCGCGT
This sequence comes from uncultured Verrucomicrobiaceae bacterium, assembly GCA_964553805.1. Lineage (GTDB taxonomy): Bacteria > Verrucomicrobiota > Verrucomicrobiia > Verrucomicrobiales > Verrucomicrobiaceae > JAGRPD01. Next base: position 44,507 of record CAZKMS010000001.1, read on the forward strand.
CTCAGGCCTTCACAACACCCACTTTCGACCTTGGACAGCGCCGGTCGCCCGGCTAACATGCGCGCGTGTTTTGTCCCGCCTGCCAGCAAAGTTTGGTTGAAACCGCCGCCGCCTGTGCTGCCTGTGGCTTCAGCTTGGAGGCTTGCGACACTGCTTTTGGCGCACCGCCTGCGCTCACGCACCCGGTCACCGACCCGAATCACCATCTCAGCCGAATCGGACGGGCTCAAGTCTCGCGAGCCGCTGCGGACTTGAACCGGCGCTTCCCTCAAATCACGCTCTCTTTGCTGCTCCTGCCCAAACCGCCGGCAGCTCCCATTCAGCCCTGGCTCTTTTGGTTGTTCAACCGCGGCGGCCTGCAAAGCGCGCTGGAAAAGAGCGGCGCTTGCCGTCGCTTTCTGCTCTGGATCGACCCCGCCACTCATGCCCTGGCTGCGACCTGCGGTTACGGTCTGGAGCCCTTGCTGCCAGTTGAAACGCTGCAACAAAGCCTGCAGGCGGCGGCGGAACACGCCGTCTCCGGCAACCACGCCCGCGCTGCCGTGACCTTTGCCCACGAAATCCAGGACCGCCTGACCCGTCTGCACCAAACCATGCCGCAGACCTTCGGCTGGGTCGAGGAAAGGCTCTGGGTGGCGTTGGAGGCAACCCATCCAACGGAGCAAGGCGCCGATTCCAGCGAAGCAGCCTTTGCCTACTGAAGACCGCAGCCGCCATGAACATTCACCACCTCGAGCTATTCTATTATGTGGCGCATCATCAGGGCGTCAGTGCCGCCGCCCGCCACATTCCCTACGGCATTCAGCAGCCGGCGATCAGCGCGCAGGTCCTGCAACTTGAATCCGGCCTCGGCGTCACCTTGTTCCAGCGCCGCCCCTTTCAGCTCACTCGTGAGGGCGAGGCGCTCTACCAATTCATCGCGCCTTTTTTCGGCGGCTTGCCCGAGTTGCGCGCCCGCATCACCGGCGGTGTGGACGAGCGGCTGCGCATCGCCGCGCCGGAATTGGTGCAGCGCGAATACCTGCCAGCGCTTCTGGGACGCATCCAGCAGCGGCGCAAACGCTTCCGCTTCAGCTTGACCGAATCACGGCAGGATCAAATCGAAAACCTGCTCAGCAATCAAGAGATCGACCTCGGGTTGGCGGTGCAAACCAGCAAACCCTGCGCTGGCGTGCACTGCACCCCCATTCGCCGCCTCGGCATGACCCTGCTGGTGCCGGAAAAGCTGGGCATTCATCAGGCGAATGACCTCCTGAACACGGAGCGCATTCAGGTGCCGCTCATCACCCTGTCCGGCGGCGACACCGTGCGCCGCGTCTTTTTGGACGAGCTGCGCCGCCGCGAAATCGAATGGCTGCCCAGCCTCGAACTTGGCAGCCTGGATTTGGTGGCGCGCTACGCGGCACAGGGTTTTGGTGTCGGCCTTGGCGTAAAATTGGCGCGCGTGCGTCTTCCCAAAGGCGTGATGGAACTGCCCCTGACCGGTTTTCCACCCGTGGTGTTCAGCGTGTTCCACCAAACCCGCCCCAGTGAACTCGTGAAGGTTTTCATCGAAGAGAGCCGCACCCTGGCCGAAGAGCTGTTTGGCCCCGAGCCAGCCGCATAAGTCACTCCGGCAAACGCGTCACTTCCACCTCCCCTGGCTCGGGCCAAGGCGGAGGGTTGAGCAGATCCTCCGGAGCGCCGCGATGCTCGAACAAAAAACGCTCTGGGCTGGCGCGGTTCATCGGGGTGTCCGCGTAGCCCACGCCCGGATTCACGTAAGGCCCCTCGCGCACCTCGAAATGCAGATGCGCCGCCAGGTAACGCCCATCGGCCGTGCCCACCGTTCCAATCGGCCGTCCCCGCTCCACCGCCTCCCCCAACCGCACCTGGATCTCCTCCAGATGCGCATAAACCGTCTGCCAGACTTTCCAATCGCCCCCGGGATCAGGCACGCGATGAGCCAGAATCACCATGTTGCCCCAGCCGCCGCCCACATTGCGGGCAAACACCACCCGCCCCGCGCCAGCCGCATACACGGGGTCACCCAGGTCCGAATTCTGCCCGCCGATGCCGTTGAAATCGTCTCCCAAATGCCGCGTGATGCGGAACGGCTGCGCGTTGTAGGCCAGCGCGCCGTGCTCAGAGCCAAGCGGATGATCGAACCGCGGCGCCAGCGGCAACGTGGCGATCTCCCGCGCGGTCAACCGGTGAAACGCCGGGTCCAAAGGTTTCGCCGTCACCGCCCGCGCCGGCAGTTCCTCCAGCCGCGGCGCCAATCGCTTCCAAATCGCCAAAACGATCGCTGCCGCCGCCAGCAGCGTGATGAGAGTGCGCAGAATGCGAAGCATGGGAGAGCAAATTGGAACGAGCCGTCAGACTACATTCGCCCGGCGCCAGCGCCACGACAGAATCCACGCCGCAACGGCAACTCGTTCAGTCCTCCATCTGCATGGCCTCACCCCGCGACGGCTGGCAGACGAAGCGTTTGATCGAGCGGAGCCCGCGGAAGCAGGCCGCCGTGGGGCTGAATGGCGAATAGGCCTCGATGTCCGCCAAATCCCGTCCTCCCGGGCACCACTCCAATTTGTAGCGATAGTCGCCCGAGAGCATGTCGTAGCAACGCAAGCCAAGCCGCATGCAGTGCTGCACCGTGTTCATGATCGCCAGATTCCCTGGCGAAAGCTCCGCATAGCGAGCATCCCAGCCGAGTTGATAATGATAGAAGCGATCGCCTTCGACGAAGCCATAACAGCCCGCCACCATCTGTCCCTGCACCGACAGAAAAGGCAGCAAGGCCCGCCCTTCTGCAAGCCACCGCAACGCCAGGCTGCGGTGAAACTCCCAGGCCCGGTCTTTGACAAAGGTGCTCCCGCCGTCGCACCAGCGTCCGCAATGCAACGCCGCCAGCGCATCCACCGCCGCCGCCGCCGGCATGGTCTCACCAGCGAGGCCGGCCACGCCTCCATGATCCCCTGTGAAGGCGTCCCAGCGCTTGCGCAAATTACGCCGCCAGCGCCCGGAGCGCTGCGCCGCCAGACCCGGCCAGTCACTCGGCAAAGACGCAAACCGGCTGGCGTGCGTGCTGACGACCCCCGCCCCAGCCGCATACGAGCGCAAGCTGTTGAGCAGGATCGGAAAATTCGGCGACTCGGCGGGCAGCTTGTTCAGCCGCACCGCCTGCCACTCCGGAGACAGCCATCGGATTCCTTCGCAAAGCAACGGCGTCAGCTCCGCCTCCCGTCCGGCAGGCACCAGCAAATCCATCACCTCCCCCTCGACCGCTCCCACGCCTCCGATCCAGCACAACTGCCGCAAGTACCTGCGCGCCCCGGTCACCGAATGGCCGATCACCAGCGGAGCAATCGCCTCCGGCACGCCATAAACGTCGCGAACGACGACCAGGACCAGTCGGTAGTCCTCACCAAAATGCTGCCACCAGAAACGGGCCCAGTCCCAGCGCAAAAAAGGGCTGCGTGAAGCCGACTCCTCCAGCAAACGATCCCAATGCGGCTCCAACGCCGCAAAACCCGTCTCGTCACGCACCAACTCAACCCGTGCTGCCAGGCCATTGAGCGGCTTGTCCAAATGCTCCAGCGGCGGCAGGGGACGATCTGGCCAGCCAAGCAGTTCCTTGGCAAAAACGGGATTGGGGATGGAAGTCAGGGTCACAGAAGCAGCGCCAACAAACGGCGAAAACATGCCTCAAAGCGCCCATTTGGCAAGTAATTCAATATTTTCCATAATTTCTAGTCAAAAACACCCCTTTGCACCGCCTCCCTGAAGCTCTGGGCGGCTTTGCCAATATCCCCAGCCACATCCGCCTCCACCCGGGCGAATGGAGGGCGAAACCAGGGGAACGAACCCACCAAGTCTGGCGTTACCAACACTTGTCCGTCCACGTCGTCGCCTGATCCGATGCCGATGGTGGGGATGCCGATGGCCCGAGTGATTTCCGCCGCCACCGCCGGCACCACGCTCTCCAAAACGATGGCACAGGCCCCGGCCGCCTCCAGAGCCACCGCATCCTTCAACAACTGCGCCGCCCCTTCCGGCGTGCGGCCCTTCTTTTTATAACCGCCCTCCTCCCGCACATTCTGCGGCAGCATGCCGATGTGCCCCACAAAGGCAATGCCATCGCCCGTGATGGCGCGCACCTGTTCCGCCAGTTTTTCCCCGCCCTCCAGTTTCACCGCGTCCGCGCCCGCCGCCAGCAAACGGCGCGCATTGTGCAACGCCTGCTCCGGCATCAAGTAAGTGTGATAGGGCAGGTCAACCACCACCGGCGCGCGTTTGGCGCCACGCCGCACCGCACGCGTGTGGTGCAGCATGTCCGCCATCGTCACGCCAACCGTGTCAGGCAGGCCCAGCACCACCATGCCCAGGGAATCCCCAACCAGCAGCAGGTCAATGCCCGCCTCATCCAGCAACCGCGCGGTGGGATAATCGTAGGCAGTCAGCATGGCCAGCGGCGGGCCCTGGTTTTTGCGTGCAGTGAGTTCGGCCAAAGACGACAACATATCCCACTTCATAGTCCAGCCAGCCCGGCGCGCCACTTGAAAGCGGGTGTTAAAGCCGCCCGCCGTAGCTCAGCCGTCCCGGCTGGGTGTGTTGCAAGCGCCTCGCTTGCCCAAAAATCATGAATAAATTTCATGGTTTAATTGAAAAACTTCACATTCAATTGATGGATTAATTGGCACGGCTGGCATCGGCGCTGCTATTCGCAGGGCTATCCCATGTCAATGCCGCAACTACCCCTCATTCCAGACAGCGCGCCGTTCACCGCGGAGCAGCGCGCTTGGTTGAACGGTTTCCTGGCGGGTGCGCTCAGTCGTGGCGGCGCCGTGCCTGCGCCCGCCGCCACGGAAGCCCCCAAGGCACCTCTCTTGATCGCGTTTGGCAGCCAGAGCGGGAACGCGGAAAGTTTGGCCAAGCGGCTGGCCAAGGAAGCAGCGGGTCGGGGATTTGCGGCGGGTGTCGCAGGACTCGACTCGCTGCAAGCCGCCGATTTGAAAACCCACTCCAACCTCATCCTTGTCACCAGCACCTGGGGCGAGGGCGAGATGCCGGACAACGCCGCCGTCTTCTGGGACCAGCTCAACCAGAACGGCAGCTCCCCCAGCCTCAGCGGCCTGCGCTACGGGGTGCTGGCGCTGGGCGACCGCAATTATGGCGACACCTTCTGCCTCGCCGGCCGCATGCTGGATCAGCGTCTGGCCGAGTTGGGCGCCACGCGGGTGGTTGATCGCGTCGATTGTGATGTCGATTTCGACGAGCCCGCCGCGAACTGGGCCCGCAGCGCCTGGACCGCCTTCGATCAAGGCGGAGGCGCCGCCAACGCCGCTCCTGCCGCGATAGTCGCCGAGCCCGCCGTCGAAACCGCCGCCTGGTCCAAGAAAAACCCCTTCCCCGCCCCTCTGCTCGCCAACGTCCGTCTCAACGCCGAAGGCTCGGCCAAGGACACGCGCCACATCGCCTTTTCCCTCGCCGGCTCCGGCCTCACTTATGAGGCAGGCGACGCGCTGGGCGTTTTTTCCAGGAATGATCCGTTGATGGTGGATGGCATCATCGCGGCGCATGGTTTCGATGCGGCCGCGGTGGTGCCTTTGCCGGACGGTGGCGAAGCAACGCTGCGAGAGGCGCTGCTCACCCACTACGACTGCCGCAAATTTCACGGTGCCCATCCGGAAGCGGGAGCGGACTTGGGCACTTGGGTTTCCGCTCTGCGCAAGCTGCAGCCGCGGCTTTACTCCATCGCCTCCTCGATCAACGCGCATCCGGACGAAGTCCATCTTTGCGTCGGCGCGGTGCGCTACGAAGTCGATGGCGTCCTGCATCAAGGCGTGGCCTCCACCTTCCTTGCCGACCGCCTGCCGCTCGGTGAAGCCACCGGCGTCTTCTTCCATGCGGCCAAGCACTTCCGCCTGCCATCCGACCTGTCCACCCCGGTCATCATGGTCGGCCCCGGCACCGGCATCGCCCCCTTCCGCGCTTTCCTCGAAGAACGTCAAGCCACCGGTGCCTCCGGGAAAAACTGGCTCTTCTTCGGTGATCAGCGCGCCAGCACCGACTACCTTTATCGCGAGCAAATCGAAGCCTGGCAGGCCAGCGGTCACCTCAGCGAACTCGACCTGGCCTTCTCACGCGACCAAGCGGAAAAAATTTACGTCCAGACCCGCATGCTTGAGAAAGGCCGGCAGTTCTGGGACTGGCTCGAACAGGGCGCGCACTTTTACGTCTGCGGCGACGCCTCGCGCATGGCCAAGGATGTCGATTCCGCGCTTCACCAAATCATCCAAATCCACGGCGGACGCAGCGAAGACGATGCGAAAGCCTGCGTGGCCGAGCTCAAGAAAACCAAACGTTACGCGCGGGATGTGTATTGAACCGTCAACGCAGTTTCAGGAATCCGCCGGGTGGCATCCCGTTCGCCGCTTGCGCAATGTCTTCCCCCCGCGCACGCAGTGCTTTTCAGTCGTTTGTCCAAAGGACCAGAATTGCCAAACGGCGTCCCACCAGATTTTGTTGATAGCTCAGATTCCGGTCGGAGGTGATGAACAAATCAAACTCCATCTCAGCCAGCGCGAGCAGCTCACCGTTTTTCGCCTCCTGCCAGCCTCGCCGGCTCGCATGTTCGACGGTATGTCGCCGGAGAAAACGCCCGAGCGGCAAAGGCACGCAGGCGTCGAGCAGTATCTTCATGCCATGACAGGCAAACCCTGTCCGGGCTGCGACTTAGCCGCCGCGAAATCCAAAACTTCACGCACTTGTTCCACACTCACCCCGGGGAACCAGTCGAGAAAATCGTCCACCGACGCGCCTGCCGCAAGATTGCCAAACAACGCCGACACAGGCACCCGCGTGCCACGAAAAGCAGGCGTGCCGCCTAAGCGCTCCGGATCAATCCAAACCGCTCCGCATTCGGACCAGTCAAACTCATTCATATGACAACTATCGCCGCGCCACCCCCGATTGCAAGCCCCGCACTCGCCGCGCCGGCCGGCGGGGAATTCACCCCGGAGCAGAAGCGTTACCTGGAGGGCTTTTTCGCCGGCGTCGCCGCTGGCGGCGTTGGTTTTGGCGACCTCGCCTCTTCACCCGCTGCGCCCGCGCCCGCTCCCATTGGCCCGTCGCTTGACGACCTGACCAAGGAAGAGCGCATCAAACGCGAGTTGAATCCGCTCGACGCCACCGAGGAACTCATCCTCAAGGCGCGCTGGAATGCCAAGCCGGAAGGCGAGGACATCTTCCGCTTCAAGTGGAACGGCTTGTTCTGGCTCAGCCCGGTGCAGGATGGCTACATGTGCCGGCTGCGCATCCCGGGCGGCGTCGTCAAGTCGCATCAACTGCGCGAGCTCGCCGCCATCGCGCGCGAACTCACCACGGGCTACATCCAGATCACCACGCGCAACAACTTCCAAATCCGCCTCATTCAGCCCAAGGACTGCCCCGAGGTGCTGCGCCGCATTCAAGGCTGCGGCCTGCATTCGCGCGGCGCCGGCGCGGACAACATCCGCAACATCACCATGAACCCCTGCGCGGGCTACGATCCGCACGAGATCACCGATGTGCGCCCGCTGGTGAACGAGCTGGCCACGCTGATCATCTCGTCGCGTTCGTTCTACGATCTGCCGCGCAAATTCAACATCGCCTACGACGGCGGCGGCCTGGTCAGCAGCGTCGAGGACACCAACGACATTGGAGCCTCCGCGGTTCGCATCGGCGAAAACGAAACCGGCCTGGAGCCCGGAGTTTGGTTCCGCATCGCTCTCGGCGGCGTCACCGGTCACCAGACTTTTGCCCGCGATGCCGGCGTCATCGTTCCAGAGGCCCGGCTCAATGACGTCATCGTCGCCTTGCTGCGCGTCTTCATCGAGCATGGCGACCGCACCAACCGCAAAAAAGCGCGCTTCAAGTATGTGGTCGAAGCCATGGGCATCGACGGCGTGCTGGCGGAAACCGAAAAACATCTCGGCTTCAAACTGCAGCGGCTCGCTGAGGATTCACCCGCCCAGTTGGCTCGCTCTTTCTCCCAGCAGGGCCACAGCCACGTCGGTGTCTATCCGCAGAAGCAGGAAGGCTTGTTTTATCTCGGAGCACAAGTCCCGGTGGGGCAATTGACCGATCGTCAGCTCGAACGCATCGCCGACATTGCCGACAACTATGGCAGCGGCGAGGTGCGCCTGACGGTCTGGCAAAACTTCATCGTGCCCAATGTGCGCGAAGCTTTTGTGCCGAGCGCTGCCAAGGCCCTGCGCAAAGCCGGCTTCACCACGGAGGCGTCACATTTGAAAAGCGGTTTCGTCGCCTGCACCGGCAATCGCTACTGCAAATACGCCGCCACCGACACCAAAGCCCACGCCATCCGGGTGATGAACGAATTGCACAAGCGGGTGGCGCTCGATCATCCGGTCAACATTCACTTCACCGGCTGCCCGCACAGTTGCGCGCAGCATTTCATGGGCGACATCGGCCTGCTCGGCACCAAGGTCAAAACCGAGTCTGGCGAAGGCTACCATATCACGGTCGGCGGCGGCTTTGGCGAGAACCGCAAAATCGGCCGGCAGATCTTCAGCGGCGTGCCGGCGGAAGCCGTCACCGAGACCCTGGAAGCCATGCTGCGCGCTTATTTGGCGCGGCGCACGCCGAGTGAAACCTTTCACGCCTTCTGCAACCGGCACAGCGTGGGCGAGCTGCAGGAGGCCTTCACCGAGTGAGCCCGCTGCTGGACGGCGCTAAACCGGTGGCGCTGCTGTCACGAACAGCGGCGAGCACCAGCGTCCCGCCAGACCTTGAGGTGCCTTTGTTGGAGGAACTTCTGGCCGAGCAGAAGCGGTTTGACACCGCCGTGTCCCGCTTCTCCAACTGGCATGACCGCCACGACGCCGAGCCGCTGCTGGCCGGACACTACCGCCAGTTGATTCCGCTTTCCAAACCTGGGCATGGCGAACAGTACGCCTTTGAGGTTCAGCTCGATGAATGCACCGGCTGCAAAGCCTGTGTGACCGCCTGTCACTCGCTCAATGGCCTCGACGACGAGGAAAGCTGGCGCGACATCGGTGCGCTCGTCACCCGCCAGGCGCCGGTTTATCAGCAGACCGTCACCACCGCCTGCCATCATTGCGCCGATCCCGCCTGCGCCAGCGGCTGCCCCGTGCTGGCTTATGAGAAGGACGCGGAGACCGGCATCGTGCGCCACCTCGACGACCAATGCATCGGCTGCTCTTACTGCATGCTGAAGTGCCCTTACGAGGTGCCTAAGTTCAACACCCGCCTCGGCATCGTCCGCAAGTGCGACATGTGCTCCGCGCGCCTTGCGGAGGGCGAGGCGCCCGCTTGCGTTCAGGCCTGCCCCAACGGTGCCATCGGCATCAAAATCGTCGCGCGCAACCCCGTGCCCTCGGCTGAGCCGCTGCTGCCCGGCGTCGTTCCGGGCGACTACACGCGGCCCAGCACCCGCTACGTCACGTCAAAAAATCTTCCGCCGCAAGCCGCTGCCAACGATGCAGCCAGCCTGCGCGTTGAGCACACGCATTGGCCGCTCGTCATCATGCTCGTGCTCACCCAAACGGCGTTGGGCTTGTTCATCGCGGCGGCGCTCAGCGGGCACCAAGTTTTCTCCTGGGGGGCAAACGCGGCGCTGCAGGGCGGCCTGCTCGCCAGCGTCCTGCACTTGGGGCAGCCCCTGCGCGCCTGGCGCGCTTTCCTCGGCTGGCGCAAAAGCTGGTTGAGCCGCGAGATCCTGGTTTTCAGCGCCTTCGCCGGCGCGGGCGCGCTGACCTTGCTGGGCGTGCAACCCTGGCTGGCAGTCGCGGCTGGCGCCGCAGGCGTCTTTTGCTCGATCATGGTCTATACCGACACTCGCCGGCCGGATTGGTCTTTTGACATCACCAGCGCACGTTTTGGCGGCACCGCTGTCGTGGTGGCAGCCACGGCCCTCGCGATTTTGGACGAGCGCTGGCTGCCGCTCGCGGTGACGGCGCAGGGTGGAAAACTTCTCATCGAAGTACTGTGGCTGCTGCGGCCTGGCCAGACCTACCGCCGTCGCATGCATCTGGAAGCCCTGCCGCGCTGGACCGGTGCGCGTGTGCTGGCTGCCTTGCTCGCCCTGGCAATGACACCTGTTTCCCCGCTTGCCGCCATGGTCATTTTGTTCGCCGCCGAAATCATCGAGCGCGCCTTGTTTTTCAAAACCGTCCAAGCCTGGCGCATGCCTGGTGTTTGAGTGGATTATGCCGTTGCCTCGACACGATCAGCAAAGACCGAGATCAGCCGGTGGTGTGGCAACAACTGCTCAACCAGGGGCCACAACCTCTCAAGAGTCGTCTGAAAATCCCGGCGTCGCAAATTTCCGAATCGCAGATGCACCACCCAGGGTGGCGGCTTTGAGATCAGGGCGCGAATGCGAAAATCAGCATCCTTGGTCACTATGGCCAGTTCCTTTTCCCGGGCATGATCCCAAAGTTCGGAGTCGGTTGCTTGCAACGCCAAATCAAACACATGGATTGCCGGAGGCTCATCAACCCAGTCCAGACTGGCGGGAAGGTTCTCATCCAGCAGATACCCCTTCATGCCGCAGGCGTCAGCGAGGTCCACTCATGCCCTGCCAGTTCCGCCGAGAATTCGATGCAGGCGAGCACATCCTCTCTCTGAAGGCGCGGGAAGGCTTCCAGCACTTCCTCCATACTGTCGCCAGCCGCCAGCAACTCCAGTATCGTTTGCGCGGTGATGCGAGTGCCTTTGACGACAGGTTTGCCGTTGCAGACATCCGGCCGGATTTCGAGGCGGCTGTTCATTTCGATAACTTTACCCCGCAATGACCGCCAACTCAATCCCCAACCTCGCCCGCTTGCGCGCCTGGGACGGCCCCATGACGCAGGAGTTGCTGCGCGAGCCTGGACGCTTTGGTCTCGGCTTGGTGCCAACCAAGACCAAGCCCGTGGCGGTGGCGAAATCGATCTGCGGTTTTTGCGCCACCGGCTGCGGCTTGAAGCTGCACCTCGATAGTGAAGGCCAGGCGCTGAATGTCACGCCGGATCCGGAGTATCCCGTCAACCTCGGCATGGCCTGTCCGAAGGGCTGGGAAGCCCTGACCCCGCTGGCGGCCGCCGATCGCGGCACCACGCCGCTCCTGCATGGCACTGCTGTGTCCTGGTCGCGAGCCATGGCGGCCTTCTGCAATGAACTCAAAGCCGTGCAGGCGCGCCACGGCGCGGAAAGCGTGGCCTTTCTCGGCACCGGCCAAATGATGGTGGAGGAACTGGCTCTCCTGGGTTCGCTGGCCAAGTTCGGCATGGGCATGATCCACGGCGACGGCAACACGCGCCAGTGCATGGCCACCGCCGTGGTCGCTTACAAACAGAGCTTCGGCTTTGACGCGCCGCCCTACACCTATGGCGATTTTGAAGAGAGCGACGTGCTGGTTTTCGTCGGCTCGAATCCGGCCATCGCGCATCCCATCATGTGGCAGCGGGTGGAACGCAACCCGCACCGGCCGGAGATCATCGTCATCGATCCCCGCCGCACCGAAACCGCCATGGCGGCCACGCTGCACCTGCCCATCCGGCCCAAAACCGACCTGCTGCTGCTGCATTGCCTGGCGCACGAGATGATCCGCCGCGGCGCGGTGGATCGTAAATTTGTCGAGAACTCGACCAGCGGCTATGCGGAGTTTTCCGAATTTTTGCGTGACTACGAGCCCGCCCGGCACTTGCCCGCGATCGGTCTTGATGAGGACACGTTCCAACGTTGTGCCGATGCCATCGCCAGCGGCAGGCGGGTGTCCATGTGGTGGACCATGGGCGTCAATCAAGGCCACCAAGCCACACGCACCGCCCAGGCAATCATCAATCTCTGCCTGCTGACGGGCAACATCGGCCGGCCGGGAACAGGCGCCAATTCGATCACCGGGCAGTGCAACGCCATGGGCTCCCGGCTGTTTTCGAACACCACCAACCTGCTCGGCGGCCATGACTTTGCCAACGCGGAACATCGCGAAAAGGTGGCGACCGCATTGGGCATTCCAGTTGAACGGATTCCGGATCGTGGCAGTTGGGCGTATGATCAGATCATCGAGGGCATTCACCAAGGCCGGATCAAAGGCCTCTGGATGATTGCCACCAACGGCGCCCACTCCTGGATCAATCAGTCGTCCTTCATCGAAGCGGTGGGCAAGCTCGAGTTCTTCGTTGTCCAAGACATGTATCCGACCACCGAGACCGCACGACTGGCGCACCTGTTTCTTCCCGCCGCCGGTTGGGGTGAAAAGGAGGGGACCTTCATCAATGCAGAACGCCGCATTGGAGTCAGCCACAAGGTCGCGCGCGCCCCCGGTCAGGCGCTGGCGGATTTCGCCATCTTCCGCCTCATCGCTGAAGCCTGGGGCTGCGGCGGCCTCTTCCGCGAATGGACCAGTCCCGCGGCCGCCTTTCAAAAACTCAAGCAGGTCACCAAGGGGCAGCCATGCGACATCACCGGCATCGAGGATCACGCCATGCTGGAGCGCTGTGGCGGCATTCAGTGGCCTTTCCCTGACTCCATCATAAATCAGACAGGATTAACAGGATTGGGTCTGGATTTACAGGATTCAGATGAATGGGATAAGAACGAACCTCAGTGCCATCCTGTTAATCCTCCCCAAATCCCATCCATCCTGTCAAAAAATGCCGAGCGCCGCCTGTTTGCGGACGGCCGCTTCTTCACGCCAGACCAGCGCGCGCGTTTTATTTTCGAAACCCCGCAAGAACTGCCCGAGCCAACGGACGCGGATTACCCCTTGCTGCTGATCACCGGACGCGGCAGCAGCGCCCAATGGCACACCGGCACGCGCACGGGCAAGTCCGCCATCCTGCGGCGATTGCATCCCAGCCGCCTGCTATTGGAACTCCATGCGAAGGACGCCGCCCTCCTCAAACTCGTGGATGGTCAAAAGCTGCGTGTGGAATCCCGCCGCGGCGCCGTGACCGCCTGGGCGCGAGTCACCAGCACGATTCAGCCAGGCCAGGTTTTTCTGCCGATGCACGACCCGGATGTCAACCAGCTCACACTCAGCGTCTTCGATCCGCATAGCCGCCAGCCCGGTTACAAGGCCTGCGCGGTGCGCGTGCTGCCGTTGCGGTAAGGAACGCTGGCCTTACTTCACCGGAAAATTCCGCGGCTTCGAGTCCCTCATCACCGGAATCTGCTTTCCCCAAATGGACGGCGCCGGCTGGCGTTCACGACTCGTCTGCGGCGCCAAGTGATCAAAAAAAGAGCGAAACGACAAGCTGCATTGCAGCCGTCTCTGACTGCGGTCGATCTTGGGATTCAACGTGATGATGGCCTCGGAAAAAGGCGGGCGTGATTTGATCGCCTGCGCCCGAGTCCGCGCTTCTTCGAGACTGAGCGAACGGTCCTCAATCACCGCCATCAGCTTTTGCAAGTCTGCCGAGGTCAGCGGATGCCACAATCGCTCCCACTGCTCTGGAGTGACTCGGACGACCTGCACGTTGACCCAGCGTTTGCTGTCGGCATCCTCTTGCTCCCAAAACGCAACCGCTAGTAAAAACGGCTCGCTCACTTCACGCTGCCTGAGTGCGTCGCCCAAGCCGATCGACGAGCCAAACTGCACCGCCTTGGGATTGACCGGCAGGCCGCCATGTTCGCGATTCACCGCAGCGGGAATGTCCCACTTTTGCGTGTAGTCCATCGCGCGATAGCCGCCAAAAAACGAGTCGCACAGCCAGTGCTCAAACCACAGCCCATGCCGCTGCACTTCCTCCGCCATGCCGCGTCCAGTCATGCAGGGACACAGCGTGATCAGAATCCAGATTGTGCGGATGATGGGGATCATTTAATCTCGGCTCATGAAACGTTCCGTCCGGGACAGTATTTTACTGGCTTTGCTGGCAGCGCCTGCCATTGGCGCGGTGGAGATTGAAGGTTGGGGCCATGGCGTCCGTGGCGGCGCGGGCGGCAAGGTTCTGATGGTGACACGGCTCGACGACCATGTCAAAAATCCGGCTTCTGGCATGCTGCGCTGGGCGCTGCTGCAGCCCGGCCCGCGCATCGTGCGCTTCGCGGTGGCGGGCGACATTCGTTTGCAGGATCGCATCGTCGTGCGAACCGGCTTCCTCACCGTGGACGGCAGCGATGCCCCCGGCCAAGGCATCTGCGTGCGCGGCGGCTCGCTTGAGTTCGAAGGCTGTGAAGAAATCATTCTCACGCACTTGCGTGTGCGCCTCGGCGACGAGACCACGCTGAAACGGCTCAAAACGCAGAAGCTGAAACGCCCCAAAAGCTCGGCGGGACTGGATTGCGTCAGCTTGCACGAATGCCGCGGCGCGGTTCTCGACCACTTGTCGCTGAGTTGGAGTTGTGACGAACTGGTCTCCGTCGTGCGCAGCCAGCGCGTGACCGTGCAGTGGTGCCTGCTGGCCGAGCCGTTGGGACATCCACGATTGCATCCTTACGGCGACAACCACGCCTACGCGTTCAACGCCAGCGCCAGCACGCTGACGGTGCATCATTGCGTGTTCGCCCGCTACTGGATGCGCGGGCCGCAGTTTGAGGCCAATGACATGCGCCGCGGTGACCGCTGGCCAGTGCGCATGGAAGCGGTGGCCAACGTGATGTTTGACTTTGGCAGGTCCGGCTCGCGCTACACCGCCGGCGTGGAAGATCGCAAGCAGGAATCAAAAGGCCGCAGCTTCGAGTTTCAGTTCGCCGGCAACGCCTACCTCGACGCGGCTGGCACCGGACGCTGCCTCGAAACCATCACCAAACACGGCACGCATCCCGGTGTGCGCGTGTGGGCGACAAACAACTGGCTGCTCGGCTCGGGCCGCTCCTTTGACGCCGAAATCCCAGTCACCTTGGAAAGCGGCGAACCAATCCTCGAAGCGAATGCCGGCTTGCGCGGGCAGGTTTCAGCCAACGCCCTGTTCAATTCGCCTCAGACACCACAACAGGACCTGGGCGGAGAGGGCTTTGCTCAACTGCTAGCCACGGCCGGCTCTGGTCCCGTGCGCGATGCCGTGGACGCGCGCGTTGTTGACGAACTCCTGCGCGGTGCGCACCGCACCGTTTTGAAATCGCAGAAAGAGGTCGGAGGCTGGCCCGGCCTGACCGCCCCCTGAGCCAGCAGACACGCGCTGCGCAAGATCGCCGGATTTTTCCGTTGCAGACCCCCGCATCCGCTGCTTACCTCCGCGCTCCCCTCCAACAGGAAAAACACAAGGCTCGGTAGCTCAGTCGGTAGAGCAGAGGATTGAAAATCCTCGTGTCGGCGGTTCGATTCCGTCCCGAGCCACCACTGCCATACGAGTTGAATCCCGGTTGACCGGGAGGATGGAGACGGGTAGCTTTGCCGCCTTTCCCAAATGAAAACCACCCTGCCTGCCATTGTCGCAGCCACGCTCGCCGTCGCCGTGTCCTCTCCCGCTCAAACGCCTGAACCCGCCGCACCAGCTTCCGTTCCCATGGACAAGGTGAGCTACTTTATCGGCACAAACATGGGCGGCCAGCTCAAAAGCCAGGGTATCGACGTCGATATCAAGGCTCTGACCGAAGGCATCGCCGACGCGATCTCGGGCAAGGAATCCAAATACAGCCAGGAGGAAATCTCCGCCGCCATGCAGGCTTTCGAAACGAAGATGCAAGCGGACTCGGCAAAAAAAGCGGGCGAAGCCAAGGACGCCGGAGAAAAATTCCTGGCTGAAAATGGCAAGCGCGAAGGCGTGACCACCACTGCCAGCGGACTGCAATACGAAGTGCTCAAGGCGGCTGAAGGCGCCAAACCCCAGGCTACCGACCAAGTCAAAGTGCACTACCACGGCACACTCGTGGACGGCAAGGTGTTCGATAGCTCGGTCGAGCGCGGCGAGCCTGTGACCTTTCCGGTGCAGGGCGTGATCAAAGGCTGGGTCGAAGCCCTGCAACTGATGCCGGTCGGCTCGAAGTGGAAGCTCTTCATTCCCTCCGAACTCGCTTACGGCAAGCAAGGCGCTGGCGCTGACATCGGTCCTGACGCGGCTCTTGTGTTCGAGGTTGAGTTGCTGGAGATCGTGAAGTAAGGGCCGCCCCCTTCAATGCCATTTTCCGAAGGCGGGCCGTTTCTGGCCCGCCTTTTTTATTGGTCAGCCGTGGCGCGCAGCAGCTTGCGAAAGGCGCCACTGGGATTCGCATAAGCCGGGTAAGCCGGATCGCGCTCCTCACCGGGCAGGTAGCGCCAGTGTTTGTACATCCACATCCAGCACTCGGGCCGCTCCCGGATCGCTTGCTCAAAGCAATCCCACACCTGCTGGGCCAGCCGGGTCGGATCGTCATCTGGACGCGGACGGATGGCACTGAAAATCCGCACGTCGTAGCGGCCATCCGGCAGCGGCAGGCAGACCCCCGTGATGATTGAAAGGCCCAGCCTTTGCGCCAGCGTCACATGCAAGGTGGTGACGCAGGTTTTAAGGCCAAAGCAGTCAATCACGGTGGCGGCACGGCCTGGCTTGATGTTGAGGTCTGTCAGCAGCGCGGCGTGGCCTTGGCGCTTCAGGCTTTTCACCAGACGCAGCATGGCTCCCTCCTGCGGGATGACCACGTGTCCGGAATGCTGGCGCAGGTCGCGAAAAATTTCGGTCAATCCTGGATTCTTGAAATCCTGAGCCACGACGGTGAACTGAAAACCACGAAAGCCCCAGACCAAGCTCACCAGCTCGAAATTGCCGAAATGCGGCGTGGCCCAGACCGCTCCCGTTTCGCGCGCCTGGTTTTCGGCCGCCTCCGCATCGGAGCGAATGCTGACGTAACGCTGCCAGTTACCCGCATGCAAACCACGCGCCCAGAACAGGTCGAGAAAGGTGCGCGCAAAGTTTTGGTAGGACTGACGGGCGATGCGACGCCGATCAGCCAAGCCGTATTGATCCTTGAACGCGGCACGCAGGTTCTCCAGGGCAGTGGCACGGCCACGCGCGTCCAGCAGATAGGCCAGCGAGCCGATGCATCGCGCCGCCAGCAAAATGAGCCAGCGCGGCAGCCGTGGCAGCAACCAGACGGCGGCGCCAACAAGCCTGGCTTCAATCAGGTAGCGTAACTTTTTCACAAGGAGTGATGAAGCGTCATTCAGTTGGACACGATCGCTGTCAAGCCGTGAGCCAGGCCAGAGTGGCGCGGGTGGCGCCATCATGTTTAGCCAGCGCAACACGGCCGGCAGCGCCCATTTTGACGGCGCTGCCCGGATTGGCGAGCAAACGCCGCAAAGCGGCTTCCAACGCCTCGAAGTCAGGCGCCTGAATGGCCGCGCCCGCCTCAAGCAACAACGCCACCAACGGCTCGAAATTCTCCATGCGCGGCCCGAACAGCACCGGCTTGCCCGCCAGCGCGGCCTCGGCGGGGTTCTGCCCGCCGCCTACGCGGAAGCTTTTGCCAATGACCGCGATGTCGCTGAGCTGCTGCCAGGCATTGAGCTCGCCCGTGCTGTCAACAAGCAACGGGCACGCGGCATCAAAAACGGCACTGGCATCTCCCTCTTTCAACCTGGAGCGCCGCACGGGCCGCAAACCGAGTCCAACCAATTCGCGCTCGATTTCGACCGTTCGCTCAACATGACGCGGCACCAGCAGCAGGGCCAGGTCATTGAACTCGCGCGCCAGTTCCTGATGCATCTCCGCCATCGCCAGCTCCTCCCCCGGATGCGTGCTCGCCGCAATGATCAACCGCTGCCGGCCCGGCACGATGCCCGCACGGGCCAGCACCTGCCGCAGGTCGTCGAGCATCGCCGGATTGGCGGTGCCGCTCTGCGGATCGTATTTGACCGAGCCTGTGCGATGAATGCCGCGCGGATCAGCGCCCAATTCCGCCCAGCGCGTCACATCCGCCTCCTCCTGCACCAGCACCTGATCGAGCTGCGCAAACAACGGATGCGTGAACCAGGCGAAACGGCGAAAACGCCGTTCCGAACGAGCAGACAACCGGGTGTTGGCCAAGGTGACCGGAACCCCCTGCCGGCCGGCCTCGGCCACCCAGTTTGGCCAAACTTCCGCTTCAACCAGAACCAAGCGCCGCGGTGCGAGCTCGCGCAACAGCCGTCGCACCACAAAAGGAAAGTCCACCGGGCTATACAAAACTGCCAGACGGCCCGGTCTGACCGCCGCAAAATCCAACGCGATTTGCCGGCCCGTCGGAGTGGTGACAGTCAGCACCACAGCGGTATCCGCATCGCCGTCCAGCAGGGGGCCGATGATTTTCAGCGCCACTCCAACCTCCCCCACGCTGACCGCGTGAAACCAATAACGCCGCTCATGACGCGTCACCGCCGCCAATGCCGCGCGCTCAGGCGCGTCATACAAGCCCAGACGCTGCCGCAAATCGCGCCAGGAACCGCCGCGCCGCGTCATTTTGCGCAGCGCCGAGGGCAGCATCAGCAACAGGGCAAAAGGCAGCAGCAGGTTGTAAAGCAGCAGGCTCAAACGGAAAGAGCGGTGTTGAGTTCCATCCAGACAAGACGCGTCGTTCCATAATCACGCTGGCGCAAGACGGACCATGGCCGCCTGGCGTCAAACGCGTTTTTCCCCGAGCGGCATTCCAAAACCCATGTGACATCGGCAGCGCAGACGCGCGGCAGATCAGCAGACTCCAGCAGTTCCTTCGCAAAATCCCGGCCATCAGGCAGGCGGGTGTAAGGCGGGTCGCTGAAGACCAAATCGAAGACCTGGCCATCCCGGACCAGATCGTCGAGCGCGCGAAAAACATCCATCTGCCGCACTGATCCGCCGCCGAGACGGGTTTTGGTTAGATTGCCTCGCAGGATGTCAGCGGCGGCGCGGTTCCCCTCGACAAAAAGAGCGCTGGCGGCTCCGCGGCTGAGGGCCTCAATGCCCAGCGCCCCGGACCCGGCAAACAGGTCCAGCACACGCGCGCCTTCCACCACATCGCCCAAGGCGGAAAACAACGCCTCGCGCACCCGATCCGTGGTGGGACGGGTGTCGCCCTGCGGGACTTTGAGAGGGATGCCTCCGGCGCTGCCGGCGATGACTCGCATGATCGAAGAGACGTTAGCGGCCGCGTTTTTCGTTGAACCCAGCGACCGCGCGGGCGGCCTCGCGGTCGAGCGCCTTGCCCTTCAAATCCTGGCGCTGGTCGCCCTTGGTTTTGCCTTTGCCCACGCCGATCTCGATCTTCACCAGCGGCCCTTTCCAATAGGCGCGCAGGGCTGGCAGAGCGAGTCCCTTTTGCAGGGTGTGGGCGACAAGTTTGCGAATCTCACGCTTGTGCAGCAACAGCCGGCGCGTGCGCCGGGGCTCATGCTGGGTGTGGCTCGCCTTGTCGTAAGGCTGGATGTCGAAGTTGTACAACCAGACTTGGTTCCGCTCCACCCGCGCGAAAGCGTCGGACAAATTCACCTTGCCCTGGCGGATGGATTTGACCTCAGTGCCGCGCAGTTCGACACCTGCTTCGTAACGCTCCAGGATGTGATAGTCCCTGGGCGCCTTGCGGTTGGTGGCAATCTCAGCGGACATGATCAGCCGCAGGGAGAAACCGGAGCGCGAATCCCGCACCTGCCGGGACAGGGGTTACTCCTCCGCGTCGTTTTCGTAGCCCGGCTTGATTTTGCCCTCGATGATTTCGGTGAGCGCCACATCAGCGTCGCGCATGCCGGGGCGGCGGTCGATCAAGGGCGGACGGCCCGCGGCTAACTGCTTCACCCGCTTCGAGACCAGGTTGATCAGGATAGGCGGGTGCGTGATGTGCTGGGCGGCTTGGTCAACAAGTTCGGCTTTCATGGGACGGTCAGGGGGGTGGCAGGGTAGTGGCGTCTCCGGCCGGCGCAAGCAGGATTTAGCTGCTGAAAACCGCCGCGTTGGGCCTCGAACCCCTCGACCTCTGCTCACGAAAAACGGATTTCGCGGTCCACAAAGATCCGATGCCAGAGCTCCAGGATGACCAGGGACACCACCTGCTTGCAGTGCAGGAATTCGCGGCCGCGATGCATTTTCTCCACCAGCGCGCTGACTTGGCGCGGATCGAAGTAGCCGCGGCGTTTGACGGCGGCCTCGTTGAGGTTGTCCCGCACCAGTTCGCGAAAGGCGGGCTGATCCAGAAAGTACTCCACCGGCAGATAAAAAGGCACCTTGGCCCGCCGCGCGATGTGCTCCGGGAAAACCTTGTCCGCCAATCGGCGCTCGATGTATTTGTCCGTGCGTCCACGAATTTTCAGGTTGGCCGGCATGGTGAAGGCAAGCTCGATGAGCCGGTGATCAAGAAAAGGCAGGCGATACTCCAGGCTGTGCGCCATGGTGTTTTTGTCCTGGCGAATCAACGCCCAATCCTGCAGCCACTCATCGTATTGCAGCTTCAGCATCCGATCGAGGAAAGGCCCGCTGCGATCGTTTTCCCGCTCGCGATTCATCCAGGCGTCACCGGCGAGGTGCTTGTGGGCGTCCGTGTACAACGAGCGGCGCTCGTCCAGGCTCCAGAGCGTGCGCAGCGCGTTGACGTTGTGGTTGAGGTCGCGGCCGTTGTAACCGCGCAGGAACTCAACGACACGTTTTTGTCCCTGCCCGCCAAGGTCTGCGGGGAAACTGAACAGGGCGTTGAGCAGGCGGTGCGGCAGCACTTCAAAAACGCGCGCGCCCAGGGCTGGCGCAAAGGGCAGCAGGCGGCGCACTTTCTCCACCTGGCACATGACTTTGTGAAAAGAATAACCCGCGAAGGCTTCGTCCGCGCCTTCACCTCCGAGCACCACCTTCAAATCCTTCGCCGCGCCCTGCGCCAGCTTGTAGAAAGCGATGATGAGCGCGTCCCCGACCGGGCGGTCCATGTGCCAGACCACTTGCGGCAGCAAACTGAAATCCTCAGGCTGGCAGATGATTTCGTGGTGATGGGTGCCAAGAAAGGCCGCGGTTTCGCGCGCGGCGGGCGTCTCATCCACCGGCGAATCGAAGCCAATCGAGTAGGTGTTGATGGCGGAGGAGTGGCGGGTCATCGCCGCCACCGTCAGCGACGAGTCCACCCCGGCGCTCAAGTAAGCGCCCACCGGCACGTCACTGCGCATGCACAGGCGAACGGCGTCGTGAAACAAGCTCTCGAAGTCCTCGAACCACGCCTCCTCGGAGCGTCGAGGCGCCGCGTCCGGCGCCAGCAACTGAATTTCCCAGTAGCGCTGGATGCTAAGGCTGCGGTCAGCCAGCCGGTAGCGCAAGTAGTGCGCGGCGGGCAGTTTGAAGACGCCGGCAAACATCGTGCGCGGCTCCGGCACGTTGCGCAGGGTGAGGTAGGCGTCGATGGCCTCCACCTCCGGCTCGGCGCTGATGTGCGCGCATTCGAGCAGGCTTTTCACCTCGCTGGCAAAGACGAAGCGTCCGCCTTGCTGATGGTAATAAAGCGGCTTTTGGCCGCAACGGTCGCGCCCGATGAAGAACTCCTGCCTGCGCGCGTCATAGAGGCAGAACGCAAACATGCCGTTCAAACGCGAAAGCAGCCCCTCAATGCCCCATTCCTCGTAGCCATGCACCAGGCACTCAGTGTCGCTGTGCGTGGAAAAGACATGCCCCCTGCCCTCCAATTCCGCGCGCAGTTCCACGTAGTTGTAGCACTCGCCATTGTAGCAGACCGCCACGCTGCGGTCCTCGTTGAAGACGGGCTGCCAGCCGCTGTGCAAATCGATGATGCTCAGCCGCACCATGCCCATGGCAAACGGCGCGCTTTCCGGAGCCTGGTAAAACCCTTCCCCGTCCGGCCCGCGATGCCGCATCACTCGCGCCATGCGCGCCAGCAACTGCTCATCGTGAAAACCCGCGAAACCAAATATGCCGCACATACATCGGGCCGACCGCCCGCAGCGACCATGCACCGGCAGGGAAAGCTGTCAAACCACACGCTAAGTCAGGCGCAAGATGGCATCGAGACGGCGAGCGATGTCGCTTAGCTTTGCCAGGTCGCCGCCTTTGACTTCAGCAGAGATCCACCCGCCATCGTAACCCACCGCGTCGAGTTCGCGGAAGACCGCGGCGAAATCAATCTCACCCTCGCCCAGCAGCACGTCAAAACCAGCGCGCGGCCCTTCTTTCTGATGCTTGGTGGTGCTGTAGTCCTTGATGTCCAGCTTGAAGATGCGTTTACCGAGCACGCGCGCCCAGTGCTCCGGCCAGCCGAAGCGCGCCACATTGCCAATGTCAAAAAACCAGCCGAGCCAGGGGCTGCCGATTTCATCGACGAAGCGCGCCGCCTCCATCGGACTGAGGAAGAGATTGTTCCAGACGTTTTCGAGCGCGATTTTGACGCCACTTGCCTCAGCCGCAGGCAGCAGTTCGCGGCAGGATTTTAGCAACGCGGTGTAAACTTGATCGTACGGTCGTTGCGCATCGACAATGCCGGGATACATCAGCACTGTGGTGCCGCCCAAATCCTTGGTCTGCCGCAGCGTTTCGGCAAACCGCTTCACCCCTTCCTGCCGCTCCAGCTCATCGAGCGAACCGCACTGCCGCCCGCCCTGCGGACAGGTGGACCCGGGAATGGCGAGACCAGTGTCAGCCATGGCGGTTTTCAGGTCCGCCATTTGCGCTTCCGTAAATGGCCCCGCAGGCTCGACACCGTCAAAGCCGGCTTCCCTGGCAATGCGAAACTTCTCCACCGCAGTCTTGCCCTCCGAAATCATGCTGTACTTGAGCGCCATTTGAATTGGGCGCTGACGCGGAGGAAAGGTCTGCGCCGCGAAGGTTGACCGGCCAACCGCCAGTCCTGCCGCTGCCGCCATGGTTTGGGTGAGAAAACGGCGGCGGCACGGGGAGGTTGAGTTTGTCATGGCAATGCGACTGGTTGTGGAGACATTCGTACGCCGTGCCCGCCCTGGCCTTTGCACTCCATGCCACCCTCCATCCTGCGCATCCATCCCTCTGACAATGCCATCGTCGCCCTGCGCGATCTGCCCTCTGGTTCTGATGTGACGATCGGAGACGAACGATGGACCTTGCGCGAGCGCATCGCCGCCAAGCACAAGTTTGCCGCCTGCCATTTCTCTGCGGGCGACTTGGTGACCATGTATGGCGTGACGGTCGGCCGGGTGACGCAGCCAGTGCCCGCCGGAGCCTGGCTGCACACCGGCAACCTGCGGCATGAATCGGCCGCGTTCAGCGGCAAATCGGCGGAGCACGTCTGGCAGCCGCCTGATGTCAGCGCCTGGGAAGGCCGCAGCTTTGACGGCTTTCGGCGCTCGCATGGTCGTGCGGGCACCGCGAATCACTGGATCGTGATTCCGCTGGTGTTCTGTGAAAGCCGCAATCTGGCGGTGATGCGCGAAGCGATGCACCGAGCGCTGGGTTGCACCCGCGCCAGTGGTTACGAGCAATACACGCGCGAGCTGGCAGAGGCTCTGCGCCGCGGAGCGACGGAGGAGGACCTGCAGGCGCTCGCGCTGGACACGGATGCGGCCGAATCGATCCCGCTGTTTCCCAACCTGAGCGGTTTGCAGTTCCTTGATCATGACATGGGCTGTGGCGGCACACGCCAGGACGCGCAGGCTTTGTGCCGGCTGCTGGCGGGTTACATCGCGCACCCCAATGTGGCGGGCGCCACGGTGCTGAGCCTCGGTTGCCAGAACGCGCAGGTCAGTCTGCTCGAAGCGGAACTGGCCGCGCTGGACCCGGTCTTTGACAAGCCGCTGCGGATTTTTGAGCAGCAAAAAAGCAAATCGGAAAAGGACCTGATGGCGAGCGCGATTCGCGCCACTCTGACCGGCATGGCAGCAGCCAACGAGCAGACCCGCGAGGCCTGCCCGCTCTCGGATCTGACGCTCGGTGTCGAATGCGGCGGCTCGGACGGCTTTTCCGGCATCTCGGCCAATCCCGCCATCGGCCATGCCGCCGATCTTTTGGCAGCGCTGGGAGGCGCGCCCGTGCTGGCGGAGTTTCCAGAACTCTGCGGCGTCGAGCAGAGCCTGTGCGACCGCTGTGTCACACCCGAACTGGCAGAGCGTTTTGTCGAACTCATGCGCGCCTACGAAGCGAGCGCCAGGGCCTGCGGCTCCGGCTTCGACGCCAATCCCAGCCCCGGCAACATCCGCGACGGACTCATCACCGATGCCATCAAGTCGGCCGGCGCGGCCAAAAAAGGCGGTTCCAGTCCAGTGGTCGGCGTCATCGATTATGGCGAGCCGGTGACCGCACGCGGCGGCCTGACACTGTGCTGCACACCGGGCAACGATGTCGAGTCCACCACCGCGCTGGCAGGCGCGGGCTGCAACCTGATGGTCTTCTCCACTGGACTCGGCACGCCGACAGGCAATCCGGTCACCCCCACCGTCAAAGTCAGCACCAACAGCCATCTCGCCACCCGCATGGCGGACATCATCGACTTCGACGCCGGACCGGTCATCAGCGGTGGGCAAAGCGTCGCGCAGACCGGCGAGGCCTTGTTTGAAATGCTGCTGGCCACCGCCTCCGGTCGTTACACTCCGAAAGCCGTGGCGCTCGGACAAAACGACTTCATTCCGTGGAAACGCGGTGTCTCATTGTAGCCGCGTCTCATTCCGCGCCAAGCCGCAGCAGCCAGCCGCGAGAAACGAGCAAACCGTCAAAAAACACGACTTTCATGATGCAGAAAATTCAGTTTCCAAGGGAGATCAGAATAAAAGGCATTCATGGGAGGAGAGCCAGCAACGCGACAGCGCCTGCTGGTGTCTAGCCTTCAGGCGATCAAAAACCCCACGCGGCGCAGCCGCCTCATTTTGTTGTGCATCGGCTGAAGCCTGGACACCAACAGCGGCGCCGATTCAACCCGCCGTCCCATGCGCCGACTTCCCAAATGAACACTGCTTCCCCGGCAGAAGGCTTATTTTGCGTAAATATTTTATTTGGACTCTAAATATTTAATTCAAAAATAAAGTCTAAATCAATCTTGTCGGAAGAATGCAAGTTTGCTGAACTTGGATCGAAATTCGGAAACAAAGCGGGAGCACGCTTTCCGCTTTGTTTCTGGGGTCAACCCGCAACCCCTCGGGCGGCGGGCACGAGACGAAACCGCAGGCAACCCACTCACCCCGACTCACGCCATGCCCCCCCACCACAACGGAGTAAACTAAACGTCAGCCTCCGCTCTCGCGTCTTCTCCCTGCGCCTGCTGCAGCGGCAGCGCTGGATTCACTAACTGCAACTCGTCGCCATGCTGAGCTGGACCTGGACCTCACCGGCCGTGTTTGCTTCTTATGAGCCGGATGGCAGTGGCGATCCGGTCTGGACCGGCGACCCCAATGAGGAGCCGTCGGAGGGGCCGGATTGGGGCGATGACGATTACGACGGGCTGGTCAACTGGCTGGAGGCCTGGTACGGGTGTGATCCCTACAATCCCGACACGGACAGCGATGGCCTCACCGATGGCGACGAGGTCTTCCTCACCGGCACCGACCCCACCAACTGGGACACCGACGCCAATGGCTGGTCCGATTACGATGATTACTACGGCGGCGGTTCGCAGCCACAACCGCAGCCACAACCGCAACCGAGCGCGCCGCTGTCCATGCTTACCATCGTCATTGACGATGCGGAGGATGGTAATGCCTACCAGTTCCAACTCGAGGCTTCCGGCGGCACCGGCAGCTACAACTGGGATCTCTTGTCCGGCAGCCTGCCCTCCGGCTTGGACCTCTCCTCAAACGGCGTGATTTCCGGCACGCCGGAGGGCCTGGGCTCTTACACCGTGGAAATTCAAGTCGATGACGGCCAGGACAGCCTTTCCCGGCAGTTTGACTTCTCTGTGAACGAACCCGTCGATCCCTATGAGATGGACAGCGACTCGGACGGGGTCAGTAATGGCGATGAAAGTGAAGTGGGCAGCCATCCCTACCAATGGGACTCAATGAGTCCCGGCGTCAGCGACTGGTTTCATTACTACTTTCAGGTGCTGGCCGGTGACGACACCGATAGCGACGGCGACGGCCTCGGTGAGATCCTGGAGGCCAAACTTGCCACCAGCGACAGCACTAGGTTTTCGAACGGCAACCCTTGGGGGGACCGCCACGTTTATTACAGCGTGGTCCTGCATCCAAACGATCCCATGACGGACAGCGACAGCGATGGCCTCAGCAATCTGTTGGAGCAAACCATGGGCTTGAATCCCAATCAAGCGGACAGCGACGGCGACGGCCTGGCGGACGGCATCGAGTGGAGCAACGTCGATCCCCTGATCAGCAGCCGGCTGCGCTCCCTGCCCTGGAAGTTCGACACCGACCAGGACGGTCTCGGCGACGGGTTGGAACTCTCCATTGGCACCCACCCCTGGGCGGTGGACACGGACAGCGACCACCTCACCGACGCTGAGGAACACCACCAGGTCTTCGGCGCGTTCGATCCCACCGAATGGTCCACCGCCAACGACGGCGTGCCGGACTTTTACCGCGCCGACCTGACCGACAGCGACAGCGGCGGCATTCCCGACCGGTTGGAGACCTTCTGGGGCCTCAACCCCGGCAACGCCCAGGACGAGGGTGGCGACATCGACGCCGACGGCGTCAGCAACCTGGACGCCTACCTGGCCGGTTACGACATCTGGCACAATTACCGCGAGACCTACGATGCGGATGGCGACGGCATGACCAACGTTTATGAAGCGCACTTCGGCCTCAACCCGCAGGATGCCAACGACCGCGCCGACGACCCGGATGGCGACTATCTCACCAACGTGGAGGAAAGCCAGGCCTACACCAGTCCCTGGCTGAGCCTGACGCCGGGCTATGAAAACGTCATCATCCCCGACGCTTGGCCCACTGGCAGCCCGAAATACCAACTGGATTCGCAGGGCGACCCCGTGCTGGACCAGGACGGCTACCCCATCCAGGCCCAGCGCCCCGCCGCCACCGATTACGAGGCCGTGTTCGTCAAGGTGCTTGTCAGCCAGCCCAGCGGCTACCCCGCGCTGGCGCGTGACAACGGGCCGGTTTCCAACCGCGAATACGATGACGACTGGGACGGCGACAGCCGCAGCAACTGGCAGGAACTCTATGAGCCCGCGTACTTCGACAGCGGCTCCCCCCAGTTCACCGACCCGCGCACCTACGATCAACCGCAACCCCAACCACAGCCGCAACCCAATCCACAACCCCAACCCCAACCCCAACCCCAACCACAACCACAGCCACAGCCACAACCGCAACCGCAACCACAGCCACAGCCACAACCGCAACCTCAGCCGCAGGCACAACCGCAGCCACAACCATTCCAAATTAGCCTCAATGTTAATAGTTCAATTTCCACGCATGTAGAAATATTAGATACGATTACCTTCACAGCAACCGCCTCTGGGAATACTGATGATAATGGAAATCAATTAACTGTTTCGTGGACGGATTTTGAAATCAAAAATGCTGATGGAAACTGGATAACAGCAACTATGAATTCATCAGCATTTACGGGCAACTACAACGAAAAATGGGTGTTTTCGAAAGTAATGCGATGGACCGGAAAATCCTTCGATCAAGGAGGGGATGGCGGAATCGAATTTCGCGTGAAAGCGCAATGCGCAGCTAAATCTGCCCAAGCTGAATTTACGATTTATGTTCAGTTCCCAAGCGAAGATCGGTTAAAAAATCGATATGAAATTATAAGTCATTGTAATAATATGTAGCAACAAACATTGGCCTCCGCAAACGAGGATGTTCGTTTCGAGCTGGGTTGTTGGATTCGCTTGAATACCACAATGGATACGTACCAGTTTACGAACACTATATGGTCCCAAACACCAAATAATGAGCTTGCTGACATAGAACTGGGAGACCGCCCCGCCGATTCCAACATTGATCCAAATGACGGTGGCATTTACACTGTAGCATCATTTCACACGCATCCACCTCGCTACTATTTGACTGAGGAAGACATGGGAGGGCTACCTTCACCCACCGGCCCAAGCTCGGCGGATCATGAAGCTGACCAATTACAAGATGTAGCTGGGTTAGTATATGACTATACAGCGGATTGGGTTAGCTGGGGCCATCCCTTAAATTCTGAAGCTATGATTTATACTACTAACCATTTACAACGAGTCAAACCATGAAAACTTGTATTTTTTCACTTTCGGCTGCAATTGGCGCATTCACTATTGCGCTAGCTTGCTGTGGTCGACATCCTTCCAATAACAAAAATCGAACCAATATGCCCCAAACAAAAACGACAAGCAATAGCTCCATCTTCTTGAAGAATTCAAACCCATATTCTGGTTTGAAATCCGATGTTGGCCTTATCATTAATGAAATAACACGAGACTCATTTTCCGTGCCGAAAAGTGATTTACCCGAACTCGCTTCAACAGAATTAGAAAGATACTTCAGGAAACTAATTAAAGAAAAAGGAATTGTTCTACAACCCGACGAAACGGATATTCGTTTTTCAAGTATCGATTATTTAGATCAGCGTGTCTTAGTGGTTGAATTCCGAAGATCTGAAGTTTCAAAAACATTTAGAGGAGGTTCACTTGAGGTCCGTATTTCGGTTGACAGTCCCGAAAATTACATTATAATGAAAACTGATTGATCTTCTTATGCCTAATATAACTTATTAGAAATAACAGATAGGAGACCGAAAGTGCGCGTCATAAAATTTATCGCTTGTAGACCAGTGCAATGGAACAATCCATGCGCAGCAAACTTTTCTCACCTTTATTTTATTTCTGTAGTTATCCTATGGCTGCTGCCCTTTTTTATCGGCTGGAAGGGACACTCATGGAGGGTGTTTCCACGCTGGTGGAGTTTCCAGCATTCGGCGGCGGGGCTGTTCACGCAGCGGACGACGGTGTGGTGGGATCATCATTTGGAAGGGGAGATGCAAGAGGCAAGACGTCAGATTCAAGAGGGGGATCACGCGACTGCCAGCGGACGGGCGTTTGTGGAGCTGGCTGAACGGGAGTCTTTTCCGATGGGGGCGTTCGGGTTTCGCACGCGGCTGGACCGGATTCTGAATGAGAGCAATCGCAGCCGGATGCGGGATGAGATTCGGGAGCGGCTGGCGGCCTATTTGTTGGGGCGCTTTGCGCCGAAGATGGAAGATGGAAGATGGAAGATGGAAGATGGAAGATGGAAGATGGAAGATGGCAGATGGCAGATCGGAGATGGGGGAGAGCAGGCGCTTTGCGCTGAAGAGGGGTGGTGGGGGATTGGAGATAGGGGTGGGAGTAGGTGGAAGCATCGCGCTGGAGAGGGGTGATGAGAAATCGGGGATGGGAAATTTTGGCGAATCCGCAGTCCGCAATCCGCAATCCACCATCGCCGAACTGCGGCTGGTGCGCTCGCTGTGGCGGGTGGGGTCGCTGGAAATGGCGCGGCCCGCCGGGGCCTGGTCGCCGCCGCCGGTTCCGGCGCTGCCGGCGGGACAACGGCAAGTGCTCGGGACCTGGCGGGTGGGGACTGGGGGGAGGATGGAGAGATTGAGGGAGGGGGAGATGGGGGAAGAGGGGCGGCTCGCGCGCGTGCCGCAGACTGGCCGGCCAAGCTTGGCCAATGAGCGCCTGCGGGCGGCCAAAGCGCTGTGGGAACGGCGACAGCGGGAGGCTGGGCGCGCGCCGTTACCGGGGAGCGGGCCGGAAGACGAAAAGAAAATAAAGCGATGCCCACAGAGCAAGCCTACTTGATCGACTCGGCGGCTTACATTGATCTCATGCGCGCCGGGGAGGATCCGCGGCAGGTGCTGGCATCACTGCTGCGCGCGGGGCGTCTTTACAACTGCGGCGTGGTGCGGGCGGAGGTGTTGCGGGGGATGAAGATCGAGAAACGCCACCAGCAGATGGAGCAGTTTTTCGACATCCTGCCGGAAGTTCCCACGGACCCGCGGCTTTGGAGGCAGGTCAGTGAGCTGGGATGGAAGCTGGGCCGCAAGGGCAAATGGCCGCCGGTGACCGATCTAGCCATCGCCGCCGCCGCGCTGCGTGTCCGCGCCACCCTGGTCTCGCCTGACGCGCGCTTTCAGGGCATTCCTGGGTTGAGGGTCATCACCAAGCTGTGAGCGACCGAACTCGGGTTCATGGCCGGGACAGAGCCAGCAGCCCGGCCGCTTTGTGCCGGGTTTCCTCGTATTCCGCCTCGGGATCGGAATCCGCGACGATGCCGGCGCCGCTATGAAAATGCAGGGTGCCGCCTGCGCTCACGGCGGTGCGGATGGCGATGTTCCAGAAGCTTTCGCCGTTGAAGCCGAAGCCGCCGATCGCACCGGTGTAGAGACCGCGCGGATGCGGCTCAAGTTCCCGGATGATCTCCCGGGCGCGCCGCTTCGGAGCCCCGGTGATCGAACCGCCGGGAAAACAAGCCCGAAAGGCATGGGCATGACTGACCCCCGGCGCCAATCTGCCCTGAACCGTGGAGACCAAATGAAACACCTGCGGATAAGCCTCGACACGCCAAAGCTCCGGTGTGCGCACGCTGCCGAACTCGCAGACCTGTCCCAGGTCATTGCGCTCGAGATCGGTGATCATCAGCAGCTCGGCGCGTTCTTTGGCGGAGGCCAGCAGTTCTGAGCGCGCGGCGGCATCACGAGCGGAGTCATCGGGGAAACGAGGCCGCGTTCCTTTGATGGGCCGGGTGACGATTTGATCGCCGCTAAGCCGGAGGAAAAGTTCGGGAGACGCGGACAGAACCTGCGTCCCCGCCAAATCCAGATAAGCCGCCTGCGGCGCGGGAGAAATGGCGCGCAAACGCAAATAAGCCTCCAAGGAACAAGTCGGATCCGGCCAGGGAGCCTTCCAGGGATAAGAGAGATTGACCTGATAGATGTCTCCCGCCGCAATGTAGGCTTTGGCCTGACGCACCATGTGCAAAAAAGCGTCACGCTCGATCAAAGGACGAAATTCAGGCAGGTGCAGCCGCATTGGCCGACAGGCCTGATGTCTCACCAAGGCCGCGACGTCTCCGGTCCCAAACCAGCCATCGTCTTCATGGCGATAAACCAAGAGCCCAGGGTAACGGCCCAAAACAAAACGGCCATCGTAACCCACCCAGCCAAAAAGTCCCCCTGCCGGCATCGGCCAACCGGGATGGCGTGCGAGAGATCGCCGCCGCAGACAAGCCTCCACCTGATGCCAGTCCCGCTCAAGGTGGCCGCTGAGCACCCTTTCGGGCGCGGCGCTCAAAATCGACACCGCCCCCTGCCCCGGCAGCGCGCTGTCCAGCCAGAGCAGGCCCGGCAGGTGCGCAAGACCACAGGCCGCCTCCACGGGGCGCAGCGTCCAGTCCAGCCGCCGGAAAGGCGCTGGCGGCTCGTCCGCGGCCGTTTTTCCCGCGTTTTCGAAGCAAATTCCCTGAAGCATTGACACTCTCTGCCGCTCACCGTACCATAACCCTTTCTGACGGCAACGAAACGCAATGGCACGTTTGGAATCCAGCATTTTGACCGGTGATCCGGGGCGGGCTCAGACCGCCGCGGTGACAGTCCTCGCCCTGCTGGCAGGAGCGCAGATGCTGTTGATCGCAAAAGCGCTCTGGCACCCTGCCGAACCGCCGCCCAGCGGGCCGGCGGCCGCCGCATCCCAGGCCTCAGCGCCCGCGGCCGCCCCTTCTCTGCTTTCCCCCCCCAGACCGGGCCAGTTGGCGGGCGGTCCAGAGCTGACGGCCCCGCCCGCCTTCTCCTCTCCCGGACTGAGCCCGCCTGCTCCCGGCATGCTGGCCAATGATTCGCCAGCCGCCACACCTCCGCCGCCACCTGCCAGCCAAAGCCCCGCGCCACCACCGAGGACCGACCCCGAGGTGGCCGAGCTTTTGACCACCGTCACGCAATTGCGCGCGAGCGGGGAGACGCAGAGCGTGCTGGAATTGTTGAGTGCCGCGGAGGGCATGGCGCAGAATCACCCGGAAGTCCTCAAGGAATTTGCGCTTACCTACGAGCAAATGGGTTTCCATGACCAAGCGCGGCAGTATTGGCAGCGCATCGAAGCCCTGGGATCGACGGCCGCCGGCCCGCTGCATCTGACCGCACGGGAAAAGCTGGGACGCGCTGGTGAAGTGGAGGTGATTTCCCCTCCTTCCGCCACGCCCGTCTTTCCGATTTCGCCAGCAGTTGCGTCTGGCGAAATCGAAACCGCCCCCGAAGCCGTGCTGGGGATCGGGCCCTGCCACATCTCCCTGGACGCAACCAATACCGAAGGCGACCGCAGACTGCTGCGCATTCCAATTCTCCGCCTTCGCGATGAACAAATTGTTCCGGCAGACGTCAATGTGGACGTGTTTTTTTACGACTTGGTGAACGGAGCGCGGGTGGAGCCTACCCGGGCTGACCCGCCGATGTTCAACTGGATGGCCATGCCCGTGGACTGGACCGGACTGGGCGCCGAACCGCTCGATGTCGTTTACCATCTTCCCCGCCTCAGCATCGACGAGGAAAAGACGCACGGCATTCGCGAGTACCATGGTTATGTGGTGAAGCTGTATTACCAAAACAAGCTGCAAGCCACCGCGGCCGACCCCGGAGAACTGCTGAAATCCAGCGGGACGCCCGCGGAGGACGCTCCAAGCAAGGCCTCGCCATGACGATGCACGCCTTGCTTGTTGATTCCGATGCCCCCCTCCGCTCCGCACGCGCTCGAGCATTGCAGGCACGGCACTGGCAGGTCGCTGACTTTGCCTCGGTGGAGCAGGCGTTGGTTTGGCTGCGTGAGCAGGCAAGACAGCTCGATCTGCTGGTGACAGAGGCGGTTTTTGCGCATGGCGCTTCCGGTTTTGACCTGCGGGCGGAGGCTCAGGTGCGCTTCCCCGAAATGCGCACGCTGTTCACCACGCGCTTTGATCTGAGCGGTTTCGAAACGCTGGTGGCGGGCTCGCCGGTGCTGATCGATGCCCCTCCGTTTGAAACCGGCGAACTCATTGAAAGCGTCAACGCCCTGCTCAAAGCGCCACCGCCTCCCACCTCTGCGCCGCAGGGCCCCCTGCTGCCGCCCGGCACCCGGCTCGGCAATTACGAGATTCACGAGTGGGTGCGATCCGACAGCACCGCCGAGAGCTACCGCGCGCTGCAACAAGGCGTGGAGCGGGTGGTGGGCTTGGTCATGCTGCGTCCAGAGCATGCCAGTGATCCCGGCTTCGTGGCCCGTTTCAAAGCGCGCGAACGCGCCAAGGCTTCGTTTAACCATCCGCGCGTTGCGCCCCTCTACGAAGCCGGCGAGGAAAACGGCCACCTCTTTTACACCCGTGAAGTCCCGCGCGGACGCTCCCTCAAAGAAATCGCTGAAACCGGGGAGACTCTCAACGAACGTGCGCTGGTCGAACTGCTGCACGGCGTTTCCGAGGTCATGGACCACGCCACGGCCCAGGGCCTGCGTCACCGCGACATCTCGGCCTGGGACGTTTACCTGGACGACGAGCACCAGGCCAGCATGGTGAACATCTTTCGACCGGCGGAGGATGAAGTCGGCGAAGGCGGGGCGGAATCCGTGGAGACCTTTCTGCGCATGCTGCGCGGCCGCGTGGCCGGGGGAAAAACTTCCGGCTTGCTGCAATCGCTCGCCCAAGTCGGTCATGATTGGGCCTCGCTGCATCAAGAAATGACCGCGGTGCGCGATGCCATGCGCGAGCGCAGCATCCAGGACCGCATCGAGCGCGAGGAGCCTGCGCAGACGGGCGGAGACTCCCGCGCGCTGCGTTCCTGGTGGCTTTGGGCCGCCGCCGCCGCGGTGCTGATACTGGTTGCGGCGCTGGGCGCGCTCACCGGCGATCCCGTGCGCAGCGTCAACGAAGCAGCACCGGATGAGATGGTCGAAATCCCTGCAGGCCCGTTTTTGTATCAAAAAGGCGAGCAGCGCGTGCTGCCGGCTTTCTGGATCAGCCGCACTGAGGTCACCCTTGGCCAGTACGCGGAGTTTCTCGAAGCTCTAAAAAGCGGTCCGGCCAGCCGGTTTGACCATCCCGACCAGCCGGCCGGCAAACGCAAACACGAGCCCGAAGGCTGGCGCAAACTTCTCGAAGCAGCGCGCACGGGCGCCACCTACAACGGTGAAAAAATCAGTCTGCAAACACCGGTGCACAATGTGGATTGGTGGGACGCCTACGCTTATGCGAAGTGGAAACGGCGGCGCCTGCCCACCGAGGAGGAATGGGAAAAAGCCGCTCGTGGCCCTCAAGGACGCGTTTTTCCCTGGGGCGCCAGCCCGGACCAAAAGGCGGCCAACACGGGAGAAGACTATGCGGCGGGCAGCCTCGGCAAAGGCGGGCAAAATGACGGCCACAACCTGTGGGCGCCGGTGGACCGCGAGACTCGCGATGTGAGCGCCTACGGCATTCAAGACATGGCAGGCAACGTTGAGGAATGGACTGCCAGCGAGCGCAACGGCGAGCCCTGGCCTCCACACCCGGAATTCCCCGACGTTCGCGCGCCAGCCGTCCGCGGCGGCCACTTTGCCCAGTCTTCCAGCAAGGGCGTCCTCACCGCGCGCCGTTTTGCGGAAAGCGCGTCGGAAACGAGCCCTGCGCGCGGCTTCCGCACCGTTTCTGACCTGCCTGAACCCTGAAGCTTGTGCCGGACCGCCTTTTGTGTTGTGATGCGCCTTAGCGGTCTCCATCACACCCTTCCGCTGCTTTGTCCCCTGCAATGAACCCACGCCTCATCCTTCTCGTTTTGCTGATGTGCTTGTCCCTCGGAGAAGCCTCTGCCCAGTACCTGATCCAGCTCAAACTGGATAAGACGACCTTTCTTTCCCAGGAACCCATTCAGGCGACGGTCAGCATTGCCAATCACTCCGGGGCGGATGTGGTCATGGGGGGCCGCTCCAACAGCAATTGGTTGCAGTTTCACCTGGAAGACTCCAACGGCCGCCAGTTCACCCCCATCTCCGTCGAAGTCGAGGAGCCGTTTATCTTCAAAGCCGGCGCCAGCATGCGGCGGCAGGTGCTCATCACCGACACGCATGCCGTCTCCGAAATAGGAAACTACGGTGTGACCGCTGTGGTTTACCATGCGCCCTCGCAAAACTACTACCAGTCCAATCGCACACGTTTCGGTGTGACCGAGGTCAGCGCTTATTGGCAGCAGGATTTTGGTGTTCCTCAGGGTTTCCCTGAAGCGGGGCGCGTGCGGCGTTATTCACTCCACCTCCTGCGCGACGACAACGGCACCAAGCTCTACTTCCGCCTGACGGACGAGCGCAGCCAGCAGCGGATGGCCACTTACTCACTGGGCCCCATCAGCCTTGCTCTCGACCCCACCTTTTCGCTCGATTCCAAAAACCAGTTGCAAGTGTTCTTCCTCGCCGCGCCGCAGACCTTCGCCCACTGTGTCCTCGATCCCGAAGGCAACCTGGTAACCCGCCAGTACTATCGTGAAGTCGAAAAAAGCCGGCCCGCCCTGGCCACGCGCAATGGCGAATTCTTCGTCAACGGCGGAACGCCCTACAATCCAAATGCGCCCCCCCCCGAAGCCGCGGACGGGGCGCGCCGGGCGTCTGAACGACCACCTGGGCTCTGAAGAAGGTCTGATTAGTCGATCCTGAAAAACCCCGGATTTAGAAATGCTGGCGAGATGGAGGGAGTCGATCGCTGAGTCCAGCAAAGTGACCCCACCCAGGTTCCCGTATCTCAAGATCGACTTCATAGCGCATCCAATTTTAGGAATAGCCAGCACCCCCGCGCCGCTCCAAGTCTCCTCCACTCCCCAACTCCCCGCCATCGCCGCGCCAGAAAAAGAAAAACCACCGACGGCACAGACAGAAACAGCACCAAGTTCAGCGGATACGTCCAGCCACGGTCCATCTGGTGTGTCCCGCTGAAGCATCATCCGCGGAACTGGCCAGCCAAAAAACTGCCTGTTCGGATTGGAAAAATACGAATAAAAGCCCGTGAACCAGATCATCGCTCCGAGCGCGAGGAGAAAGCAGAACCCATACGCCGGCCTCAGCCAGCGCAAAGGACCAGAATAGGTCATCCCCGCCCTCAAAGCCCACAACTCCACCGCCAGCAACCCGGCGGAGAACAGCAAAAAGAGAAAGATGGCCATGCGTTGCGGAATATGATCGGCCCAAAGCTAGCCAAACGCACTCCCCTTGCCATTATCTTCTCCCCCTCGCCGCGCCAAGCGCTCACCGCCGCAGCGCAGCGATCAACTCATCGAGCTTGTTCACCACGTCCTGCACCTTCTTCTTACGTCGGCGGATTTGCTGATGAAGGCACCGGGGAAATCAACGCCGTTCGAACTGGCACTGTCGGGTCTTTTCCCCTTCATCCGCGAAAGTGGGCGTGCAGAAGCACGGGGAGCACACGCGCTCTCGCTTGTTCCGGGACGCGCCCCGCGCCCCGGCCAGGTGTTGTGCGAAGCCTGCTGATGCGATCAAGAATGCAGCATGCGGCTGCGCCGGTTGGGTGAAGGGTTCCCGGCGGGGGCGCCGGCAACAGCACGCGAGGGCGCGTGCGCTCCCCAAAACAACGCGGTCAGAGGGTCAGGTCGCCTTCGCCGTGCTGCTGGAACATGGCGTTGAGGGTGGCAGCGGCTTTCTGACCGCGCTCGTGCAGCTTGGGATCGGGGGCCTGGGCGGGGTTTTGCAGGGCTTTCCAGGCGCTGAGCAGGGTCTGCCAGGCTTTTTGACGCTCGGGCGGGAGACCGGAGGCAGGAATGGCGCGGATTTTCTCCAGCCATTGCCGGTCGGTGACCTCACCCGCGGACTGGGTGCTGCGCCAATGGAAGGCGGCGCGCAGCTCGCGGATGAATTCTTTCTCGGCGAGGTGCTGCCGGGTGAGCAAACTGAGGACGGTTTCCTTCGGTTTGGGCGGCGGTGGGGGCTGCTTTTTGTCTTCGTCCTCCTCTTCGGACGGGGCGCTCTCTTTGCTGCTGGCGGCGAGGGCGGCGGCGGCTTTTTGGGCTTTGCGCTGGTGGCGTTTCCAAAGATAAAGGCTGCCGCTGGCGAGTAAACCGACGGTGAGGAGCCAGGTGATGGTCTTTTTGCTCAACATGCGGGGGCGTCAGGCCAGGATGGGCTGCACGAGGCTGCCGGCGACGTTGGTGAGGCGATAGTCCCGCCCCTGAAAGCGGTAGGTGAAGCGTTCATGGTCGATGCCGAGGAGGTGCAGCATGGTGGCATGGAAATCATTGGCGGTGACTTTGCCGTCGATGACGTCGAATCCAAAGTCATCGGTCTCCCCGTGGCTGATTCCAGGCTTGATGCCGCCGCCAGCGGCCCAGAAGGTGAAGGCATCGCGGTGATGTTCGCGGCCATAGTCGCTGCCTTTTTTGGAGAAGCCGCCCTGGGCGTAGCAGGTGCGGCCAAATTCGGAGACGAAGAGAACCAAAGTTTCGTCGAGGAGGCCGCTTTCCTCCAGATCCTGCAGCAGGGCGGCGGCGGGTTGATCGACATCGGCGGCGACGCGGGCGAAACGATCCGCCAGGCCGAGGTGGTGATCCCAGCCGGGATGAAAAAGCTGGATGAAGCGCACGCCCTGGGCGCAGAGGCGGCGGGCGAGCAGGCAATGGCGGGCGAAACTGCCGGGGCGCTTCACGGCTTTGCCGTAGCGCTCGAGGGTTTGCTTGGATTCGCCAGAGATGTCGGCGACTTCGGGGACGGCGGCCTGCATGCGGGCGGCCATTTCGAGCTGTTCGATGCGGGCCTGGATCTCGGTCTCGCCCCTTTGCGCGAGTTCCTCCTGCTGCACGGCGATGAGCTGCTCCACCATGCGGCGATGGAGGGCGTCGCTGAGGCCTTCGGGGTTGTGAATGAAAAGAACGGGGTCTTTTCCGGGCATGAATTGGACGCCCTGGTGCTGACTGGGCAGGAAACCGCTGTCCCAGAGCCGGGAGGAGAGGGGCTGGTCGGCGTTTCTTTTGGTGACGAGGACGATGTAGGCGGGGAGGTTCTCGTTTTCGGAGCCGAGGCCGTAACTGAGCCAGGCACCCATGGTGGGACGGCCGGGAAGTTGATGCCCGCTGTTCATGAAGACGATGGCGGGGTCGTGATTGACGGCCTCGGAGACCATGCCTTTGAGGAAACAAATTTTGTCGGCCTGCTGGGCGATGTGGGGGAAGCACTCGCTGACCCAGGCGCCGCTCTGGCCGTGCTGTTTGAAGGCGAATTGGGAACCTTGGATGGAGAATTGATTCTGATACTGGGACATGCCGAGTGGGAGGCGGTCCTTGAAGACGGAAAGGGGCAGCGGCTGGCCGTGACGCTCCAGCAAGAGGGGCTTGTGGTCGAAGGATTCGAGATGGGACATGCCCCCGCTCATGAACAGGCAGATGACGCGCTTGGCTTTGGGGGCGAAGTGGGGCAATGCGCTGAGCCCGGGGGCGGCGGGGCTTTCCCCGAGCAGGGAGGCGAGCGCGGCGGCGCCGGTGCCGTAACCCATGCGGCTGATCCATTCGCGCCGCGTGAGGCCAGCGGGATCAGCGAGCTGCTGACAGGGGAACCATTGCCGGGTCTGGGATGTCATGTTATATCAGCAAGGGAGAGTTAGTAGGCGTTGACGAAGGGCTCGGCGCTGAATAAGGCGCGCACCATGACGGCGGTGGCGGCGACTTCGGCGGGAGGGAGCCCGAGGACGAGCGGCTGCTCGCCGGAGGCGGCGAGGAGCTTTGCGGCCTGCTCGGCCTGGCTGGCAAACTCCTGGCGTCCGGCGGCGATGACGCTGGCGAGGGCGGCGGTCTGCGCGGGTGCGGGCTCCTTGGCGGCGAGCATGCGGAAGGCGGTCCGCACGCGCTCGGCATCCGCGTCTGGTGCGGGCAGCTTTTGCACAAGCTGCTCGGCCAAAACGCGGGCGGCTTCCAAATAACCGGTGTCATTCCACACGGCGAGCACCTGCAGTGGCGTGGTGGTGACGCTGCGTTTGACCAAACAGAACTCGCGCGAGGGCGCATCGAAAACCGTCATCGCCGGAGGCGGGCAAGTGCGCCGCCAAAAGGTGTAAAGGCTGCGGCGGTGGAGTTTTTCGCCGTGGTCCTGAACGTATTCGTGCTGGGTGGCGCTGTCTTCCCACAACCCGGCGGGCTGATAGGGCTTCACACTGGGGCCGCCGACGGTGGGATCGAGCAAACCGGAGGCGAGAAGGGCGGAGTCGCGCAATTGCTCGGCGGTGAGGCGGACCCTCGGCCCGCGGGCGAGGAATTGATTGTGCGGATCGGCCTCCCATTGGGCGGGATCGGCCGGCAAGGAGCTGCGGGCGAAGGCCTGGGAGAGGGCGATCTCGCGGCAAAGGGCTTTGGTGTCCCACTTGAGCTCGATGAAGCGGCAGGCGAGGTAGTCCAGGAGCGCGGGGAGGGCGGGGACTTCCCCCTGCACGCCGAAATCCTGCGGGGTGGCGACGAGACCGCGGCCAAAAAGGGTGGCCCAAATCCGGTTGACCTGCACCCGGGCAGTGAGCGGGTGGTTTTCGCTGACCAACCACTGGGCGAGGCCGAGCCGGTTTTTCGGCGCGCCCTCCGGCATGGGCGGAAGGGACGCCGGCGTGCCGGCCTCGACCGTCTCACCGGGAGAACGGAAGTCCCCGCGCTGCAGCATGGGCGTCTCGCGGCCCAAACCGGGCGTGTCTGCCATGACCATGATGTCCTGCAGGGTGATGTCGAACTCGGTCTCGGCCTGACGGGCGGCATTGAGGGCGGCCAGGGCGGCGATGCTTTCTGGATCGATCTCGCGGACGAACCAATCGAACCAGGGCGCGTCGTCTGCGGGCAACGTTTCGCCGCTGAGGAAGGCGATCTCGACGGCACTGAGCTGCCGGTCGTAAGCGCGGAACTCATCGATGGCGGCGCCGCTGAGACTGGTCTCGTTGTTGTTTTTGCCGAGCATCAAAGCGGCCTGCTCGAAGCTGCCATCAGCGACCTGGGCGGCGTCGCCGTCGCCCCATTCCTGGCGATAGTCGATGTCGCGGGTGAGACAGTCGCGAACCACGCGGGTGCGGGCCTTTTTGCCATCGATATAAAGCTGCAAACCGGCGGCCCGGCTGGAGCCGTCATAAGTTAGGGCGACATGACGCCACTCGGGGAAATCGATTTTCTCCTCGGTCTGCACCCGGATGGCGTTGCCGGGGTAATAATGGGCAAGAGTGGCTGTTAGTTTGCCGTCGAGGAACATGATATCGTAGCCACGGTGCGTCGATTCCTCGCCCGCGCGGCACCGATGCAGCACAACGGCGCGCTGCGGCGTCTCGGCGACCGTCATCCAGAAGGAAAAGGTGAAGGGCGTGTGCTTGCGGTAATAACAAAGCTCGGGGGGGAACTTGCAGGAGCTGCCGGTGGGCGCCGGAAAATCACAAGCGCGGCCGGAAACGCCAGGAACGAGCGACCGCGGCGCGCGGGTGGCGGTGCGCACGGGGGGATTGAGGGAGATGTGGAAGTCTTCCTCCTTGTCATCGACGGCATCGAAGCTGATGGCCAGCTCCGGCTGCGGCATGGCGGAGGGCAGGCGCGCCTTTTTGCCGCCGGCGGCCGCATAAGCCCACATGCCGCTGCCCTGGGCGGGCGGGGCGGCGTGCTGGCGCCAGGTTTCGAAGCGCTGGCGGGCGGCTTGGCGAACGGTCTCAAGGTGTGCCTCCGCCTGTGCGACGGTTTGCCTAACCTGCGCGTGCTTTTCGGCCTCGCCGGGCTTGTAAACATAAGCGCTCGGCGGCGGGGTGCCGTTGCAAAAGCGCGGGAAGAGGCCGAACTCGTCGCCTTTGTCGAAGAAAGCGGCCATCTGGTAGTAGTCCTTCATCGAGAAGGGATCATACTTGTGGTCGTGGCACTGGGCGCACTCAAGGGTGAGGCCCAAGACGGCGGTGGAGGTGACCTGGACGCGGTCGAAGATCTGCATCCAGCGGTTTTCCTCCGGGTTGCTGCCGGCTTCGTTGGTCATCACCGCCAGACGGTGGAAACCGGTGGCGATCTTTTGCTCCTGCGTCGCCTGAGGGAGCAGGTCACCCGCCATTTGCCAGGTCAAAAACTGGTCATAGGGCAGGTTTTCGTTGCAGGCCTTGATGATCCAGTCGCGCCAGGGCCACATCGAGTTGTCCTGGTCTTCATGCCGGCCGTAAGTGTCGGCATAACGCGCCGCATCCAGCCACAAGGCCGCCATGCGCTCGCCGTAAAAGGAGCGCGCGAGCAACCGGTCCACCACCTGCTCGTGCGCCTGCGGACTTTCGTCGGCCAGGAACGCGTCCAGCTCCTCCAAAGTGGGCACGACGCCGTTGAGCGCCAGCGTCACGCGCCGCAGCCACTCGTGTTTCTCCGCCGGCGGCGCGGTTTT
This sequence comes from uncultured Verrucomicrobiaceae bacterium, assembly GCA_964553805.1. GTDB lineage: Bacteria > Verrucomicrobiota > Verrucomicrobiia > Verrucomicrobiales > Verrucomicrobiaceae > JAGRPD01. Next base: position 85,610 of record CAZKMS010000001.1, read on the forward strand.
CCAGCCCTTGGCCTCAAGCGAGCGGGCAACGATGGCGTCCAGGTTTTCCGCGCCGGGTTTTTCAGGTGGCACAAAGGCCCAATGGCGGTCATACTCCGCACCCTGGCTGATCCAGCGCCGCAATACCTCGATCTGCGCCGCGCTCAACTCCTGATGTTTCTCCGGCGGCGGCATGATCTCGTCCGGATCCTGGCTCAGCAGCCGCTGCATGAGCTCGCTGGCATCCGGATTGCCCGGCTGGATGGCGCTGACGGTAGCATCCTGAAAGGTATCCAGGCGCAGATCGCCTTTGCGGTTGCCGGCATCACTGCCGTGGCAACCGAAGCACTTCGCGGCGAGGATCGGCCTGACCTCGAAGTTGTAGGACACTTTGGCCTCCCCTGCCGCCTGCACCGAGCCAGCGGCAATCCACGGCGCGGCGAGCAATAAGACACATGTCCAGCTCGACGGCCGCGGCAGATGGCCACAGGATTCTAAGGGATAACTCAATATCAGCGAAATGGTTGGCGAGAATACCCCTTCCTGCCGCCTTGCCAAGCTGGTTGTTGGCGTTGTGTTGGAGAGGCAAATGGGACCGCGTTGACTCCGCCGGGAAACAGGGCCAGTCTTTCGGTTCATGACTGGTTCCGAGCAATCGCTGCCCAAACCCCTCTCCGCCTTTTGGAAGTGGGTGCGCACGACCCCGCACGTCAGCGGCATCACCACGCTGCTGGCTGTGCTGCTGATGATGCTGCTGCAGTCCATCGATTTCTGCCCGCCCTTCGATGACTCGCCCCGCAACGGCATCGAATGGAGGCAACGCCCCGGCTGGCCGCCGCCCACGGAACCCATTCTCTGCCTGCGCTACCTCGTGCCCTACCTCGGCCTGTGGCTGCTGGTGGGCGGCGTGGTGTTTCACGTCGCCATCCTGCGCGCCTGGCCGAACTCACGCCGCATCGCCAAACCGGTTTGGTCCGCCTGCTTTTTCATCGCTCTTTGGGCGGTGTGCGCGGACCTTTCCGATCACCTGGAGTACTTGGAGATTTCAATCACAGGCGAACCCGCCACGCCGATCGCCTACTACATCAAGCTGTTCATGATCGTGCTGGCCTGCTTCACGCCTGCCGTCCTGCTGCAGTACTACTCCCGTTCCAGCGTGCTCGACCGCTACACGCTGCGTTCCTTCCTTGCGCCCGCGGCCTTCTGTTTCATCGCCTTTTGCTCGCTTTGGATCCTGATGGACCTGCTGGACAGCTTGAAGGATTTCCAGGACGTGAAGACACCGCTGACCAAGATTTTCGTTTTCTACCTCAACCTCATTCCCTTCATTTTCGTTTCTGTGGCCCCGGCCGCCATCCTGCTCGGCGTGCTCTATTCACTGACCAGAATGTCGCGCGCCAACGAGATCGTCTCCATGCTCGGCGCGGGCCGCAGCGTGGCGCAAATCCTGCGCCCCATTTTTTACTGCGCGCTGGCAGCCTCGGTGTTGAGCCTGGCCGCGAACTACTACTGGGCTCCGCGCGCCGAGGGCAACCGCCAGGCCATCATGCGCGCATTGATGGAGGGCGAGGCCGGCACCATCATGGCCCGGGCGCTGATGTATCACAACAAAGAGACGCATCGCACGTGGTACGCCGGATCCTTTCCTTTCAACCTCCGCGATGAAAAGATCCGCAACATCGAGGTACGCCAGGAAAACGACCAAGGCGAACTGGAGCGCGCCTGGATCGCCAACAGCGCCTATTGGTGGAAGACGACCGGCATATGGAGTTTCTACCGGGGACTGGAAATCATCTATGAAAACGGCAGACCCGCCAAGCTCAACGATTTTGGCGGCCGCGTCCCGGCTTCAGGCCTGCCCGTGGCCAAAACGACAGCCAAAAGCCAGACGGGCACCATCACCTCCGCCCGGATGAGCCCCGAGAGGATGGACGTCCACGGCATCACCGAGACGCCGTGGAGCATCGTTTCCTCCGCCTTGATGCCCGACTTCATGGGCGTGCCGGACTTGATCTCCTACCACAAGGCGCATCATGAAAAAGACAAGACCGGCTTGGCGCCCTTCCGCACTCATCTTTATCACCGCTTCGCCCTGCCCTTCCAATGCCTCGTGCTGGCCCTCGTCGCCGCGCCGCTCGGCATCGCTTATTCGCGCCGCGGCTCCCTCGGCGGCATCGCGGCTTCGATTTTCATTTTCTTCAGCATGATCTTCGTCAACGACGTCTTTCTCAACCTCGGCAAAGGCGGCCACCTGCCGCCCTGGCTCACGGTCTGGATTCCCAACCTGATTTATGCCGCGCTCGGCGGTCTCATGCTTTACCTGCGCTCGCAAAACAAGGAGCTGCCGAAGTTCTCCTTGCGCGCTCCTAAAGTCACCCGTCCGCGCAATCGCACGCCCGCGCCCAGCCCGGCCTGATCGCCCGCTTCGTTTCTTCCCCATGCTGCAAAACTGGCACATCCGCACCCGCACCCACGCCTGCGCCCAAACCGGCACGCCCTTTGAAGACGGCCAGGCGCTCTTTACCGCCATTTACTTCGACCCCGAAACCGGTGGTTACCTGCGCCGCGACGTGGCCGTCGAAGCCTGGGAACAGGAGCTCAGCGAGCGCACGCCTTACTCCTATTGGAAGACCAGCTATCAAAAGAACGCCGTCGAGGAAAAACCTGACATCACCGGCAAGGAAAGCCCGCTCAGCCTGCTGCAACGCCTGGTCGAGGAGGACGATCCGCGCAGCGAAAACGCGCGCTACATCCTCGCCGTCATGCTCGAGCGCAAACGCCAGCTCAATGAGACCGCTGTCAAGGACAGCGAGACCGGCAAGATGCGCTTTTACGAGGACAAGAAAACCGGGGACATCTACATCATCCGCGACCCCGAACTGCACCTCGATGAAATCGAGCAGGTGCAGGAGGAAGTCGCCCTGCTGCTCGGTTTCGGCGGACCCGCCGCCGCGGCTGCTAAAGCCGCGGGCATGAAGTTTACCGCCGATGGCAAACTGCAGCCCGCCGACACGCCAAGCCAAGCCTGAACCCGTAAAACAGACCTTCCAGGTTTGGCCGCGCGGAAGGAACCAGACCTGGAAGGTCCTGGCTACGGCGAAGACTTCTCTTTTTGTCTGAGTTCCCTCAGCTTGTCCTCAAAACCCGGATATCGGGATCGAAAACCCGCTTGCAGCATCGCGCGCATGTCATTCTGAACGCCGGCGCCGAGGTTTTGCGCCAAGGCGGGCCCGATATAAATGGCGTAAAGCGAGCCGAAGAGCAGCTTGTAAACATGAAAGAGCGGATGCCGCTTGAAATCGGCCAGCGTCACCGCAAACGTGAAATCCTTCTGCGCGGCCGCGAAGGTAAAGTGCGTCGAGTCACCAGGCAGTGAGTTGCCCGCTCCGATCACCCCGATCTCCATGGCGATCACCATGTTCCTGCAATAATACTTGCGCGCATTCTCGACATACCGCTGCATCAGCGCCTCCAATTTTTCCGCCTCGTCACGATGCGTTGTTTTCAAGTGTTCCATCAAGGCCGCCGTCTGCGTGATCTTGCCCAGGTATCTCTGCGGAATTTTGTGCCGGCTGTCATCCTGATAATAATCCGCCAGCCATTGGCGCGTCACCTCAGGATGCGCTTGGAGCGCCTCTAGCAACTCCCTGTCCAACTGGCCGAAGTACAAGGTGACCAGCCATTTGCTGTGAGCCACCGTATCCGCCCAGTTGTCCGCAAACATGCCCAGGGCATAGTTCAGCACAATCGACAGCTCTTCCTGGGCCGGCAGGGGCAGCTTTTTGAACCAGCCCGCCTTGTACATGGCCCGCTCGGCCGAACTGATGAGAAAAGGCATGTGCAAGCCCTGCAAAAACACAATGAACAGAGTGTCTGCCAGCGCGGGTCCGATGCGATCATGCCAGTAATTGAAATCCAGCAAATCCCTGATGCGCGGCGTGCTTTTCAAAATCTCACGCACCGCCTCGATGATGGGTTTTCTCCCTTGCGCCTTCAACGCCCCCAGCACCGCCTGCCGCAACTCAGCCCCGTGTTTGTTTTTGATCTCGGCCAAGCGGCTTGCAAAACCCTCGATGGCCTGGACATCGCCGCTCGAAGCCAGCTTCGAAAGCTCGATCTGCAAATCGCTCAAGTCCTCCACTTTCCCCTCCTCGTAAGGCCGTGACCTCGGGGCTTTTTTCCCTTGAATGGAGTGCTGGATCGCAATCACTTCCTCCTTGGTTAGGATCGCCTGCTCTTCCTGCGCCGGAAAGATCCTCTGCGCCGCCAAATCTCCCACCTTGACCTTCCATTCACGGTTGTTTTCCTGAAGCATCTCCACCGCCTGTTGGACTCTCTTGATATCAAGCGTCTTCCCGTTGAAACTCCCTGTAATGGCGTCCAAAACCGCCATAATCGCCGACTCAGCATCCCTCAAAATCTGCTCCAGAAAACTGAAATCCACCCCCGTGGTGACCTTGTCGGCGGCTTTGGAGGTTTTGTGCGTGCCCGTGATTTTGGACGAAATGCTAGGCGCCGCGGTGGCGAAGTACTTGATGAGGTTCACCCAGGTCGCCTGCAGGAATTTCGCCATGTAATTCAGGCGCTCCCGGGTGAAGATTCGAGATCCCGGCACCCCAAATCTCGCAGCGGCCACGAAGACGCGCTCGATCCCTATGTAGATGGTGAACGGAATCATGGCCGGAATCACTTGCAAAAAGTCCGTCCCAAAGGTCTGAAACAAGCCGATGAGCGGCCCAGGATCGCCTGCGGCGGCCTGCGCGTCGTCGCAGGAAGTCGCCATGAGCAGCGTCATCAAATCATGCGTGTGCTCGATCGCCGCGCGCTCCAGGGCGTCCGCGAACTGCTCATAACTCGCCAGTTCGCTGTTTTGCAGGACCTTGCCGACGCGCTCCCTCACCACGGCATTGTCATAGTTAGCCAGCTCATGTCGCAGGTGATTCACGATTTCCGGCCTCGACATGTCGATGCCATTCTTTGGCAACAGACGAATGTAGATGACCTTGAAAGCCAGCGCGGCCTCCTTGAACTCATGGTTGCCAATGGCGGCGTTGCCGAAAGAGGTCAACGGCGCCTGGGTGGCGGCCGACAGAAGGGTTAGTTGAAAAATGCTGTCCTCGATCGTTTTTTCCGGAGCCAGACGAATGTTCTTTTCATTGGCTTCGGCAATCTCGGAGACATGGCTGGCCGTCAAAACGCCGCGCGCCACGCTGGTCAATCCCATGAGCAGCAACACGCCCTGGACCGCGGTTTCAAATTCATGGATCGTTTCTTCACGCACCTCCCGGCTGAAGGCCGAAGCCCTGATGAGATTGAGCACGGCGGCAAGATGCATGTTTTCCAGCGGAAACTTCTCTTTGTGTCCGCGCGAATGGTCCAATTTCCCGGTGTTGTAAGTGGGCAGCCCCACTCCGCGGAAAACTTTCTGCACGACCGAATCCTTCTTCGCGATCAAGGCATGCATCGCATCCGAAAAACAGGCCACTCCCAGCGCGTCCAACAGTGCCAGATCCACTTCCTCGCCCAGCAATCGCCTGATTCGGTCATGCAAATCCTCCTCACTTGAATCCGCGCCCGCTGTCGCTTCGGCATAAGCCTGACCACAGTTTCCCAACCAAGCCGCCAACGCCGCGACGAGCGTGCGGCCTGTGAATGTTCTCCGCCTAATAACCTGGGGCCGGACCAAACCGGGAGCAAAGGGCTGCTGTGGGAGCGACTCGTGCATTTGACAAGACGGCTCATTATTCCACAACCCGGCACTGAGCAAAAAAAATCGGCCTTCGGCGCGCGCCGCCCCACTTTCTCCCCTTCCTTGCTCGAGGACGATCAGAGCGGCCTCACTTCCCGCGCCGCACCGCGCGGCCCGGCCGTGCGTCCGTCAGCACCCCGGCGGCGATCACCGGCACGCCATTGACCAGCACTTCGCTGAAGCCCTCCGCATACTGATGCGGCGCGTCGAAGGTCGCCTTGTCAGTGACGGTGGCGGGATCAAACACCACCAAATCCGCCACCGCGCCTTCGCGGATGACGCCGCGGTCCTTCAACTGAAAGGTCCGCGCGGGCAGGCTCGTCATGCGCCGCACCGCGTCCTCCAGCTCCAAGTGCCCCAGCTCGCGCACGTAGCGCCCCAGTACCCGCGCGTTGTTGCCGTAACTGCGCGGATGCGGCATGTCCTCGCCAAAGCGGCGCGGACCGCCATCGCTGGCCGTCATCGTCAGCGGATGCTTCATGAAGGCCTGCAAATCCTCCTCGTTCATGCTGTGATAAACGGCCGAACCGCCGCCCTCGGCCTCAATCTGCAGAATCAACTCGACCTGCTCTTCCACCGCCTCGGAGCCGCGCCGCAGCGCCGCCGCCTCGCGCAGGCTTTTGCCGACCAGTTCCGGGTCCGCCTTGTAGCGCGCCACCACCGCGTAGTGATAGTCCTCGTTGCCCGCGCGCTGGCGCATCGCACGCATGTCATCCATGATCACCGTCTTGCGCCCGGGGTCCGCGATGCGCTCCAGGTAGGCCTCAGACCCGCCCTCCCGCGCCGCGCTCGGAATCAACTGCGACAGCCCCGTGCTCGAAGCCGTGTAGGCATACTGATCCTGAGTGATTCGCAGGCCATCCGCGCGCGCTTGGTCGAGCGCCGCCAGCACCTTGTCCGCCTGCTTCCAGGCCGTCGGCCCGCTCAGCTTGATGTGGGAGACATGCGCCGGGATGCCGGCCTCGCGCGCAATGGTGATGAGTTCCTCAACCGCCTCGAAAATCTTCGTGGTCTCGTGCCGCATGTGGCTCACGTAAATGCCGTTGTGCCCGGCGGCGACGCGCGCCAGCTCGAGAATCTCATCGGTCTTGGCAAAGGTGCCCGGGTTGTAAATCAGGCCCGTGCTCAGGCCCACCGCGCCATCACGCATCGCCTGCGCCACCAACTGCCGCATTTGCAGCATCTGCTCCTCGCCCGGCCGCCGCAAAAAACTGCCGCCCATCGCTTTGCGCCGCACCGAGTTATGGCCGATCAGCGTCGCCACGTTGAGGCCAACCCCGGTCGCCTCGCACTTCTCGAAAAAGGCCTTCACATCGGTCTCTGAGCCGCCGCAGTTGCCGGTCACAATGGTGGTCACTCCCATGCGCAGAAAATTCTCCGCCAGCGGAAGTTGCGGCAGTGCCTCCGAGTGCGTGTGCACATCGATGAAGCCCGGCGCCACCACCTTGCCCGCGGCGTCGATCACCACTTTGCCCGGCCCGACGTCTTCGCCTACTTTCACCACCCGTCCCTCCTTCACCGCGACCTGCATTTTTTTGCGCGGCGCGCCGCTGCCATCCACCACTTCGCCGTTGACGATGACGAGGTCCCATTGCTGCGCTGTCACCGGCAGCATCGATGCCCAGACCGCCAGTCCAAAGAGAATTGTTTGCTTCATGGGGCCACAGCACAGCAAAGCGCCGGGTTCAGCACAAGCTTTTTTCACCCCCCGCGCCCAATCGACCTGGCGGCGGTGTTCGACAACGCTCTCTTCCGGGTGATTTCACCGCGCGGCCGAAAAGTTTTCAGAAACCCAAATTTCCCGCTTGCCATTCCTCGCCGGATTTGAGTATCTAGAGCAGTGCGCATGAAAAAACGATTCCAATTCACTCTTCTCGCCGTTGCCCTGCTTGGTGGTCTCGCCTGGGCTGACATCCAGTCCCCTCCCGGACACCACTTCAACTGGAGCCGGAAGCTCAGCCGCGGCTTGGCCAACATCGCCTACGGCTTCTCCGAGTACTTCAACGTCTGGGATCGCAGCAACCACAGTGACGGCGCCCACGCCGCCGCCTCCGACTTCGTCGTGGAAGGCACCAAGCGCACTGTCGTGCGTCTCGGCTACGGCGTGTACGAGGTCGTGACCTTCCCCTTCCCCACTTACAAGTGCACTTACCGCCCGCCTTACTACCGCCATGAGGCGCTTGACCCGTGGTGGGGCTACTCGGAGTTTTCCCCGCAACTCGGCTTTATCTCCCAAGTGGACTACAGCCGCACGCAGGGTTGGTGATCGGTTCGGTTCGTTCGATCCAGGGTTCGCCCGCTTGAGGCGCAGGTTGCCAAAAACCTGCGCCTCTTTTTTTGCCGCGTGCAAATCCCCGGTTGACGCAGCGCGCCGTCGATTCGTTAAGTACTCCGCAGTTTTGCCTGTCACTCCCGAGTCATGACTTTGCCTTTGCTGGCTTCAGGCCTCTCCTTCGGCCTTCAAAACGCCTCCATCTCCGGTGTCGTCATCTGCGCGCTGCTGGTCGTCCTCTCCATCGCCAGTTGGGTCGCCATGACCCGCAAATTCGGCCTGCTCAAGCGCGCCCGCGAGGCCAATGCCGCCTTCTGTGAGGATCTCCGCCGCAGCCCGCACCCGCTCTACCTTTTTCAAACCAGCGAACGCTTCACCGCCGCGCCCATGTTTCACGTCTATCACGACGCCTGCCAGGAGCTGGCTTTTTACCTGCTCGGCACCGACACCGTGGACGCCAGCTTCAGCCGCCGCCTGCAAGCCGCCGGCCGCGTCACGCCCAGCGAAATGAGCGCCGTGCGGGAAACCATGGACCGCGCTGTCAGCGAGACTTCCCTTAAACTCGAAAGCGGTCTCGGCGTCGTCGCCAGCGCCCTCAGCGGCGCGCCCGTACTCGGCCTGCTCGGCACCGTCTGGGGCGTCATGGACAGCTTCGCCGGCCTCACCACCGCGGCCGATGGCGCCGGCCTACGCGCGCTCGCACCCGGCCTTTCCTCCGCCATGCTCACCACCGTGGCCGGTCTCATCGTCGCCATCCCGAGCATCTTTGGCTACAACTACCTCGTCTCCCGCGTCCGCCAGCAGATCGCCCGCATTGAGCACTTCGCCGCCGACTTCGCCAGCATTCTCGACCGCCACTTCGTTGATCACCGCGCCGCCACGCCTGACAGCTCCGGCCGCGGCGACCTCGATGGCGCCGGCGGCGAGGCCTTTGCCAGCGCGCCCGCCGTGCTCGCCAACCCGCCCATGACCTCTTGAATCCCGATGCGCATGACCCGCCAGCATCACCGCAAGCTCATCGCTGAGATCAGCATCACGCCCTTGCTGGATCTGGTGTTCATCCTGCTCTTCGCCTTCATGGTGGCGCTGCCCCTGGTGTCTCAGAGCGATGTCCTGCTCGCCGCCAAACAACCCGCCGCGCCCGCTGCCTCCGAACCGCCCGCTCAAGTCCTCACCCTGCGCGCCGAAGCGGCCGGCAGCGTCACCCTCGAAGGCGAAGCCCTCACCCTCACCGCCGCCGAGGAGCAACTGCGCACCCGCTGGCTCTCCGCTTCCCCCGAATTCGGCGTTCGCGTCGAGATCGCCCCCACGCAACCTGTGAGCACCCTCGCCGATGTCATGGCCATGCTCGGCCGCGCTGGCGTGCGCCGCACCGCCTTCGAAGTCGGTTCCAGTCCGCCCTGACCCCACCGCATGACCCGCACCCCCGTCCTTGAGCCGATCCGGCCCGCGCTGCTGCTGGTCTGTCTGGCGCATCTCGTGCTGGCCGGGCTGATCGCGTGGTACGTCTGGCGCCAGCCGGAGTTCACCTTCCTCACCCCCGCCGCCTCCGGCGGCAGCGCGCCCGCCGACGACACCCAATGGTTTGACCCGGCCGAGTTTCAAAGCTCCCAGCCCGCTCCCGCGCAAACAGCCACCACCGCGCCGTCGCCCACCGCCTCCCCCCCGGCACCCAGCGCCGCCCGTTTCATCACCCTTTCCCGTTTTCAAACCGCCACTCCCGCCCCCGGCAGCGGCGCCCCCCTCTCCGCGCGCGATCTCAGCGCCCTGGACCGCCTCGACCAAGCCCTCTACGAAGCCTTCATGCGCTTCTGGCAGCCGCCCGCCGCCGGCAGCGTCGCCCCCGCCCAGCGCTCCCTCCGTCTCGACCTCAGCCTCAATCCTGATCTGACCCTCACCAAAATCGAGCTCGCCCAGCCCTCCGGATCCCTCGATTTCGACATCTCCGTGCTCGACGCCGCTGAAAAAGTCCGCCAATGGCTCAGCAGCCCGCCCACCGAACGTGCCACCCTTCACTTTCCTGAGCGACTGCCTTCCCCTTTCCAAAATTCGCGTTACGATTGCCGAGTCCAGTTTCAGGTCGAATGAACCCCATCCCGCAGTTCGCCCGCCTCCTCGTCCTCCTGCTGCTTTGGCAGCCGGGCGCGGCCGACGCCTTTCTGCCCTTCTGGAAAAAAAAGGGCGCCGGGCAGCCGCCATCCGCCGCTCCCGTCCCCCAGGCCCCCCTCCTCCGCGTCGGCGACTTCACCGGCAGCTCCGGTGCCAGCGCCCGCGCCTCCCTCCTCACTGAGCTCGGCCGCTCCCGCGCCATCGAGGTCGCCGCCGCTGACAGCAGCGCCCCCGCCTTCGCCATCGCCGGCGACTCCGTTGGCGGCCGCGTCACCGGCCGCCTCCGCGACGCCAGCGGCAAGCTCCTCTTCGAGCGCACTTACGCCGCCCCCGGCCTCGACGAAAACCTCCGCGCCCTCGCCGACGACCTCATTTACACCATCACCGGCAAGCCCGGCCTCGCCACCTCCCGCATCGCCTTTGTCAGCAACCATTCCGGCTCCCGCCAGATCTACCTCTGCAACGCCGAGGGCGGCGAGATCCAGCAAATCACCCGCCACCGCCACGGCGCCGTCAGCCCCACCCTCTCCGCCGACGCCTCCCTGCTCGCCTTCACCAGCTACCGCAGCGGCTTCCCCGTCGTCGTGTTGATGGACCTCGGCGGCGGCATGGAGCGCATCGTCACCGATACCCCCGGCACCAACTTCGGCGCCACCTTCGCTCCGGATGACCGGCACCTCGCCCTCGTCATGAGCTTCCTCGGCAACCCCGAGATCTTCGTCACCGACCTCGCCACCAACTCCGCCGGCTGCATCACCGAATCCATCGGCGTCCCCTCCAGCCCCAGTTGGAGCCCCGTCGGCACCCGCCTCGTCTTCTCCAGCGACGAAGGCAGCGGCCAGCAGCTTTACATCGCCGACTTTGGCTCCGAAAAATCCGGCGTCGGCCTGCAGCGCTGGCCCACCGGCTACCGTTTCGCCACCGACCCCGCTTGGTCTCCAGATGGCGGCCAAATCGCCTTCACCGCCCGTTCCGCCGCCGGCGGCTGGCTCGTCGCCGTCAAAGACTACCCCTCCGGCCCCACCCGCGTCATCCAGCGCGGCGCCCGCCACCCCTCCTGGAGCCCCAACGGCCGTTACCTCATCTACACCCAGCAGGGCGACCTCTACCGCTACGACCTCAGCACCGGCGTCCGCAAGCAGCTCATCTCAGGCCATGGCGAGATCACCGAACCCCGCTGGAGCCCCTGACCCCCGCATGCCCTCCCCCCGTCCGCACCCCAGCCCCCTCCCCGTCCTCCTGCTGGGAGCCGCCCTCCTCATCCCCGGCTGCGCCAACCTCCCCCTCCTGCCGGAAAGCAGCGCCGTCGTCTACGCCCTCGGCTCCCGCGACGGCTTCCCCACCCCGCTCGATGGCCAGCTCCAGCCCGCCTGCCCCGCCCTCGCCTTCAGCGGCGACGCCTACACCACCAGCGGCCGCCACCACCTCCCCCTCCAGCAATTCGTCACCGAAGCCAAGACCACCACCGAAAACTACCTCGTCGTCGGTTACACCTCCCCCACCCTTCCAGAGGACCACGCCCGCGCCCTCTCTGAGCGCCGCGCCCAGGGCGTCCGCCAGACCTTGATCGACCTCGGCATCGAAGCCGCCCGCCTGCAGACCGTCGGCCTCGGCAACGACTTCGCCCCCTCCGGCCCCTCCTCCGACGTCGTCGTCATCTACCACACCAAGGCCAGCAGCCTCGCCGCCGACTAGGGCGTGTTAACATAAAGGCTTTGAGGCGGAAAGCGCGGGATTTTTGAGCGCAAAATGCAGGCTGAGGCGAAGTGAATCGAGATTCTCGCCGCCGAGAGCCGAAATTTTGCGCCAAAAAGACCCGGTTTACGGCCAAATTGCTTTATGTTAACACGCCCTGACCCGGACCGCGCCGCAGGCACCCCGTCCGCCGCCTTTTCCTCTGGTCCTGCCACAGAACCAGCAGCACCGCGCCACCGCGCCCGTATCCCTCCGCAGCCATGCGCCTGCTCCCGCTCCTCGCCCTCCCCCTCCTCAGCGTCCACGCCGCCGATCCCCTCGACCTCGCCCAGCGCTGGGAGCTCTTCATCGATGACCACCTCATCGCCAAAAAGGACCGCCTCACCCTCAAGCTCCACCAGCCCGTCAAACGCGAGATCGTCCTCACCACCGACCAGCCCTGGGAAGGCCACACCTGCGCCTACTTCAGCGTCCTCCAGGACAAAGACAAAGTCCTCATGTACTACCGCGGCTCCTCCGGCGGCAGCGACCACAGCGACGCCCAGGTCACTTGCGTCGCCGAGAGCACCGACGGCATCCACTTCACCCGCCCCCGCTTGAACCTCATCGAAGCCGGCGGCACCACCGCCAACAACGTCGTCTGGCGCGGCGTCGAGTCCCACAACTTCTCCCCTTTCCTCGACACCAACCCCGCCTGCCCCCCCGAGCAGCGTTTCAAAGCCCTCGGCGGCGTCAAGCAGCCCGGCAAAAACTGGCACCAGGGCGAGACCCCCGGCGGCCTCTACGCCTTCGCCTCCGCCGACGGCGTCCATTGGAAAAAGATGCGCGACACCCCCGTCATCACCAAAGGCGCCTTCGACTCCCAAAACCTCGCCTTCTACGACACCACCCGCTCCCGCTACACCTGCTTCTCCCGCATCTTCATCAACAAAGTCCGCGCCGTCCAGAGCAACCACTCCCCCGACTTCCTCACCTGGACCGAACCCGTCCCCCACACCTACGCCGAGGGCGTCCCCTGGGAGCACTTCTACACCTCCGCCACCGTCCCCTGCCCCACCGCCCCCCACCTCTTCCTCTCCTTCCCCAAGCGCTTCATCACCACCCGCCACAAAGTCCCCGAGCATAAAGACAAAGGCGTCAGCGACGCCGTCTTCATGTCCAGCCGCGACGGCGTCCACTGGGACCGCCCCTTCCTCGAAGCCTGGGTTCGCCCCGGCCCCGACCTCCAAAACTGGACCGACCGCAACAACATGACCGCCAACGGCATCGTCGTCACCGGCCCCGGCGAATGGTCCCTCTACATCTCCGAGCACTACCGCCACCCCGACCACCGCATCCGCCGCCTCACCGTCCGCAAGCAAGGCTTCGCCTCCATCCACGCCGACGCCAAAGGCGGCAGCATCACCACCAAACCCCTGCGCGCCACCGGCTCCCGGCTCCTCCTCAACTACGCCACCTCCGCCGCCGGCAGCCTCACCATCGAAGCGCTCGATCAAACCGGCTCCGTCGTCGCCACCTCCGCCGAACTCTACGGCGACGAATTCGAAGCTCCCGCCCTCGACCTCACCAAACACAGCGGCCAAACCATCACCCTCCGCGTCACCATGAACGACGCCGATCTCTACGCCCTCCGCTTCGCCCCTTAACAGCCGTACCAGGGTTGAAAAAAAGGCTGGCCCTCATGGGCAAAGGGGTGGAACCGCGCCATGCTTCGTTCCAGACCGGTTTCCACCGGCAGCCTGAAACGCACCCACTTCCCGGATGAACCGGACAAACTGACATTAACGCTTTATCGCTAGCCGAAATCCGCGTGAGCATTGGCAAAGTTTTTCTTGCCGACCCCGAATTCCTTGTAACAGTGCCCGCTAGACGGCGCTCATTGGTTGCAGCGGGCTTGAAGTTATGAGCTTGAAAAATCACCCACACAGCACTCTCGCCCTCCTGCTCTGCCAGGCGCTGGAGTCGGGGACGGCTGCGGAGCGCCCGCGCGCGGCGCGGCGGCGCCGTCCGCCACGGGTGGTTTCGGCACGGCGCGGAGGGGCTTTATCCGGCCGGGGTGCGGGCGGCGGGCCGGGGCGTGGTGGCCGCTAAGCCGGTGGCGCGTGCGCTGTGCCTGCGTGGGGATCACTCTGGGCTGGCCTTTGCTCTGCCCTGGTGCGTATCTTTTTCACCGGCATGACCACCACCGCGCCCGGCAGCTTCGCCACCCATCTTGAAAGCCAACTTGCTGCGCATCCGGGGCAGTCTGGCCTGCACGCGCTGTCGGACGCGGAGGAGGCGCTCTCGGCGCGGCTGGCGCTGACAGACGCGGCGCGGCACAGCCTGGATGTCCAGTATTACATCTGGAAGCAGGACCGCACCGGCCGAGCGCTGCTGGTGCGGCTATTCGCGGCGGCGGACCGCGGGGTGCGGGTGCGGCTGCTGCTGGATGACATCGGCACGATGCCGTCCGACAAGGTGCTGCTGGCGATCGACAGCCACCCGAACATCGAGGTGCGGATGTTCAATCCGGTGAAGTGGCGGACGCTGCGGGTGATCGGCATTTTGTCTGACTTTGCGCGGGTGAACCGGCGGATGCACAACAAGTCGTTCATTGCGGACGGGCGGGTGGCGATCGTGGGCGGGCGCAACATCGCGGACGAGTACTATGGGGCGGGCAGCGGGGCGAATTTTGCGGACTTGGATGTGGCGGTGGTCGGCCCGGTGGTGGAGGAGACGCAGGAGGCGTTCGATCTCTACTGGAACCACAAGGAGGCGGTGCCGGTGGCGGAGCTGACGCGGCCAAAGGCGAACGCGGAGGCCTATGCGGCGGCGCGGGCGTGGTTGATCGCGACGACGCCGGATGCGACGCCGGATGCGACGCCGGATGCGACGCCGGATGCGACGGTGGCGGCGGCGGACCTGCGAGAGGGCGGCTTTGCCCAACGGGTGCGGGCGGAGGAGCTGCGCTTTCTGTGGGGCGGCGCGACGATCCTGTGCGATCCGCCCGACAAGGTGCTGACGTCCTTTCGCAACCGAAAGAAGAACCTGGCGTACCGCCTGAAGGAACTCTTCGAGCAGACGGAGAAGGAGCTGTTTCTGGTGTCGCCCTACTTCGTGCCGCGCGCCAAGGGGGTGGCGCTGCTGGCGGGTCTGTGCCGGCGCGGGGTGCGGGTGGTGGTGCTGACGAATTCGCTGGCCTCCTCGGACGCGGCGGTGGTGCACTCCGGCTACCAGCGCTACCGGCGGGATCTGGTGAAGGCGGGAGTGGAGCTCTACGAGATCAAGCCGACGGCGGGCGGCGGCGGGGACAGCAGCGGAGGCAGCGGGAAGACGGGGGGCAAAGGCTTGTTTGGCTCCCGCGGCGCGGGGAAATCCAGCGGCTCCAGTTTGCACGCGAAGACCTTCAGCTTTGACCGCAAGCGGGGGTTTGTGGGGTCGTTCAACATCGACCCGCGCAGCAGCCGGCTGAACACGGAGATGGGGGTGCTGTTTGACTGCCCGGCGCTGGCGCGACGGCTGCCGGAGGTCATTGAGCGGGATTTGAAACAGGCGGCGTACCAGGTGCTGTTGGAGGGCCGCCGCATGGTGTGGGTGACGGAGGAGGATGGCCAGGAGAAGCGCTGGACCCACGAACCGGAGACGAGCCTGTGGAAGCGCCTGCAAACGGACGTGGTGAGCCTGCTGCCAATCGAGAGCCTGCTCTGACGCGGCGCGGGCAAGTGCGGTGAGAGTTTCCACGCGAGGCGGCGTTTCCTTTGCATCGTCTTCGCCCGCCATGAACTGCCGCCTTCCCTTCGTCCCCCTGCTCGCCAGTCTCGCTTTGTCCACCGTCTCTGCGGAGGAAGGGGTGGCGGATTTGCAGATCGGTGAGGCGGCGCCGGACTTCGCGCTGCCGGGCGTCGATGACAAAACCTACCGGCTGGCGGATTTCAAAGACGGCAAGGTGCTGGTGGTCTTTTTCACCTCGAATCACTGCCCCACCTCCCACGGCGCGGCGGACCGCCTCAAGACTTTCCTCGCCGACTACACGCCGCAGGGCATGGCCTTCGTCGCCATCAACCCGAACCATCCGGACGGGTTGAGCCTCGATGAGCTGGGTTACTCGAAATACAACGACGGCTTCGAGGACATGAAAAAATACGCCGCGGAGGAGGGCTTCACCTTTCCTTACCTCTACGATGGCGAGACGCAGGCGACGGCGAAGGCCTACGGCTGCCTGACGACGCCGCATGTGTTCATCTTCGATGCCGAGCGCAAGCTGCGCTACAAGGGGCGCTTTGACGACTCACGCTTCGGCGGTGATGACTCCACGGTGCAGTCGCCGGATGCGCGCAACGCGGTGAAGGCCCTGCTCGCCGGGCAGCCGGTGCCGGTGGAGATCACGCGGCCGATGGGCTGCTCCACCAAATGGCGCAGCAAACAGACGAAGGTGGCGGCGATGACGAAGCAATGGGACAGCACGCCGGTGGAGGTGGAGACCATCGACGCCGCAGGCGTGGCCGCGCTGCGCAAGAACGGGACGAGCAAGGTGCGCCTGATCAACCTCTGGGCGACCTACTGCGGACCCTGCGTGGAGGAATTCCCGGAGCTGGTCGCCACCGCGCGCCAGTTTGGCCGGCGTGATTTCGAGTTCATCAGCATCAGCGTCGATGACCCGGCCGACATCGGCGCGGTGAGGGAATTCCTCAACGAGCAGAAGGCCGGCATGCCCGCGAATCTGCAAAAATCCGTCGCAGCCGAAGGCCGCAAGACCAACAGCTACGTCTTCAAGGACACCGACCTGGAACTGCTGGCGAAGGCGCTCGATCCCGAATGGCCCGGCGGCACGCCCTACACACTGCTGTTAGGCACGGATGGCGGCATCCTCTGGCGCCACGACGGCGCGGTGCACGGCGACGAACTGCGCGCGAAGGTCCTGGAGCACCTGGGGAACTACTACACGCCGTGAGGCGGAGCGGTTGGAGTGCCGCCATCCATATCAATCGGCAAAATACACCCTCATGGATGACACGATCGAATCCGTGCGCCGGCACGGCATCATCGAGCCGATCACCGTCACCCCGGAGGGCGACCGCTACCATGATACTGAGTCGATGGAGATCGGCGGTGTGCTCGCCAGCTTGGGAGAATGGCGGCGGCTTCTGCTGCCGCTGCTCAATCCCTCTCCGCCGGTGGCGGCGCTGCCTGCCCGCAAGCGGCAAAAAATCCCGACTGGAGCGCCTGCGCCGCGCCTTCCCTGACAGCCCATGATCCCCGCAGTCACCATTCCCCGCCCCGCTGCGCCCGGAATTGCTGCAAGGCCGCGTCCTGGTGGAATATTACGGGGAGTCCGCCATGTCGCGAATCGGCGTTTGCAACTGGACTTACCTGCTCCTCGTGGATCAACCCGGATGCGGCGGTGCCGTCGTTGACATAAGACACGGACTACAGCAGATGCTCTCCTTCACCGCAGAAGACTTGGCGCTGCTGCGCGGCAAATTGGCTGAACTGCAATTGCCCCTGCACTTTGAGGACCGCATGACCTTTGACGACGGCCACGGCATCCTGCGGCTCCCTCAAGGCTGGGACACTCACATTGACTTTCACTGGCGCGGCCAGCCGGCGGAAGCGTGGCGGCCACTGCTCGGCTGGATGAGGGTGGTCCACGATCTGATTCCAGAGAAGGTCTGGGATGACGCCCTCAGGGAATGATCTGGCGAGCAAAAATCCGAGCGAAATCAAGCCAATTCCTAACGCCGGTTCTTTGGATTGAGCGAGCGAGCGGTTTCCTCTGAAATCGCCTCTGTCCGTTACTCCCAACACCTAACCACTGACAAGCCATGAACGACCGCATCGCCAATCAGATCGCCAGCTACCGCACTCGCCTAACCTGCCTGGACCTCGAAGCGCACACCGCCATCTGGCAGAACCAGCCGCCGGTGATTTTCACCACCAAGGTCGCCAATGCCCGCGCGTCCACGGATGAACTCACCGCGCTGGCCGGACGCCAGTCCGCCGTCATCACCGGCTCCGCCGCAGACAAGGTGCGGGAGGAAAAGGAGCTGGAGGACACCGCCTACATTTTGGGCAGCGCCGCCACCCTCTTTGCCCGGGACCAGTCCAACGAGGAGATTGCCGCCAAGTACGATCTCTCCCTCACCGGCTGGCGGCGCCTGCGGAACGAGGACTTGCTGCAAAAGGCGAGCGGCCTGATCGCGGATGCCGGAGCGCTGGCCACCGGCGCCACCACCACCGCCCTGGCGGAGGAATACGGCATCACCACCGCCGCCGCGGACGCCCTCAATGCCGAGGCCATCGACTTTAAGACCGTCATCGCCGCGCCGCAGGACACCATCACCGACCGCAGCTCCTTGACCACCAGCCTGCGGGAGAAAGCACGGCAGACGACGGCGCTCTTTGATCAGTTGACGGGCTGATCGGCCAGTTCGGCACCACCACGGCGGGCGCGGACTTCGTCGCTGCCTACCGCGTCGCCAGCCAGATCATTGATCGCGGCCACGGCCCGGGCGAGGAGGAGGAGCCGCAGCCGCCGGAGGGCTGAGGGCGGAACACTCCGAAAGAGACTTGTGCGGCTTGAGGGCCGCCAACGGAGATGGGGTGCCTGAAATAAATTCCCATCCCGGCTCAGCCGCTCCCGGTGAACCGGAAAAGCGCGCCTGCGCCGATGGATCGCGACGGCCGCGCGCGTAGCTGTCCTCCACCTCATGCGCAGCCTTCCCGCTTCCTTCCGCCCCATGCTGCTTGCGTTCGTCTGGCCGCCGGCCGGCAACGCCGCGGATGACCTGCCACCTCTGCGCGGGCTGAGCCGGAGCGACCTGCTGGAGATGCGGGCGGCGGACGGGCGGATCACGCGCGCGGCCTCGGCTGAGGCCTGGGAAAAAGGCCGTGGCACGGAGGCTCTGGAGGGGTTTTTGAGCCTGACGGGACCGCTGCCCGGCGAGGCCAAACGTTGCGCGCTGGAGCCGGAGTTCCTCGAGGAAACGGACTGCGGCACGTATCTGCGGCGGCTGGTCAGCTACGCCGCGGAGCCGGGCGGGCGCGTGCCCGCCTACCTTTGCATTCCGAAAGCCGCGCTGGCCGGGCCACCCGCGCCCGCAGTGCTTTGCCTGCATCCGACGGAAAATCAAATTGGCCATCAAGTCGTGGTCGGCCTCGGCGGCAAACCGAACCGACAATACGCCGCCGAACTGGCGGAGCGCGGCTTTGTCACCCTCGCCCCCTCCTACCCGCTGCTGGCGCAATATCAGCCTGACCTCAAGGCGCTCGGTTATGAAAGCGGCACCATGAAGGCGGTGTGGGACAACATCCGCGGCCTCGACTTTCTGGAGACTCTGCCGTTTGTCGACGCACGCGCCGGCTTTGCCGCCATCGGTCACTCCCTCGGCGGGCACAACGCGGTGTACACCGCCGTCCTTGAGCCGCGGCTGCGGGTGATCGTCAGCAGTTGCGGACTCGACTCCTACCTCGACTACAAGGACGGCAACCTCTCCGGCTGGAATCAGCCGCGCTACCTGCCCGGCATCGCGGCCTACCTCGGCAGGCCGCAGGCGCTGCCGTATGACTTCGACGAACTGCTCGCCCTGCTCGCCCCGCGCCGCGTCTTCATCAGCGCCCCGCTGCACGACAGCAATTTCAAGCATGCCAGCGTGGATCGCATCACCGCCGCCGCGCGTCAGGTTTATGCCCTGCACGGCGCGGTGGACCGCCTCGAGGCTGTCCATCCTGATTGCGATCACGACTTTCCAGACGCGGCCCGCTTCCGCGCCTACGCCATCATCGCCGGGGAACTGCGAGGCACAGCGCGCTAAACCTCGCAGGCGTCCGGTGGGCCGTTCGACAGCACCACCAACGGGATGAGGATTCCGAGGAGGCTCGAGGCGGCAGGCAGCAGCGCATTTCCCCTTGTGTTTGGCAGGGCCGCGCACAGACTGTGCTCACAGTCCGGCGCTTTTCCCACTTGGTCTCTGCATGGCCTGGCAGCGGGTTCCACAGAGAGCAAACAGCGCCGCAGTCATTGGACATAACCTCGCTTTAACCGGCCCATGCTGTCGTGGGCTTCAAATTCAATCCACGACCATGAAAACACACCCATTCCAATTCGCTGCCGCTCTCTTTTTGCTGACGCTGGCGGCTTCCCTGCAGCCGGTTCACGCGCAGACCTCCTACACCTACACCCTGGCCGTGGACGGCATCCAGGGTGATTCGACTTCAGCAGCCGGGTTTCCAGTGACCGGATGGAGCTTTGGAGTGGAAGTCACTGGTTCAGGAGTTGGCGGTGGCGGTGGCGGTGGCGCAGGCAGGGCCAACTTTGAGGAAGTGGTGGTGTCCAAGCCCGTGGACTCTGCCTCACCCCTTCTGATGAAGGCCTGCGCCACCGGACAGCACATCCCCACAGTGGTGCTCAAGGGCACGCGCAAGGGCCCGAAAGCGCAGGAATACCTCATCATCAAAATGAGCGATGTCGTGATTTCCTCAGTCAGCCTGGGGGGAACGTCCGGCAAGACCGCGCCTGCGGAGAATGTCAGCTTTAGCTGCACCGAAATCGAATACATCATCCGCAAGAAAACGGGCGAGGAAGTCAAATTCCCGTGGAACTTGGTGACCAACAAAAGCCCCTAAACGCAGCGCTTTGAACTTGCGGAGAACAAGGAGGAGCGCTTTGCAAGCGCTCGCCTCCTCAGGTGCGTCTGCGGGCAGCAGGCAGAGCGCTCTTTGCGGCCCAGGGGGTTTTCCCCGGCGCTTCGAGTTTCTGCCGTGCCGGGGCCGCCGGAGGGCTGAGCTTATTTTTTGACCCCGGCGTGCAGGCGCAGGATGCGCAGCATCTCCTGCACGGTCTCGGGTTTCTCCACGCAACTGTGGCCCCAGGGCACGATCAGCTCGGACTGCGCGCCCTCCAGGTGGGAACTCCAGTAAGGCACCACGCCGTCCGAGCTGTCCGGTGTGTCGCCGCGGCGGCGGTCGCCGATGATGGAGTGGTAGGGCACCAGGATGGGACGCTGCTGGATGGCCTTGAAGTAAGGATGCTCGGGGGAAAGCATGTCCACACTGCGCAGGCCCAGCATGTTGTAGTTCAGCAGCGCCGGATTCAGCATGCCCGTGTCCTGCGTGAGCGCGCCTTTGGCCACGCCGAGGGCATCCGCCGGCAGGCGAATGAGGCGGATGGCAAAGCGGACGATGCTCAGGTCCGCCATTTCGCTGCCCTTGTGCGGCACGGCGACAAACACCGCGCGCTTCACATTCGGCTGGTGTTCGAAGACCAGGGCCTCCTTCACCTGCGCCGCCTGCCGGTCCGTGAGGAAGGGCACCTCCTCAATCGGTCGCGTGAAGAAGGCCTTGCGCAGGTCCTCGCCCGAATCAATGACCTGCATGCGCGAGACGATGCCGCCCATGCTGTGGCCGACGAGCAGCATCTGGGTCATGCCGGGATCGTTGTGGTCGGGATCCCACAAATCCCGGTAAGCCCGCAGGCTCTGGCGCAGACGCAAGGAGGAGGCGGGCACACTCAGGCCGCTGGGATACATGTAGCAGACCGGCTGGTAGCGCGCCGCCAGCTCCGGATCATAAAAAATCTCGTTGATGATGTTGCGCCAGATGTGCGGATCGGACTTCAGCCCGTGCACAAACACGACCGGGATTTTTTTCGGATCGTAGGCGGTGAAGCCAAACACACCCGCGTGCTCGACGCTCTTGTCAGGACGCAGCAGGCCACCCAGGGCGTTCTTTAAGATGTCGCGATTCTCCAAACTCATCATGAGCGAGGCGGTGACATCGTAGGCCAGCGCCACCTCTTCTGCGCCGTAGCGGGCGCGGCGATTTTCGATGGTGTTGTAGAGCCGCAAACGCACCGGCAGCGGTGCCTCCGGTGATTCAGCGCGACCGAACTCCAGCACCGCCGTGGCCGGCACATACAAACCGGTGCGCGGGCGAAAGCTGGCCTGCTTCGCCAGCTCGTCCATGTCCTCATTCGCCAGCACAACGGTGGCGCCAAGGCCGGTCCCTGTGACCGGATTCTCGCACTTGCTGGACTTGCACTCGGAGGCGGGAATGACGCGCTCAAACCAGGAGGGCGCCCATTCATTGTGGCGGGCTGTGAAGGCTCCTTTTGGCTCAAAACTCACCAGCCAGTCCCGCTCCGCCGAGGTCACGCGCAGCGGCTGGCTCCAATCGCGCGGCGACACCTCCTCCTGCAGCGCCCGCAGGAACTTGCCAACCGCCACGTTGTATTGCTCCTGCTGAACCTGCCCCCGGTCCGCCGCCAGCGCGGCCGCCGAGAGCGCCTGCACCATTTCCTTGTCCCGTAAATGCGCGAGCGGCCCGGCTGTGCTGCTCGCCTTGGCCACCCGCGTGCGCGGATTGAGCGCGCTGGAGCAGGCGGTGAGCAGCAGGGCGCAGAGAGGGAGAAGCAACTGTCTCGGAAGCATCCGCCCATAGAGCACAGTCCGCCATGCCTGGCAAGACCGATCACCGCGGCTCAGCCCGCGCCCAGCCGCCGCAGCCAGTGCCGCAGGCTGCCGCCGGCGCCATGGGCATTGAGCAAAGCCTCATCCAGCGGCAGCAGCAGCTTCCAGCCGCGATCCTCCTCAATCACCGACGCGCCCAGCGAGTCCCACCAGGCACGCATGACCAGGTTTTCATTCAGCACGTGCGCCACAAAACGCTGGATGCCAAGGCTGGCCGCATGCGCCCACAATGCCGCGAGGATCACCGTTCCCACACCCTGGTTCTGAAATTCATCCGCCACCGTGAACGACACCTCCGCCGTGCCCGGATCATCCTCGAACCGCCAAAACGAGCCGCCTCCGACGCCGGGAACGGCATCGCTCTCCGCCAGCACGATCACCCATGTGGCATGCCGGTCCGCGTCCTGCTCCAGCAAGCGCTCGATGAACTTCGGGTTCACCGCCCGCGCCCGCGTCCAGAAGCGGAGATAGGTGGACTCCGGCGAGAGACGGCGGAATGCCTCGCGGATGCGCTCCCGGTCATGGGCGCAGAGCGGCCTCAGCAATGCGGGAACGCCGTGCCGGAGGACGAGCGGATAACTGGCGGTGATGTCGAATTCCAAGGTGATGCTGACGACTCGGCTGCTTGTCCACTTTGGCATTGATCAATGCGTGTTCATAGCGAGAATCGGATGACTCACCGTTCGATGCCCACCGGGTAGCGCAAGTATTCGCTGTCGTAAAAAGGACTGCGCTCATAGAACCATTGCAGACGGGCGTCCGGATCCTTCGCGAACTCTGGATCGGCGGCGAGTTTGGCTTCGAATCCGGCCTTGAGCTTGGGATCGTCCTTCATCATGCGCTCGGCCAGCGGGGCGATGACGTAGCCTTCGATGTATTCGGTGCGGTGCAGGATTTCGGGCACGAATCCCCAGGTGGCGAGCGAGTCCAGATGCTCGGGTTCCAACAGCGCAATGGCGAGATCGCCCAGAGGTTGATCGGTGGACACGCGCAGGACGGCATAAAAGTCCATGACGAGACCGGCCTTGGCTTGCAGTTTCGGATGCCGCTCCACGGCTTCCCAATACTTCGCCTCCCCTTTGAAGAGACGGGCGGCATGAGAGTTGAAATCCTCCTCGATGCTCGCCTGGGCATACTCGTGGATGAAACCCTGCTCATGCAGGCTGGAATCGAAACGCCGTGATGCCTGCCCGGCCCTGACCGCCCGCGCGCCACCGCCGAGGTAGCTGAAGTCCGGCGGATTGAGCCGCTGCCAGGCTTCCCTGTCGAAGTGCTTCGCGAATTTTTGGAACAAAATACTCGAATACTCGGCGTGAAGGATTCCCTCCACATCCGTCGCTGAATACGCCGGCTTGCAAACAACATAAATCGCACTTCTCGACCGGGTGCCGCCGGCGGCGACACCGCTGTACTCAAGACGCCCCAGACAATAGACCTTCTTGAGCGTCGCCTCCAGCAAGCCGGCCGGGTATTTGCCAAGCGCCCGGCTCACGATCTCGCGGCACCTCTCATGCTCCGTCTCCGCCAGCAGCCCAGCCTTGGCGTTGATCTTGGGTGTCCGCCAGCTTTCGGGAAAGATATCCGGCGAGGTGCGATCCAGGATGATCTCCGGCCCGCTCGCCGATGGCGGTTCCTGCGACTGCGCCAACGCGATGGCAACAAAACCAAGGGTGATGAGAAAACGTGTCATGGCATTCAATACGGCGAACTGACCGGCCACCACGAGTGACAAGTTCTATTCAAACGCACCCGCCCACTCTGAACTCCCGGCATTTGATTGTCGTGGTTATTTTTCCGCTGCTTACTGCGGAATAAATACAAAAACGCTCACTTGACCCTCTTGCAAAACCTCTGTGTTTCCCTGTGCGCTCCGTGGTGAATCCCGGTTTTCCACCACAGGGAACACAGAGAGGCACAGAGGTTGATGCGGCTTTTGCAATTGGCTCACTTGCGTCGGATTGACATTTCTCCTCCAATGATGTATAAAACGCATCATGACACGCACCCAGATTCAGTTCCCAGAGCCGCTCTACCAGCGGCTCAAAGAAATCGCCGAGCGCCAGGATTGGTCGCTCTCGGAGGTCATGCGCAAGGCGGCGGAGCACTTCGTCACCCGTTTTCCAGAAGGCCCGAAACCCAAGAACGTCTGGCGTTTTCCCACGCTTGACTGCGGTGGCGACTTCCTGACTGACCCCGCGAATCTGCGTCCGGAAGCCGACGCCATTCTTGAGCGCGCCGCGTCATGATTCTCTCCGCCGATACCAACCTCTTCCTCTACGCGGCCAATCCGGACTCACCGCATCACGATGTCGCGCGTCGCTTCTTCGAGGAGGAGGCCACGGGCAAACAGCGCTTCCTTCTCTGCGGCCTCGTGCTCGTGGAGATTTACATGCAGCTCCGCAATCCCGCCGTCTTCAAGAAACCCAAGACCGCCCGCGAAGCCACCGCCTTCTGCGACGCCCTGCGCTCGAATCCGAATTGGGAGTTCGGCGACTACGAACCCGAAGTTGCCAGACCGCTCTGGAACTGGGCCGCCAAGACAAAAACCGGCTTCCGCCACATCATCGACGCCCGCCTCGCCTTCACCCTCCGCCATCATGGCGTCACCCACTTCGCGACGGCGAATAAGAAGCATTTTGAGGGTTTTGGGTTTGAACGGGCGTGGAGTCCGTTGTGTTAAAGTTCCGTCAAACGCATTGCGCCCATGTTCCACGACACTCTCGACCATACAGCGAGTACACTTCGGCAGACCCTCGAAAAGACTTTGCCATCCCATGAGATAGATTGGTGGCAAGCATGCGTGCTGGACCAGCTTTCCTTTCAGCAACAGCGATTGGTGTCAGAAAAGGGAATCACCAGCCTTTCAGAGTTGGACTTGGCGGCCTTGCTCAGAGTCGCCGACAGAAATTGGAACGCTGTCTCTCAGGCAGGCGGCTTCTCTCTTGAAGTTCGCAACTGGCTCAAGGAGGCACAGACGATTCGCAATCGCTGGGCACACCTGCCTCCTGGTGGCCTGCCGCCAGCCGACGCTTACCGTGACGCAGACACTCTATATCGTTTGATGAAGGCAATCGGCGCAAATGCGGGCACTCGCAGAAGCAGACCGAGCAAGGAACAACGCCTTAAACCTGATGAAGACTGATGGCCCGTCCTCCTCAGGATTGCCGGCAATAGAAGTCACAGGTCCGATCAACAAAGGTGATATTGTCCGGCTAAAGGCAAGGCTGGATGTCGTGGGAGCGGTGGTAGATGTTTTGGAGGGTGCCGAAGAACTGCGATACCAAGTGTTCCATGACGGGAAGATCGCCACCTACTACGCTTCTCAGATTGAGCTGTCTGCTCCATCTGTGGCGCGTCCAAACGTGAACGTCGAATCCCTGAACGCTGCGCTCACAGCCTTGCAACTTTGCCATCCCAGCACCAGCAGCCTGTATTCGTTATTTGCCTCGCGAATCCACTTCGTGCCTTACCAGTTCCGCCCAGTGATCAAGCTGATCCAGGCAGACCGTCCGCGTCTTCTGATCGCAGACGAAGTGGGCGTGGGAAAGACCATTGAGGCAGGCCTGATCCTGAAAGAACTTCAAGCGCGCCGTGAGCTTCGTTCCGTGCTGGTTATCTGCCCGAAGGCACTGGTTTCTGAGCGCAAGTGGATGGAAGAACTCAAGCGCTTTGATGAACAGTTCGTCCACCTTGATGGCGAATCACTGCGCTACTGCATTGAGGAGACCCATCTTGATGGCGTCTGGCCTGCCCAGTATTCACGCGCCATTCTGCCCTATTCATTGTTTGATGAAGCGGCTTTGATGGGCGCAGACAAAGGACGCCGACATCAGCGGGGTCTTCTGGAACTCGACCCTCCGCCTGTGTTCGACTTGGTGATCGTTGATGAAGCTCATCACATCCGCAATCCCGACACATGGGCCTACCGCACAGCGCGTTACTTCTGCG
>CAZKMS010000002.1:0-106807 GCA_964553805.1 uncultured Verrucomicrobiaceae bacterium
CGCGACAACGCCCTCAGCAAAGCCAGATTCGAGTTCCGCTGGGAAGACCAGTTCAACCTCAGCCTCGACCCCGTCACCGCCAGAGAATACCACGACGAAACGCTCCCCCAAGAAGGCGCCAAAACTGCCCACTTCTGCTCCATGTGCGGCCCCCACTTCTGCTCCATGAAGATCACCGAAGACGTCCGCAAATACGCCGCCGAGCAAGCCATCTCCGAAGAAGAAGCGCTCACCAAAGGTATGGAAGAGAAGAGCAAAGAGTTCGTGGAGAGTGGTGCGGAAGTTTACACCACGGCGGAATAGGTCGCATAAGTCCTATTGTTCACCGCTCCGCCATGCCCCCGCCGCCGCCAGAAGACCCACCCGGCTTCCTCCCCTCTGGCGGCAACTACCAGGAACTCCTCTCCTACCGCAAAGCCGAAGTCGTCTACGACTTCACTCACCGCTTCTGCGAACGCCACCTCAAACGCGGAGACCGCACCATCGACCAAATGGTGCAGGCCGCCCGTTCTGGGAAACAAAACATCGCCGAAGCCAGCAAAGCCTCCGTCACCTCCACCGAGACCGAACTGAAACTCACCAACGTCGCCCGCGCCAGCCTCGAAGAACTCCTTCTCGACTATCAGGACTATCTCCGCGTCCGCGACCAGCCGCAATGGGACAAAGACTCCAAAGAAGCCCTCTACGTCCGCAAACGCGGCCGTGCGAAAAATGAGACCTACGAGACCTATCGGCCCTTCATGGACAGCCGCCCGCCCGAAGTCCTCGCCAACATCGCCATCTGCCTCATCCACCAGGCCAACTACCTCCTCGATCAGCAAATCCGCCGTCAGGAAAAAGACTTTGTTCAAAAAGGCGGCCTCCGCGAGCGCATGACCCAGGCCCGCCTCACCCACCGGAAACAGCAACAGACCCGCCCACCAAAGCACCCCAATCCCACAAAAGACTAATAACACCCTCGCCCTCAGTTCTCCCCATCGGTCCTCTCAGCCCTATTCCTCCCGCGCTTGCTCCTCAATCCAAACCTTGCAACCCCGCGGCTCACAGATTTGCGGCGCGCGGGAGTGGTGCGGTCCCGCCGGGGGAGGACCGGCGGCTGGAGCTTTTTTACATGCCGCAGGCGAACCGGCCGGAGCCGGGGATCCTGCTATGGGACATCGTGCGGTTGGACATCCGGCCGGGCTGAGTGCGACGGGACAGGCTCTGTGTGCCATGTTTACCACCACCGCCACCCGTTGCCGATGCGTGGGCCTGCGGGGCAATCAAGAAGCGTGGCAGCGCCCCCGACTGGGGAAGTCGAAGGCTCATGCGGCGGATTGGAGCGATTCACGCCATCCTTGTCAATCGACCCGGGTTCGGTTGGGAACCGTAAAACCTGGTGCGGGAGGAACCGGGTGGAAGGTCGCACTCTGGCCATCGCGGCCACGCTGCTTTGGGAAGCGTGCTGGGGTCGTTGTCACCCTTTTACCAGCCCGAACCCCAAGGGTGACCGGGAGGAGAGCACCCATGGGGCGGCGCAAAAAAACAGCCAGCCGCGCCGTGGCGCGGACTGGCTGTGGTGTCAGAGCGGGTCTGACTGGCTCACTTGTTGCACTTTTCGCAGACCTTGCCGTCTTTTTCGGCGGCCACACAGCAAGGATGCTTGCAGGTCTCGCCTTTCTTTACCGCCTTGTCACAGCAGCCTCCTGCCTTGTATTTCTTTTCTGCGGCGAGCGCGCCTCCCGCCAGTGCCAGGGCAACGATGAAGGCGGAGAATAGAGAAGCGTATTTCATGTTCAGGATTGGGGTTGTGGTTATCCCGGATGTCGTTCCAGGCTGGAGCGGACACCATTCGGAATATCCAGAGTATGCGGTAAAATGCGTGCCTATGTCCAGCACTTTTAGCCGCCAGTAAGTTGCGGTTAGTGGGGGGCGGGGCCAGGGTGCAAAATCCTGCAAACGCCTGTCCGCGCTCGGGTTGGTGATCCAACGCTGCGCATGAGCCTGAATCGAGGGAAGAAAGCCTCATCAACCTGGTTCTCTGCATGCTCGGCGGTTGCAATGACGCGGGGAGAGACACGCCGATGTGTGGATTGCTGCCACGGCTGGGCTTGATGCGGGCCGGCGAACCGGAGGCCTTGGGAAGGCTGGACGCGCCGACCGAAACACGCGATCATTTTTTGTGTTCAACGGCCCCCTCTCTCTCAGCTTCAACAAAAGCTGTGCCTGATGAGATTCACTTTGTCAGCACCGCCTTCGCCCTCCACCTTTTCCCATGTTCAAAGCGCACTACCAATGGGACTCCTACTTCGTCGAACTCTTCGATGCTTGCGTCGATGAGTACGATGACGGCAACAAAGACTTCTCCACGTGGTTCAGCGACGAGGATCTCGAGTTTCTCGACGCCATCGGCTGCAGGCAGCGGGAGTTTTTCGACTTTGTGGAGGACAATGTGACCTCCGACGGCGCCGGCCCCAGCGGCACCACCGCGCTGCTGATCGCCGCGGTGCGCCGGGATTACTTCCGCGTGGTGCAGAGCAGCGTGCCCGGCACCAGGATCGTCCCCGCCTCCAGCCTGCCCGCCAAGACCGCAGAAGTCGCCGGACTGGTCTGGCTGCCCCGGATCATCGCCAAAGCTCGTGCCAAGCTGAAAGGCGAGCTCGACGACAACACCATGTTTTGCTGTGGCGGGGACCGCGCCTTTCTCGCCCGCGTCAACATCCATCCGGCCGACTTCCTTCGCGCCGTGTGGGCTGCTGAAGACGATGACCAAAAAATCATCGACTACGTGAAGGCGCAGGCCTGAATGCAGCGCCTCTGACAAGTCCAACCCTCCCGCCCAAAGGAATCAGGATTGCAACCAAGCCGGAGCCACTCACCTTCCACCCATCCCCACCATGAAACCGAAAAACATCATCTGCCTGTGGTTCAACAAGGATGCGGAAGAGGCGGCGCGCTTTTATGCGGCCACCTTTCCTGACAGCGCGGTCACGGCCGTGCATCGAGCGCCGCTCGACAACCCCTCGTGCAAGGAGGGCGAGATCATCACCGTGGAGTTCACGGTGTGCGGCATCCCTTGCGTCGGATTGAATGGCGGGCCGCAATTCCAGCACAGCGAGGCCTTTTCTTTTCAGGTCGCGACCGACTCGCAGGAGGAAACTGATCGTTATTGGGACGCGATCGTCGGCAATGGCGGTGAGGAGAGTTACTGCGGGTGGTGCAAGGACCGCTGGGGCATTTCCTGGCAGATCACTCCGCGCACGCTGCTCGATGCGATGGCCGCAGGCGGTGACGAAGCCAAGCGGGCGTTTGCGGCCATGATGGAGATGGGAAAGATTGACGCCGGGAAAATCGACGCCGCCCGCCGCGGGTGATGCCTGCGCAGGCACGCCGCCTCAATCCTGGCGCCAGCCGCACATGCGCACGAGGGCGCGCTCCAGCTCGTCGATGGACACGGGCTTGGTGAGGTGCATGCCGAAGCCTGCCTGCCGGGAGCGCTGCACGTCCGGCTCCATGCCGTAGCCGCTGAGGGCGATGGCGGGAGAGTCGAAGCCGCGGGCCCGGAGCCCGGTGAGCAGTTCATCGCCACGACCGTCGGGCAGGCCGATGTCGGAGATCAGGAGATCAAATTTTTCCTGCTCGGCGAAGGCGCTGCCTTCGGCAATCGACGCGGCCTGGGTGACCGCATGACCGCGATGGCGAAGGATCAAGGCAAGCGTGTGACGGGTGGCGTCGTGGTCCTCGATCAAGAGGATGCGCAAGGGGCCGCTCAAGGTGGCATTGGCCTTGGCGAGTGCGCCTTTGCTGTCGCGGCGCACGGCCGCCGGGACGATCTCCGAGAGCGGCAGATCGATGGTGATGGTGGTTCCCTGGTGCAAGCCGTCGCTTTTGGCGGAGATGCCGCCGCCGTGCTGCTCGACGAGGAGCTTCGCGATCGCAAGCCCGAGGCCCAGCCCGCCGAAACGGCTGCCGCCATGGTCCGTTGCGTGATGGCCCTGCCTGAAGGGCTCGAACACACGCTCAAGGTCTTCGGCCGTCATGCCGATGCCGTTGTCCGCGATCACGAGGCGCAGGCGCTTGCGCACCACTTTCGAGGTGAAGGTGATCTGGCCGCCTGAGGGGGTGAACTTCACGGCGTTGCGCAGCACGTTCCAAAGGATCTGGCGCAGGCGCACTTCGTCACCCTGGAACTGCTGGTGAGTGTCCCGGAGATCGGTGACGACGTTGATGTCCTTGGCGGCTGCCTCGTTCTGCAGGAATGACAAGGCATCGACCAGCAGGTTCTCGACGGCCAGCGTGGTGAGCATCAAGGGCAGCTTGCCGCGCAGGATGCGTGTCATGTCGAGCAAGTCATCGATGAGCCGGGCCTCGACTTCGATGTTCTTCCGGATGACCTCATAGTCCGCCCGCACGTCGTCCGGCAGGTCATCGCGCGCCTCCGCGGCGCTGGCGAGGAGCAGCACCGGATTGAGGGGGGTGCGCAATTCGTGAGACAGCACCGCGATGAAGTCGTCCTTGGCTTGCGAGGCTTTGCGCAGCGCGTCCTCCGTTTCGAGCTGGTGGGTGACGTCGGTGTTGGTGCCGAACCACTGCAGGAGCCTGCCGTCCGCGTCCCGAACGGGAACGGCGCGGGAGAGGAACCAGCGGTACTCGCCCTGCGCGCTGCGCAGCGGGAAGGTGTCCTCCCAAACCGTGCCGGCTTCCAAGCAGCGCCGGAATTTTTCCACCACGCGCTCCAGATGATCGGGATGATGAAACTGCTGCCAGCCCCCGCCGCGCATTTCCTCCAGGGTCGTTCCGGTGTAGTCGAACCAGCGCTGGTTGTACCAGCCGATGTCTCCAGTGGCCTCCGCAATCCAGGCGAATTGTGACATGTTATCCGCCAGCAGACGGAACTTTTTCTCGCTCTCTGCCAGTTGCAGAGACGCCACCATTTCCGCGGTGATGTCGCGCGAGACGGAGATCAGTTTCTGGATGGCGCCATTGGCATCGCGCACGCCGCTGACGCTGACGTCCCACCATTTGGGCGTGCCTTTGGCAGTCGGGCAAAAGCCGCGGAAGCGCCCGGTGCGGCCCTCGCGAGCTTCGAGGATCGCCTGCTCGATCAGGTGTCTGGACTCCTCCGGCCAGAGTGAGTGCCACGGCACCCCGACGATGGTGGACAGTTCATCCACCTCGACGAGCATACGGCCGGGCGTGTTCATATCCAAAAGCCGCCCGTCAGGGCTGATGAGCTTGATGCAGTCACTGCTGTTTTCCAGCAGGCTGACATTCATGTTCTCGTCCTCGCGCAAGCGTTGCACCGCGGCAGTCAGGCGCTGGCGCTTCTCCCACAATCGGATGTCCTTTTGAGCCAGCAGCCCGAACTCGTCGAGTATTTCGCGCTCTTCGTCGGTCCATTCACGCGGATGGTAATCCGCCACGCAGATGCAGCCGACCGTGCGGCCATCGATGCCATGAACCGGCGCTCCCAGGAGCGAGACGATGGAAATCTCGGAGACGGGCAGGCGGGATTCTGCAATCACACTTCCAGAGGCGACCACCCGCTCACACAGTTCAACGCATTCGCTGGCGTGCTGCTGCAGCTCCGCTCCCACAGCGCCCGAGTCGCCCAGCCCGGAGCATTCGATGACCATTTCCTCACCCACGCGGGAAATCAGAGCGAGCGGGGCTTTCAACAGGCGGCGGGCCAGTACCAGCGTCGTGGCGAAGTCGCTTTGCGCGGCGGGCAGTTCCAGGGAGAACGGCTCCACAAAGTGCGGCAGATGCGGTGGAACTGCCGGGCTCTCCACAGCCGGTGATGGTCTGGCGGCCGCTGCGGGCGCCCGCAGAGAAAAACCAAACTCCGTGCGGCCATCCGGCAGCCGCTGGTAAGACGGCGCTCCCTGCATCAGCTCCAGGAGACGCCGCACCAGGCACAGGCCAAGGCCTTTGGCATGACGTGTTTCATGCAGCCTTTCAAAGGCGGGAAAAGGATCCGCCTGCTGAGCTGGCGACAAGCCGCCGCCATCATCACGCACCCAAAAGTGGGGCGTGCCATCCACGTCATCCCAGCCAAGCTCGATTTTCCGCCCCCCATGCTTCACCGCATTGGCCAGCAAGGCCGTCCACACCAGGCCACACCATTCATCGACGAGCGTCAGGGTCGGCCATTCGCGGGCGATCGTGACCGTTTTGCCGGCCGCGCGCCGCGCGGACTCACATGACCCGCGTGCCATGTCCACGCAGATGCCCATGCTGACGGACGCGTCCGCCGGACGTTCCCCGTAGGTCGCCCGCAACAGCGTTACCACCCGGCTGACCAAATCGAGGCCCTGCGTGGCGGAAGACTCAATGCCTCGTGCCAGCGAGATCAAGGTCTCATCTGAGCCGGTGAGCAACTCGGACAGCAGTTCGCTGGACGTGCCAATCGCTCCCAGGGGTGACCGCAGGTCATGGCTGAACCGGCGGGCGATGGTCAAAGCATCGCCCGTCCAGGAAGCCCCAGTTCCGGCGTCAGTGACAGGCATGGTCCAACTCTGCAAAGAAATGGGCGATTGGCAAGATGCTCGCCTTTCTCGGGTCCTGCCTTCTGGATGGCAAAGGGAACGCGGCGCATGCCTCTACGGCATCGTCATTGCCCGTCGCTTTGGCCGCAGGCGGTGCTTGAACAGCTTTCGCCCCAAGCGCCGCAGGCGCGGGTGCTTTCGCCGCCGGCGTTTTTCCAGT
Organism: uncultured Verrucomicrobiaceae bacterium; assembly: GCA_964553805.1. Classification (GTDB taxonomy): domain Bacteria; phylum Verrucomicrobiota; class Verrucomicrobiia; order Verrucomicrobiales; family Verrucomicrobiaceae; genus JAGRPD01. The sequence goes on from CAZKMS010000002.1 coordinate 6,688, forward strand.
TGGTTTTTGCGCTCCTGCCAACCGTCCGCGCCGGAGAGACGGGAGATGAGCCCGGCGAGATCATGATCGCGTCCAAGGCGGCTGCCGAGCTTGCGGGCCCGGCGGATGCGCTTTTTGGCCCCCTTTAGCCAGATCAAGGCGAGGCTTTGAAAATAGAGCTGCTTCACCCGCTTGCGCCAGGGGTGGAGGTCGTGTGGATCCTGGTGATCCTCCCAACGGCGCATCCGCTTTTTGGCACTGCGCCAGGTCTTGCGGTAGTTGGCCAGCACTTGTTTCCACTCGAGGCCCGCGAGGGGGAGCCGCTCCAACTCCCGGTCGAGCGCGAGCAATTCACGTTGTCCGTGCTCCGGGGTGCGGTCGGCTGCGCGGATTTCCGCGGACGCGGGCAGCGCCTCGTGGAAGTGCTTCTGACAGAGACGTTGCAGCACCATGTCATCGCGCTGCGCGCCGTAGCTGTTTTTGATCGCCCGGCAGTGGTGGTCGATGGCGCTCAGCATGGTTTTGTTGGCGGCGGTTTTTCCGAGTCGCAACACCGCCCGCAGCTTTTTCATGCGTACCCGCAGGTCGTGAATGGCGGCGTCTGGCGCCTCCCTCATGCGCTCCAGGTCCCGCAGTCCTTGTGCGGCGAGTTGCCTCAGCAAGGCGCGGAGCCAGTCCTCCGCAGGAAAAGCAAGCCGTTGTGCCGGATCCATGAGCGGATGTTGCACCTGGAAACGGCGCGCGTCATCCGGGGAAACGAGGCGTTGCGTGGAAAGCTGGCAATTCCCAACCCGCGACTGCCTTCACAGTCGAAGGATTTTGAACCGAAACGCCCCGCGTTGTCTTCGCGTCTCATGGTCACACTGGCGCCCAAAGTATCCACTGGTCGAAATCGTTCAGGGCGGCTAATCTGTGGTTGAAATCGCATGGACCATTCCATGAAAACATCGCGCCGACTTTTCATTCTTGGGATCTTCGCCGCCGCAGTCCTGGTGCCTGCGCACGCCGCTGAGGAGTTTTTGTCGGAGAGGGAAGCGCTTGGCGGAATCAAAATTGGGCAAAAAGCGGCGGAGATCACCGCTCATGCCGGCGAACCGGACAACAAAGGCAAGGACACGGAATGGGAGGCGATCGGTGAGTGGGTGCAGGAGTGGGACTTTAAGACGCAGGGGCTCACCCTGAACATGGCCTCTGCAACCCAAGGCGGCGTCAAAGCTGTTCTCAGCATCGCTGCGGAAGCGCCCTGCAAACTTGCCACCGTGCGCGGCATTCACATTGGCAGCACCATGGCCGAAGTCGCCCGCGCTTATGGAGATGTTCATGACAAAGAGATGAGTGTCCCCGGTGAGACCTTCGTCGCAGGCTCCGTCTATGGCGGCGTCATTTTCACCTTCACCGACGGCAAGGTTTCGCAGATCTTCATCGGCGCTGCGGCGGAGTAATGCGGGTGAATGGCCAGGCGCGGAATGGCGCGCGAGCGTAATTTGCCGTCGCGGGACAGCAAGGTCTGGCGTGGCGTTTCGTGTTCTCCCCAGCGGGCCTACCTGCCCGCCTTCTCCTCAGCATGAGGTCCTTCCGGCAGCGGGCCGATGTGCAGGGCGTCTGCGGCGGGGATGTCTGGAAGCGGTGGCACGGGGGCGGCTGGGTGAAGGCCGAGCCAGCGACCAAACCAGCCGGTGGTGACGAGTTGCGCGGAGAAGGGATAACTATGGCCGCCGGGAAAGGAGAACCAGCTAAAGCAGTCGCCAGCTTTGAGGCTGTTGAGGTAGGAGTCGATGGCCTTGGGCGAGTACTCGTTGTTGTTGACGTAGTAGGCGACGGTCTCGTCGTAACCGCGGCGCTGCTTTCTGAGCGCCAGCGGGCTGGGCAGGCCGGAGCCTTTCACGTCCTGCCACTGAGCATAGACTTTCATGGTCTCCAGGCACTTGGGCAGGATGTCATGCTGTTTAAACTCGATCTCGCTGGAGATGACCAAGAGCGGCCGCGGAGCGACCATCATCATGAGGCTGTCGAAGCCGACGGGCAGGTCGAGGTCGCGGTTTTCCGGGAGGATGTAGGGGTGGAATTTCGGGATGTAGAGCACGGGGCCGCTGTTTTGAAGGAAGCCCCAGCGGCGAAGGGTGGCGGCGCCGCTGGAGGACGGCTCTTCACCACCAGGGGTCCAGGGCTCCATGGTGGCGGGCTGGCGGCACCAGGCATTCGGCTTGGGTTTGCCCTTGTAACCGGGCGGGTATTTGGGGCGATCCCAATCAAGCACACCGCCATTGGGCACGGCGGCGGCGATGCGTTGGTCGAAGGCGGCGGCGAAGAGGGTGACGTGGCCGCCGTAGGACCAGCCGGTGCAGCCGATGCCGTGCGGGTTCACGTAAGGCAGCGATTGCAGGTAATCGACAGAGCGCATGACGTCCCAAATGGACTTGCCGATGATGGACCAAGCGCTTTCGGCAAGGGGGTCCGGGTAGCGCTGCTTGTAGAACTGGCGGGTGTCGTTGGAGCGCTGGCCGGGCTCAATGCGCTCGCCGTCGGCCAGGAGGTCGATGCTGAGGGTGACGTAGCCCTGCTTGGCGAGCAGCAGGCCGGCGGCACGGCCACCGGCGTGGTAGGCGCGCATGGCGCCAGCGTCGTCCGGGTCCGGCATACTGTTGTTGTAGCGCGGGTCTTTGCCGACGAGATCGGGCCGGCCGACGAAGCCGGTCTTCGAATCGGAGGCGAAGCGGCCGGCGAGCCCGGCGGGACTGCTTTTTCCGGCGCCGTAAGTGGTGCTGTGCAGGCAGATGACGGCGGGGGTCTGAATGCCGCGCTTTTCGTGGTCCTCCCGGGCGCTGTCCGGCACCAGCAGCCAGCCGTAGATCCAGATGTCGCTCTGCGTGCCACCCCCGGCGTCGGCTTCTGAGCGGAACTTCACCTTGTGACGAGTGATGTTTCCGGCGCGTATGGGGTAATTGGGATCGTCAGCGGAGGCGGGCAGGATTTCGGTGCTGAGGATGGTGATGTCCAGAGGTGGTTTGCTGGCGGGAAAGGGTCCCAGGATTTTCAGCCATTCCTTTTCGAGTTGGGCGCGGCGCGCGGGCCATTTGGCGCCGGCATCCACGGCGGGATTCGGCGGCGGCGGGGCGTCTGCGTGGGCGACGGGCGGCAGCCAGAAGCTAACCGTCAGGGCGAGCGAACGAAGCAGTCTCGAAGACAGGCGTGTCATGAGGATAAGAAAAGCTGCAAAACAAACGTCGCCCTCAGAGTGAAAGTGTCAGCCGCCTGCTGGTTCGCCAATGGCACCAGAAGCCTCCTGAATGCTCTGGCGGTGCCACCGGGATCGCATAAAGTGACCGGCATGATTTGGCAAAAGCTGAAGTGCTTGTTTGGCGGCGAGGCGGATCTCCCGGCCCCGTTTCGCGAGGAGTGGGTGGAACTGTTGGAGAGAAACGTGCCGCTCTACGCGCGGCTGCCCGAGCCGCTGCGGCAACGTCTGCGTGAGAAGACCGGGCAGTTCATTGCCAGCATCCGCTTCCAGGGCTGCGGTGGATTGGAATTGACCGAGGCGATGATCCTGACGGTGGCAGCGCAGGCCTGCCTGCTGGTGTTGCATCGCGAGGGTCGTCCTTATCCGAGGCTGCGGGCGATTTACCTTTACCCCAGCACCTTCAGCTCCGTGCAGCGGCAGGTCAACGCGCTCGGCATCGTGACGGAGGGCGAGGTGCATCGGCTGGGCGAGTCCTGGGGCAGAGGCACAGTCGTGCTGGCCTGGGATTCGGTGGCCGAGGGAGCGCGCGATCTCGACGACGGCCAGAACGTGACCTTTCATGAGTTCGCGCATCAACTCGATCACGAGGACGGCCCGACTGACGGTGCTCCCGCGCTGGCCAGCAAAGCCGCTTACCGCTCTTGGGCGCGGGTGTTCCGGGAAAACTACAATGACTTCCTGGAGCTGTTGGAGGAGGGTGGCGAGCCGCTGATCGATCCCTACGGGGCAACCAACCCGGCCGAGTTCTTTGCGGTGGCAACCGAGACCTTTTTTGAAAAGCCGTGGGATCTCCTCCGAAGGCGGCCGGAGCTGTATGAGGAACTGAAGGGTTATTACGGGGTTGATCCCTGCGAATGGTTTGAAGAAAATTGAAGCGGGTTCAGACAGGGTCGCTTAGCTTTGTGATGGACGCTGCTGCAGCGAGGCCATGCCTTGAAACAACCTCTGCTGGGCGGCGAGGATGCGGGCTTTGGCCTCGAGGTTGGGTTCGGTGCTCCATTCGCCGGTTTCATAGGTGCCGCCGAGAAGGATGCCATCGCTGCGCGGGAACATGTAGAGGTCGCCGCTGAGGAGGTTGTAGTTCACCTCCGGCTGCGGCAGCAGGAAGGTCAACTGGCCTTTGACCGGCTTGATCTCCAGATCACCGAACAAGGCGCTGGCGCCGAGGCCGCAGCAGTTGAAGATCAGCGGCTGGGGCAGGGCGAGGACTTCGGCGGCGTTGGCGAAGGTCTTTATTTCGATCCGCGCGCCGGCCTCTTGCACGCTTTCGAGCAGGCGCCGGAGATAAATCGCCGGCTCGATCATCATGGTGTGAAACCGGCGGGCGTGGCCGGTCGAAAAAACGTGCTCGCCCGGCGCGAAATCGCGGAAGCCGACCTGCAGATCGTGCAGCACGCCGCCGGGTCCGCCGATCCAGCCGTTGAGCGGGGCGTGCTCGCTGAGGTAATAATTCGGCAGCCAGCGCAGGCCCCACTCCGGACCAATGAATTGCTGGAAGTAGGTGTAGGCGAACTTGGCGGCGGCGATGTATTGCGCGGCAAAGGCAGGCGTGCGGCGGGACGGGTCGAAGACGGAGAAGGGCCACCATTGAGCGCCGGACGCGTTCGAGGTGGTGTCAGGGGGCAGCGCTTGGGCACAAATCGTGACGCGCGCCCCCTGCAACTGCACCAGGCGCGCGACGCTCAAGCCCATGACCCCGGCGCCGATGACGGCGCAGTCGCGGCCCTGAACCGGTTGCGCCAACTCGACCGCGAGCTGCGCCGAGCCCCAGGAGAGGCTCATGCCGCCACCGCCGTGCCCGTAGTTGTGCACCAGCACCTTGTCTCCGACATCCTCGCGGCGCACGACAAAACCCGACGGACGGTAGGGGCGGAGGCCGGTGACCGTTCGGATTTCCCGGTCCGCCGCCACTTGCACGGGAGCAAGCTCCGCGCCTTCGCGGGGTAACGCCGTTGACTCGGGCGTGGCTGGTGCATTTTCCTGCTTTGGGCCGCAGGCGGTGAAACTTGCCGCGCCTCCCAGGCTCAATCCGATGATTTGGCGGCGCGTCATAAGGATCTGTGATGAAGTGGGGATGTTTGGTGGCGTTTTGGTGGAAGATGAGGATAATGAATGCGACTTCAGCCTGCTTCTCCCGCCTCATTGTGAGCCGCCCTGCCACCCGTCTCAATCCTCGAATTCCATGAAGAACGCAAAAAAGGTGCTATCCCAAAAACAAAGTGAAGAGCTTTTTAAAACCTTGCAGGCCCGGTTTGAAGAGCACCAGTTACGCCACAAGGGAATCGACTGGGCAAAGGTGCAGGCGAGGCTGGAAGCCAGTCCCGAGAAATTATGGTCGCTCCACGAAATGGAAAGCACCGGGGGCGAGCCGGATGTGGCGGGGCAGGACAAAAAGACGGGCGAATACCTTTTCTTCGATTGCTCGGCAGAGACGCCGAAGGGGCGTGTGAGCGTGTGTTATGATCGTGAAGGCTGGCTGTCGCGCAAGGAGCATCGACCGAAGACCACCGCGATGGACATGGCGGGTGAGATGGGCGTCGAACTGCTGACCGAGGACGAGTATCTGCAATTGCAGAAGCTGGGGGAGTTCGACAAGAAAACGTCGAGCTGGGTGAAGTCGCCGGAGAATGTCCGCAAGCTCGGCGGCGCGTTGTATGGCGAGAAGCGTTACGGCCGCGTCTTCGTCGGCCACAACGGCGCGCAGTCGTATTATGCCGCGAGAGGCTTTCGCGGCGTGTTGCGGGTGTGATTGTCATCCAACCGCGCGCGACTCTCTGGAAATCGATTGCTGGAATGTTCGCCGGAATGCGGTGATATTGGCACCGGCAAACGCCTGCCATGAAACCTGTCAACGGCTACCACCTCATCACTCCGGACGACCTGCACTGGCGGCCGTCGAATCTGATGAAGATTCCGAACGCGGATTTCCTGGAACGCACGGGCAGCGAGAATCTCAGCGCGCGGTTTTGGCGGCTGCCGCCGATGAGCGCGAGCACTTGGCACAAGCACATCCGGCAGGAGGAGTTTTATTTTGTGCTCGAAGGCACGGGACGCATGCGTGTCGGCGGGCAGACACTGACCGTACCGAAACACGGAGCGGTGCTGGTGGGGCCGGACCAACTTCGGCAGGTATTCAACGACACTGAAGAGGAGGTGCTCTGGCTGATCCTGGGCGCGCCGGAGGAGCTGGAGTTTCTCAAAGGATCGCTCTCGGACATGGACTTGTCGTTGATCTATCCTGAAGAGCCGACGCAGTTGCCTCAGGAACTCGACGGCAAGGTGTGGCCTCCGAAAGAGTGAACGGTCCTTACTTTGCGGGGAGATCTACTGTTGGGACGCGGGATGCAACGACTGCAGCCGGTGAAATTTTTCGCGGCTAGGCCATCAGCTCCTTCGCGATGGCTTGGCTGGCGCGGTCGTGAGTGCCCTGGCGGAGGTGATTCAGCGTTTGGCCGATGCGGTGGCGCGCAAGTTTGCCAAAGTGATGGGTGAGCCGCAGCAGGCGGTCCACTTCAGAGGCGCTGTGCTCGGAATCGGTCACCGCGGCGGCGGTGTGGGCGAGGGTGCAAGACCAGACAAAAAGCTCCGCGCCGATATCGACGTATTTGCCGAGCAGCACCTGGCGGCGTTCCAATGCCGGCCCGTTTCTGGCCATGGCGTGGAACAGACCGCGCGCCAGGCGGCGGCTGTAGCGGTGGATCGCATCAAGATCATCGCGCAGCGCCGGGTGGATGTGGTCTTTGACATCGCCGGCGCCTTGCGGCAGCCACCTGGACGGATACCATTTGGCGTAAAACCACCCGGCCTTCAGAGCGGAGGCAAGACGCGTCTTCCAGGGCAGCGTGGGATTCACTGCCGCGGCTCCGACGCGCAGGTGCGGGTCGAGCGCCTCGCGGGCGATGAAGAGCCGCATGATTTCGCTGCTGCCCTCAAAGATGGTGTTGATGCGGGCGTCGCGGAACAAGCGCTCCACCGGGTCGGCGGGTTCGCCGCGCGCACGCAGGGAGTCGGCGGTTTCGTAACCGCGGCCGCCGCGGATCTGCATGGTGTCGTCGGCAATGCGCCAGGCGGTCTCACTGCCCCAGAGTTTGGCCAGCGCGGCTTCAAGACGCACGTCAGCATGCTTGTCGGCATCTACCAGGGCGGAGACATAACGCACGGTGGATTCAAGCGCGTAGCTGTCGGCGGCCATGCGGGCGAGCTTGTCGGCAATGGCCGCATGTTTGCCAATGGGATGGCCCCATTGCTCGCGTTCGCGCGCCCAGCGGGTGCTGATTTCCAGGCAGCGCTGGGACAAGCCAGCGCAGGCGGCGGGCAACGTGATGCGGCCGGTGTTGAGCGTGGTCAAGGCCACTTTCAAACCGCGGCCGACACCGCCGAGGACGTTTTCGACCGGCACCCGCACGTTGGTGAAGCGGACGACGCCGTTGTAAAGCGCGCGCAGGCCCATGAAGCGGCAGCGCTGCACAATCTCCACGCCAGGCCAGTTGGTTTCGACAATGAACGCGGTGGTGGCTTGCGGTTTGCCGGGCAGCAGCGTGCGCGCCATGACCACGATGACGCCGGCCTTGGTGCCGTTGGTGGTCCAGAGTTTTTCGCCGTTGAGCAGGTAGTGCATGCCATCGGCCTCAAGCTCGGCGTGAGTGGTCATGCGCGCCGGGTCGGAGCCGACGTTGGTTTCGGTGAGGGCGAAGGCGGAGATCTCGCCGCGGGCGCAGCGGGGCAGGTACTTGGCTTTCTGCTCCTCGGTGCCAAACAGGATGAGGGGCTGCGGCGCGCCGATGGATTGGTGGGCGGAGAGCAGGGCGGTGAGATTGCCGCAGAAGCCGCCGAGTTTCATCGCGGCGCGCGAGTAGTTCGTCTGCGACAAGCCGAGCCCGCCGTATTGCCGCGGGATCTTGATGCCGAAGGCGCCGATGGCGGCGAGTTCGCTGATCAAGCTGTAAGGTATCTCGCCCTCGCGGTCGATGGTGTCAGGATCGGCATGCTCATCGAGCAGGTCTTGAAGCTGATGCAGAAAAGCGTCACCTTGGTCGCGGTCTTCAAGTGTCTGCCGGGGAAACGGCAGCAGTGTGCCAGCGGCCGGCCGGCCGAAAAAGAGCGAGGCGGCGTAGCCGGCGTTGCGGCGCTCGTCGCGAGCCGCCTCGGCCATCTCCAAGGCGGCGCGCTGTCCGGCGTTCATGCGCGAGGTGTCCAGAAGCATGCCGCTGTCTTTGACAGGATGGACGGGATTTTTGGAGGGATTAACAGGATTCTTTTGAGGAGTGCTGGTTTTCATGGCGGTGGGCTTTTCTTCATTAAACAGGATGGCAGGATAGGCAGGATTAACAGGGGGAGATGGCAACGACGGGTTCTGGGATGACCGTGTCGGTCTTCGTGGCGGGCGGCGAACCGGCGGCCCGCTCCAAGGCCAGGGGTCCGCCTTTGGCTGGCGGATAACCGGTGCCGAGGATCATGGCGAGATTGATGTCATCCGCGGACGCGGCCACGCCTTCGTTCAGGCAGCGCTGAGCTTCCTCCGTGAGCAGGCCGCTCAGGCGTGTTTGGATTTCGCTGGCTGGCATCTCACGTGTGCCGCCTCGCACCGGTTTGACAGCGTGATCTTGTTTGAAGTGGTAAAAACCGCGTCCGGTCTTTTTGCCGAGATCGCCAGCAGCCACCTTTTCGCGCAGCACATCGCTGAGCGGGAAGCGGTCGGGGTAGGCGGCGCTGAGGGTTTCGGCCACATGCTGGGCGACATCGAGACCGATTTCATCGAGCAGACGGATGGGTCCCATGGGCATGCCGAAGTCCAGCATGGCTTTGTCGATGGTTGCGGCGGAGACACCGGTTTCGTGCAGACGCACCGCTTCCATCAGGTATGGCATCAGGATCCGATTGACGACAAAACCCGGGCGATCCTGGACCACGACGGGCGTCTTGCCCAAGCCTTGCACAAAAGCGAGCGCGGTAGCGAGAACGTCGGGGTGTGTTACGGGCAACGTGACGACTTCCACCAGGGGCATTTTGTGGACTGGATTGAAGAAATGCAGGCCGATGACGCGCTCAGGATGCGGCACGCTGGAAGCGAGTTCGCCGACGGAAAGCGCCGAGGTGTTGGTGGCGAGGATGCTGTCCGGCGCGGTTCGTGTTGCGAGGCCGGCAAAGATCTTTTTCTTCAAGCCGATATTTTCGGTGGCGGCCTCGATGACGAGGTGATGACGGCCGAGCGGCACCGGCGTGTGCGCGGTGGTGAGACGGTCAAGTGACTCGCGCGCGTGTCGGCTGGTGAAGGCGCCGTGCTTGACCGCATTTCTGGTGAGGCGGTGAATGGCGGTGACGCCTTTGGCAAGCGCGTCCGGATTGATGTCCGTGAGCAGGGTGTGCACGCCGCGCGTGAGCAAAGTTTGCGCGATGCCGGCGCCCATGACCCCGGCACCGACGACGACAGCGGAATGCAGCGGCAGGGCATGGCCGGAAGCGGGGCGCTTTTTGTTTGCCGTTTCACGCAGGAAGAAGAGATCGATCAAGTTGGCGGCCTCCCTCGTTTGAGCGAGATGCACGATGGCATTGCGCTCCAACTCGAGGGCGCTTTCAATCGGCAGACGCAGGCTTTGCAAGGCGACATCGATGGCGCGCAGCGGCGCAGGATAGAGGCCTCGCGTTTTGGCCATCACCGATCGTTTGGCAAGGCAGGCGACAAGGTGCGCCGCGCCCGGCAGATTGCCGGCATGAAAACGTGCGCCTGGCATCGGGCCGAGCGCGAGTTGGCGGGCCAGTGCGTTTGCGGCCTCCGGCGGGACGAGATGAGTGACGAGGCCTTTCTTGAGGGCGGCTTTGGCAGGGTGCAGCTTGCCGGTGAGGATGACATCAAGAGCCCGGCGCAGGCCAAGCAGCCGCGGCAGCCGCACGGTGCCGCCCCAGCCTGGAAGGATGCCGAGCTGGGTCTCAGGCAGGCCGATTTTGGTGGCGGCGGAGTCAGTGGCGATGCGCCAGTCGCAGGCCAGCGCCATTTCAAAACCGCCGCCAGCGCAGGCGCCGTGAATGAGGGCCACTTTGGGAACGCGCAGCCGGGCGAGCCGGTCAAAGGCGGCCTGACCCAGCCAGATGAGTTGCTCCAAACGGGCAGGGCAGAGGCGGCGCAGGGATTTCAAGTCGGCGCCCGCGATGAAGATGTTTGGCTTGGCGCTGCGAATGACCAGGGCTCGCACGGTGGGACTGCGTTCGATCTGCTCGACGTGCCAGATGAACTGGCGCAGGGTGGGTTCGGACCAGAGATTGGCCGAGCTGCCCGGCTGGTCAAAGATGAGCCAAGCGATGCCGTCGGCGTCGAGTTCGCGGCTGAAGGCGGGAGCGCCCGCGGGAGCGGGATGCCCGGCGAGGTAGGGGGTGGTTTTCATGGCACGGTTGGGGATTGAATTTGACAGGATTCACGGGATTGCTTTTGGATTGACAGGATTTAGGGCGTGGATGGCGACGAGTTAGGTTAGGCGGTTTCCAAAATGGCGGCGACGCCCTGGCCGCCGCCGACGCAGAGGCTGACGAGGGCGCGTTGCTGGCGGGTGAGCCGGAGTTGCAGGAGCGCGGTTTGCACAAGGCGCGCTCCGGTGGCTCCGACGGGATGGCCGAGAGCGATGGCGCCGCCGGAGGGATTCACACGAGCGGGATCAAGCTCTCCGAGAGGCGAATCGAGCCCGGCGCGGCGGGCGGCTTCTTTGTGGGAGAGGGCCTTCAAGACGGACAGCACTTGAGCGGCAAAGGCTTCATTGATTTCGACCAAGTCGAAATCGTCCAGTGTCAGCAGCGAACGATGCAGCACGGCGTCGATGGCCCGCACCGGACCCAAACCCATGCGCGCGGGGTCGCAACCGGTGGCGGCATAGTGCGTGAGGCGGCCCATCGGCGTCCAGCCGTGGTGACGCAGCGCGTCATCGCCACAAACCAGCAGGGCGACTGCGCCATCGGTGATTTGCGAGCTGTTGCCAGCAGTGACGCTGCCGTAGCGGGGATCGAAGATGGGGCGAAGCCTGGCGAGCTTGTCGGTGGTGGACTCGGCGCGGATGCCATTGTCTTCACTCACCGCGCCCTGGCCGGAAATGTAAACGGGGCTGATCTCCTGGCGGTGCAGTTCAACAGCGGCGGAGGCGCGCAGATGCGAGCGCATGGCGAAGGCATCCTGCATTTCGCGGGTGATTTGGAATTCGCGCGCGAGCAGCTCGGCGGTTTGTCCCATGTTCAGTTCGGAGACCGGATCGGTGAGGCCGAGTTGAAGACCGATCAGCGGCGCGAAGTCGGCGGGACGAAAAGCGGCGGCGCTGCGCGTTTTGCCGGCGAGGGTTTTGGCGCGGCTGAGGGCAGTGAATTTTTCGGCGGCGGAGTGGCGGAAGTAAAGGGGCATGTTGGACATGCTTTCGGTGCCGCCCACGATGAAGACCTCCCCCTGGCCGGCACAGAGGCGCTGGTGAGCCGTTGTGACGGCCTCCAGGCCGGAGGCGCAGTTGCGGTGGACGGTCATGGCTGGCACGGCTTGCGGCAGGCCGGCGCGCAGGGCGATGACGCGGGCGATGTTCTGTGCTTGCGGCGGCTGGCCGACGCAGCCGAAGATGACCTCATCGACGACGGCCGGGTCGAGCCCGGTCTGAGTGAGCAAGCTGGTGACGGCGCTGCGGCCGAGGTCCACGGCGTCGAGCGCGGCCAGGGTCGTGCCTGCTTTGGCAAAAGGGGTGCGCGTGGCGGCAATGATGTGGAGCGGTTTCATGGTCGGAGAAAGGGGTTAGGAGGAGAGAGCCGGCGCGTCCGACTCCTTGGGGCGTGAATCGAGCAGCTTCTGCTCTTTGATCAGGCGGCCGAGACCGAGGCGGTCGCGCAGCTCCGCCAGCTCTTCGAAATGGATTTCGTTGGGCATGACTTCCGTGGCCTCGGCAAAGCGCTGGCGGACGAGACGGCGCAGATCGTCCACGTCAGTGCGAGTTTCCGGCGCGATGTGGAGATGGATTTCGTCGGTCTCGTGCGGATCGTCGTTGCGTTTGCGCAATTCGATCTGCCAGGCAGCAATGCCACGCTGGTCATCAAGCAGATGCTCAAGCAGGTTGAAATTGACGAGTGTGCCCTTGAGTTTGTCGATGTGCAGTTCGCGCACCTCGCTGATGCGTGAGATGGGACCGAGCAGGCGCGGGCAGCGACGGCCGCAATGAGGACAGGGCTCCCAGGTCAGGCCGCCTTCGGCGACATCGCCGGTGCGGTAGCGCAAGACCACAGTGCCACGGGCGTCGAGCGGCGTGTAAACGACCTCGCCAGACTCGCCGTTTTCGACCGGGCGTCCGGTGTTGGGATGAACCAATTCGATGATGCCGAGGTCGGGCGAGAGGTGGAAGCCGCTGATACCCACTCCCGTGTGGCTGGGGCATTCCGGCATGGCCAGCTTCGCCTCGGTGAAGCCGTAAGTGGAGAGCACGTGGGCATCCTCGCTGCCCAGTTCGGCGGCGAGTTCGCGCAGCTTGGCGCGCAGACCTTCGGCGACTTTTTCGCCGCCGAGCACGATGCGCTTCAAGTTGGGCCAGGAGCGACGGGTCTCGACGGCGAGACGGAGGATGTGGTAAATGAAGGTGGGCATGCCGATGACGATGTCCGGCTGGATTTTGTCGATGAGTTTGATGTTGCCCTCGGTGCCCAAAGTCTTGCCGCCGCCGGAGCTGACCATGAAGGTGCCGAAAGCGAGCCCGGCGTGGTGGGTCTGCCAGAAGGCGAGATGGGGCGCGTAGGGGAAGAGGTTGACGTGGCGGAAGTCACGCTGACTGGCCCCGACCTCCATGATGCGGCGGCCCGTGGTGTCGAGATTGTGCAGATCGTGCTGACTGTAGAGAAACGGCACCGGATCGGAGGAGCGGCCGGTGGTGCTGGTGAGGAAAATCGGACGGAACTCGTCCTCGGCTCTGCCTTTGGCGGAAGCGCGTCCGTGCAGCAAAGCGTGCAGAATCACCGCGGGCTCGCGGCTCAGAGCAGCTTCGTTAGGCAGCAACACAAAGTCCCGCTGCTGTTCGCGCGGCACCGTCAGATTCGACTTGGTGGTGAAGGGCACCCGCGACCAGTCGTCCCAGGTGGCGAGGTCTTCAGGATGGATGTCATGCTCCCGAAAGAGGCGGTTGTAGTGGGCGCCGAAGGGAAGCACACGGGTGCGCAGGTAGTGGCGCAGGCGGCGCAGTTGCCACTCGCGCATCTCTTCAGGCGAGGTGGCATCCCAGGCTGGGGTGTGGTGGAGAAAATTCATGACAGGATGGTTGGATTTGGGGTTTAGATCAGCGCGGAGTGTTCGGTGACGAACCTGGAAGGGCGGGTGGTGAGCAGGTCCTGAATGGCGGGCAGAGCGGCTTCAGCGGCCTGCCGCCCGGCGCGAATGTAATGATCGAAGTTCTCAAAGTCGTGCCAGGAACTGCGTTCAAAGCGCGGCTGGATGACGACATCGGACATCAGGCACTCTTTTTGGATGAGGCGAAGCTGGGCGGCGATCAGGGAGCGGCGGAAGGTGTCGATGACATTGCCATCTTCCATCAAGTTGACGGCCCGCAGCAGGCGGCGGAGGAGGCTGCGAATGAAGCTGGTTTGAGTGGGGATGCGGCAGCGTCCAAAGGCGTCATCGCGGCAGGCTTCAAAATCGCCCGGAGAGGGCATGACGTTCACTGCGATGACGTGATCGAGCGAGAAATGCTTTTGCAGCAGGGTGGCGGGCAGCGGTTCGGAGGCGCCGCCATCGGTGTAGCGCCGGCCATCGACTTCCACCGGCACGCAGATCGCGGGGATGGCGGCGCTGGCATGCACCGCGTTGAGGACCAAGCCGTTGGAGAAGACGTGGGCGTCGAGGGAGTCGAGGTCGGTGGCGACGATGATGGTGGGGATGAGCAGTTCGGCGAAGGTGAGGCCGCCGAGATCACGCTCCAGATGGGAGCGGATGCGGTGTCCGCGGATCAGGCCGCGCGTCGGAGGAAACTGAAAATCGAGCAGCTTGAGCATGGTTTTGCGGTCCTTGATTTCAGCGGCGAGCTCCTCCAAGCGGCGGCTATGCACGCCGGCGGCCCAGAGCGCGCCGACGTAAGCCCCCATGCTGCAGCCAGCCAAGGCTGCGATGGGAATCTTGTTTTCCTCCAGCACCTGAATGACGCCGACATGAGCCAAGCCGCGCGCGCCGCCGGAGGAGAGAGCGAGACCGATGCGAGGACGCGAGTCCGGGTGGGGGAAGAGGCCGGCTGCGGCACTATATTCCCCTTCTTGCCGGAGCCACCGGCGTGGGTGGAGGGGCGTGAGCGGGTTCATGACCGTCAAGAGGGTGGTTGTTTGGTTAGACCAAAGAAACCGATGGTTTGTTCAATAATAACTAACGAATCTAAGCAAATCGTTGGTTGCCAGAAAACACATAAGGCAGGCGCAAAAAGGGGCGCTGCACGATGCGCAGCCCGGCAAACACAGCCGCCTTTGCGTTCAACGCTGGGCAGGCCGAGGACGCTGGCCCGCCTGCGATTGGCTTACCTGGCTTCCGGTCCGCCCGCTGCGTTGCTGCCTGGAGTCTCGGTGCTGATGTGCCAATTCAATTGCGGCACATCGGTGAGTTCGATCCATTGATGGGCGCCGTCGTCGCGCCATTGGATTTCCGCCAGCACATAGGCGTGCCGGGTGCCCCAACTGAGATCACGGCTTAGCTGTGCGGAGAGTGCGTTGTTCTTCGGCACGAAGACCGACACTTCAAAATCGCCCTGCGGGGGCTCCAGGATGAAACAATCCTTGTTCTCGATGTCGGGCACGTCGCTTTCGAAATAATGTCCGCGCTTGATGCGGACGTGAAAGCGGCCGGGGTTTTCGCGGAAAGCCTGGACGAATTTGTGCAGCCAGTTGTCCTTGAATTCGACAAAGGCGATCCAGTCGAGTTTGAAGCCCTGCTTGGTCTCTTGAACCATGACGGGGATGGGGTAGGTCCACTCCGGGCTGGCGACTTCAAACACGCTTTGGGCGCCGCCGCCGACTTCCGGGCTTGGGTCATGACGGCGGAGAACGATGCTGGTGACGGCAATGGGTTTGGCGTCGGACTGGCCGTAGTAGCGTTTGATGAGCGCGTCGATCTGGGGGTCTTCGGCGCCGAGGATGTACTTGCGCTTCGTTTCCAAAGTGTCGGCGGTGAGGAACTCCAGCAGCGCCGCGGAAGCGGGTTTGGCTTCGTCTGGAATGCTCATCTCGGGAGTCAGCGGATTGAGCTTGCTGGCTTCGCCCGCCGAAGGCACTTCGACCAGGGGTGAGGGCGAAGGAGCGCCCATCTCCGGTTCGGCTGGGGTCGCTTTTTTTATTTCTTCCGTGGGCTCAACTTTGCCGGGTTCAGCCGAGGGAGGCACGGGGGGCGGGCTGGCCGTATCGGGCGGTTTGGGCAGTGGCGGTGCAGGCGGCAGCAGATCGTCCGCAGCCAGTTGACCCGGCTTGGGCGGATAGTCGCTTGCTGACGGTGGCGTGTTCTGAACGAGAGGAACCTCAGGCACCGGCTCAGGAGCCGGGGCGGGGACGGCCGGCACATCCGGCGGCGCGGGAGCCTCAGCAGCTTCGGCAGCGGGCCTGGGCGTCACATGCTGGTGGTAGAAATCCTTCAGCATGTCCCTGCCCACATAGGCGAGCAGGCCAACGCAACTCAGCAACAAGACCACGGCGATGCTCAATCGCGCGAGGTTGGAACCGCGTCCGGGTTTGTTGGGGAAGGGCGGAAGCGGTTCGCGGGCGGCGCCCAGGACGGGCGTGGCTGGGGCGGGGGGAGAAGCGGGCGCGGTCGCAACTGGCTGTGGATTCGGATTGCCGGCGGGCGTCGCTTCCCTGCTTAAAAGAACGCTGTTGAGCAGCGAGCCGGCTGCGGGAGCGGCGGGAATGACATCTGGCCGAGTGTGTTCCAGCGGCGGCAGGGCCGGAGTACTTGGGATCGGGCTGGCATCAGCGGGGGGGACGACGGGGCTGGGTGAGGACGGATTGGGTACCTGCAACCCGGAAAGCAAGGAGGGCACTTCTGGTGCCGGGGAGCGCCGGGGCGGAAGGGAAGTGCCTGATGCCGCGCTGCTCTCCAAGCCGGCAGGTGGCGGGCTTGGAGTTTGCGGCAGTTGCGGAGTTGGCTGGGTGGTGACTGCAGCCGGTGGCATGCCCCCTGGCGGTGGAGTCGCGGGAGGGGCTGCCGGGAAGGGTGGCACCACGCCGGCTGCCGCTTCAGGAGCCGCTGCGGGCGAGGTGATGGTTTGCCCGCATTTGGGGCAGGGGCCAGCGACTCCAGCCATGTGGACCGGAACGGTCAGATGAGCCTGACAGGCGGTGCATTGGAAATGGATCACTTGCGGCGTCATGTCGAAACATCTGATCGCGCGCCCGGCGGCGCCGACAATCTATCGTAGAGTAAATGTTCCATCAGCATGACCTTTCATCAACGGCGGAATTTCGCAACTGCCTGGATTTTAGCTTTGCCTATTTATCTCGGGTCAAAACGCCCTGTCAATACTCCAGCCATCGGGCAAAAACGCGTCAGGACTCGACCAGACGCCGCGCCCATTCGATGGCTTTCAAGATGCCTGCCGCCTTGTTGATCGTTTCCTGATGCTCGGCTGACGGGTCGCTGTCGGCGACGATTCCGGCCCCGGCTTGGATGTAAGCCATGCCGTCTTTCAGGACGCAGGTGCGCAGCGCGATGCAACTGTCCAGATTGCCATCGAAACCGAACCAGCCGACGGCACCGGCGTAGGCGCAGCGTTTGCTTTTTTCCAACTCGTTGATGACCTCCATGGCGCGCACTTTGGGGGAGCCGCTGACTGTGCCAGCGGGGAAGGTGGCGCGCATGACGTCGTAGGCGCTCCGGTCCGGGCGCAGGCAGCCGCTGACGTTGGAGACGATGTGCATGACGTGCGAGTAGCGTTCGATGACGCGCAGTTCGTCCACGCTCACGGTGCCGTATTGCGCGGCGCGGCCAACGTCGTTGCGGGCGAGGTCAACCAGCATGATGTGCTCGGCGTTCTCTTTGGGATCCGCCAGCAGCTCAGCGGCAAGGGCGTCGTCTTCCGCCGCATTTTTGCCGCGCGGGCGGGTGCCGGCGATGGGGCGAATTTCGATGCTGCCGTTCAGGCATTTGACATGCACTTCCGGGCTGCTGCCAACGAGGGAGAAGCCCTGCGGCAGCTCCAGACAGAACATGTAGGGAGAGGGGTTGACGTGGCGCAGGGCACGGAAGAGATCGATCGCGCTGCCATGATAGTCCGTTTCGAAACGCTGCGACGGCACGACCTGGAAGATGTCGCCCGCGGCGATGTATTCCTTCGCGCGCCGCACCATGTCTTCGTATTCGCCGCGGGTGGTGTTGGAGCGGGCTGCCGGGACTTGCGAGGCTTCGACAGGCGAGAGAATCTGCAGGGGCGTGACGGCGAGCGGCTGGCGCAGTTTTGCAATGACGGCACCGATTTGCTCGCGCGCCCAGGTGTAGGCGGCTTCCGTGTTCGCGTGCTCATCGGTGTGCACGTTGGCGACGATGGAAAGCCGGCGTGTGCGATGGTCAAAGATGAGCACCACATCGGTGATGAAGAACACCATGTCGGGCAGTCCAAGCTGGTCCGGCGGCGGTGGCGGCAAGGTGGGTTCGAAGTGCCGGACCATGTCGTAGGCCAGGTAACCCACCGCACCGCCGTGGAAAACCGGCAGCGCGGAAGCGGCTGGGCGGTACGGCTTCATGAGGTCCTCCAAGACGCCCAGGGGATCGCCCCCGTGTTCGAGCACGCGCTTTTGGCCGCGCTCATTGATTTCGATCTGGCCGCCGCATGCGGTGATGAGCGCGCGCGGGGCGGAGCCAAGCAGTGAGTAGCGGCCGGAGTGCTGGGTCAGCTCGGCGGACTCGAACAGGAAACTGCAATCGCCGTCGCGGATCTTTTGATACGCGGAGAGCGGGGTCTCGTAATCGGCGGCGATCTCCGCCCACACCGGCACCAGATTTCCCTCGGTGGAAAGCTGCTGGAAAGCGGTGAAATCGGGTTGGAGATGAAGCTCGGACATCGGCTTGGGCGCGGAGTTTGCACCCGGACCAGCGCGGCGGCAACCGGCTTCTGGTTTCTGCGCCCTGCGCGGAACTTTTCTTAGCTCGCGGGGTTGCTAGGTTTCAATCATGACAAACGAAGTCTTTCACATTCGCCTGGACCGCCGCCGCCTGCTCAACAGCCTGGTTTTAACCGCCGGAGGTCTTTGGGCGCCCGGACTGCTTGCGGAGGCGTTGACGCTGACGCCACGCGCCACGGAGGGACCCTATTATCCCGATCACCTGCCGCTGGATCAGGACAACGATTTGCTGCAAATGACAGGCCGGGAGGCGAAGGCGCTGGGAACACCGGCCGGCTTTGGCGGCCGCCTGCTCAACGCGGACGGCAAGCCGGTCAAAGGCGCGACCATCGAACTCTGGCAGGCGGACAACAACGGTTGCTACATCCACAGCCAGGGCGTGCAGCGCGGCAAGGAGCGCGACCCGCATTTTCAGGGCTACGGCAAATTTGAGACCAACGCGAAGGGAGAGTATCGCTTCCGCACCATCATGCCCGGACTTTACACCGGCCGCACCCGTCACTGGCATGTCGCGGTGGTGAAGGATGGCAAGCGCCTGCTGACGACGCAGTTGTTCATCGCGGGCGAGCCGCAAAACGAGCGCGATGGCATCTTGCAGCGCATGGGCGACGCCGCGCAACGCCTGTCGGTCATTCGCGAGTTCAAACCGGAGGCAGGCTCGGGCGGAGATTTGGTGGCCACCTGGGACATTGTCATCGGCGGCACGCCGGAGGATCCGGAGCGGCGGCGTCCAGGCGGCGAACGCCGCGGCCCTAGCCCGTAGCCCAGCCGTCCCGGCTGGGTGTGTTGCAAGCGTCTCGCTTGCCACCCGCACCGGGGCGGGTTATGCTGCCTCAGGGCTGCTCGTCGAGGGGGGTGGGCGTTGAGCGAATGAGGCTGCGCGGCTCGGGGATCGAGCGCAGCAGCAGCGCGGAGACGCCCGCAAACACGGCCGCCATTATGGCAACGGCGGTGAAGTTGTTCTGGCTGAGGACGTAAACTTTGCCCGCTAGAAAGGTGGCGACGAGAAAGGCCCAGACGTTGCAGAAACCAAGCACGGCCTGCAGCGTGGAGCGGCGCTCCGGCGGACAGAGTTCGGCGGCCAGGGTCAGATCGCCAACGCGGTCAAGGAACAAGCCGAAACCAAGCAGGAAGTAGGCCGCCGTGAACGATAAAAAGGAGTCCGCGCTGACGACGAAAAGGCAGAGAAGCACACAGAGCAGACGCGAGGAAACCATCAGAATCTTGCCGCCGCTGCGATAGCCAAGCCAGGCGGCCAGGATGCAGCCGAGAATGGTGCCGACATTTTGGAAGCTCACGAAAAGGCCCTCGTCCGCCTCGGCGCGTCCGGTCAGCTTCAACGCGTGGATGGTCAGGAACCCGACCAGCATCAGGTAGCCCATGCCAGTGAACCGAACGAGGATGAACTTCAGCAATTGAGGCTGCGCCAGCACGAGCGCTGGCAATCCGCGCAAATGGCGTCCGTATTCGCGCAAGGTCAGACGAGCGACTCTGTCTGACGCGCGGGGGTCCGCGGGCTCGCGCATGGGCACCTGGGCCAGCCAGGACAGGATCAAAAAGGCGAAGGTGATCAGATGCAGGCAGCCGTAACCCTCGCGGCCTGGCAGGTGAGTGAGCACCCAGTGAATGCCGCCGCCCGCGCCCATGCCAATGCCAGCCTGCATGATGTAGCGCGCGGCCCAGCCGGCGGCGCGCAGCCGCTCAGGCACCATGCGGGTGACCATTTCCATCCAAGCCACCAAACCGACGCCGCCGATCATGCCCGAAAGGACCGGAGTGAGCACGACGATGGGAAGAATGCGCGTGTCGATATCGCGGGCAAGCAGCAGCACCAAGCCGGTGATCAAATAAGGCAGGCGTTGCAGCAGGCCGACTGTGAGCACCCAGGGTTTGTGCCGCTGCAGGCGCTCCACCATGGGCGTGACGAACAGGCCCAGCGACGCGAACGACGCAGGCAGCAACGCGGGCATGAGTGCGATCAGCGAGGGCTCAGCACCCAGGGTTTCGGCCATTTTCGGCATCACCGACTCCGGTGACAGAAAAGCCAGCCCGCCCATGTAAAGGCCGCCTTCCAGCAGGTGGCAGATGAAATTGCGCCGCACGGTGGCCCGTCCGTTGGCTGGGGCGGGGGTGAGGGCAGGCATCGGCGCGCACAAGCTACGCTGATTCGATCAAAATCAAGGCTGGCCGCGGCTGGCTTGCCAGAGGGTCTTCACCGCCAGGGCCGTGGCTTCGACGTTGTGGACGCGGAACAACTGGGCGCCGCGCCGAAGACCGGCGGCCACACAGGCCACTGTCCCGGCATCACGCTGGATGGGATCTGGGAGCTCGAGAACGTCTCCGATCACGGTCTTGCGCGAAACCGGCAGCAGCACGGGGCGGTCAAACCGATGCAGCTGCGCCAGCTCGCGGTAGATGCGCAGGTTGTCTTCGCGTTGCTTGGCGAAGTCGATGCCCGGATCGAGCAGAAGGTGCTCCGGGCTGAGGCCGGATTCGACGGCGAGACGGATTTTTGCTTCGAAGAAGTTGTCCAGCTCAGTCATCACATCGGCATATTGCACATGGGTGTGCGCCACCTTGGGCTGGCCGACGCTGTGCATGATGAGCAAGGCGGCATCGTGTTGCGCGCAGAGCCGGGCATTGGCTCCGTCTGGCAGGGCGCTGAGGTCGTTGATGAGGTCGCCGCCGTGAGGCAATGCCTCACGAATGACCTCGGATCGCCAAGTGTTGATGGACAGCAGCGGCGGCCAGAGCTGTTCTTTGTCCCAAGGGGGTCTGGCCAAGGTGGAGACAAGCTTGGGAAAGGCCTCCACGAAGGGCAGCAGCCGGGCGATCTCCTCGACGACCGAGATGGGGCCGCGGTTGGTGCGCGCGCTTTCCGCGCCCGCGTCAATGATGTCCGCGCCGTGACGCAAGTGGAGTTCGGCCTGGCGCAAGGCCAGCGCTGGGTCGAGGGTGCCGTCGCCGCTGAAGGAGTCGTCGTTGATGTTGACGATGCCCATGACGAGCGGGCGGCGCGGAAAGGAAATGCGATGCTGGCGGGCGCGCAGGAGCATAGGCGGTTGGCAAGAGGTCTGCCCGGGTGGCCGCCGGGTCAACCCAGTTGCCGCAATTTTGTTTTGCAGCGGCCGCCATTGCGGTGCTATTTTCCCCACGGATGCCGGGAATTGCCCAGATCGACCATTTGCTGCGCCTGCTTGACGACGACTCGGAAGTCGTGCGCAAGGCGGTTCAGGAGAAGCTCGCCGCCATGAGGCCCGATCTGCCGCGTCATCTGGCCCAATTGGAGCGGCCGTTGACGGTCGAGGAGGACCGGATGGTGGCGCGGCTGTTGGAACCCGTGCGGCGCGGCGAGTTGCTTGACTCCTGGCTGCGCTGGCGCTGGCTGGATTCGCCGACGGCCCAGCTTGAGGAGGGATTGGCCCAACTCTCCGCTTTCCTGGCTGGCTGGAAAGTCAGTGCGGCAGACTTGGCTCCGCGCCTGGATGCCCTGGCGGAGGAAGCCTTTCGCGATGGCGGCAAGATGGACGCGCGCGAACTGGCGGAATGGCTTTTTGGCAAACGCGGTGATCCCGTGCGTTTTCGCGGCAACAGCAAGGACTATTACGCTCATCAAAACAGCAACCTGTTCTGGGTGCTGGACAGCGGCTTGGGCAATCCCATCAGCCTTTGCTGCCTCTACCGCCTCATGGGTCATCGTTTCGGCTTGCAGATCGAGGGGTGCAACTTTCCCGGCCATTTCCTGGCCCGCGTGGTGACGGAGCAGCGGCTTTATTTGGTGGATTGCTTCAATCGCGGCCGCTTCATGCTGGCCAGCGACGTCGCGCGTCACCATCCGGCGGCCAATCCCGGCATGGATGAAATCATTCGCGACCCCGCCAGCACGGACGCCATCCTGTTGCGCACGCTGCGCAATCTGGAGGAGTCTTATGACCGCGCCAGCGCAATGAGCGAGCGGCACCTCATTCGCAAACTGGCGGTGCGTCTGATGGAGGACTGAGCACGCGGATGAGTGGAGAGTTGCGCGCGGCCTTGCGCCGCCATTTCGGTTTCGAGTCTTTGCGCGAAGGCCAGGAGGCTGTGATCAGCCGGCTGCTCGAAGGCAGAGCGACTTTGGCGCTGCTGCCGACTGGGGGCGGCAAATCGCTCTGCTATCAGTTGCCGGCGCTGCTGCTCGACGGCTTGACTCTGGTGGTAAGCCCGTTGATCGCTTTGATGCGTGACCAGGTGGAGCAGTTGCGCGCTCGGGGCATCCCAGCAGCGCGGCTCGATTCCAGTCTGGATGAAAAAGAAGCCGCACGCGTGTTTGAACGGCTGCGCGATGGAGAATTGAAGCTGCTTTATTGCGCTCCCGAAAGCCTGGCGCGCGCGGATTTGCTGGATTGCCTGATGCGCCAGCCACCGGCGTTGCTGGCAATCGATGAAGCACACTGCATTTCAGAGTGGGGGCATCAGTTTCGCCCGGACTATCTGAGCCTGGGGAAGGTGGCGAAAAAGCTCAAGGCGAGCAGGGTGCTGGCATTGACGGCGACAGCAACACCCCAGGTGGCGCGTGACATCCGCAAGCTGTTCCGCATCGCCAGGCAGGATCAGATTCAAACATCGTATGAGCGGTCCAATTTGAGCCTGCGCGTCACGCCTTGCGCCGTGCGTGATCGATTGCCGCTGCTGCGGCAGCGTCTGCATGAGTTGGCGAAGCCATCGATTGTTTACGTCACCCGGCAGCAGACAGCGGAAGCTGTGGCCACGGCCTTGCAACGGGCTGGCTTAAAGGCGCGCGCTTATCACGCGGGCATGACAGCAGCAGACCGGGAGGACGCACAACGCGCGTTCATGAATGGAACTGCGGAGGTTGTGGTGGCGACGCTGGCTTTTGGCATGGGCATCGACAAGGCGGACATTCGCGCCGTTTTCCACTTTAACGCGCCGAAGTCGCTCGAAAATTATCAGCAGGAAACCGGGCGGGCCGGGCGGGATGGCATGCCCGCCGTGTGCGAGCTGCTTTGCAGCGAAGAGGACTTCGTCGAGCTCGAGAGCCTGGTGTCAGGGGGATCGCCGGCGCCTCGCGCGCTCCGGCACTTGGTGGATCATTTGCTGCGGCAGGGGCCGCGTTTGGATATCTCAATCCATGAACTGTCGATTGCGACGGATCTGCGAACCGAGGCGATTGAGACGGTGTTGGCACGTCTTGAACTGGCGGGCATCCTCGCGCCGGCAGGTTCGTATCACGGTGTGCTGCAATTCAGGCTGCTGCAGCCGGAAGGAAGGATTTTGACTGGCCGCAGTCCAGCCGAGCAAGCGATGTTGCAGGGGTGGCTCTCAAATCGAGCACCGAATGCGCGTTGGATCCGGCTGGAGAATGAAACGGGCGCGAAACTCGCCGCAGCTCAGCAGTTGCTGCAAGGCCTCAATGAGGCCGGAGAAATCGAACTGCGATTGTCTGGAGCGCGCAGGTGTTACCGCTTGTCTGCGAAAGCGAAACGAGCCGACCCAGTTGCGATGGCCAACGACATGGCCGGGGTCTTTGCGGAGCAGGAGCGCCATGCTCTGGAGCGGCTCGACCAAGTCCGAAGTTTGGCGACGACTTCCGGGTGCCTAACGCGTGGTTTGCTGAGGCATTTCGGCGAGCACTCCGCCGCTTCCTGCGGGCGCTGCGAAAGCTGCCTGAATGCCGGAAGGAAGCGCCGCTTGCCGAAAGCCGCGGCTGCGGAATGGAGTGACGGCGAAATGGCAGCCATTCAGGCAATGCTGCGCGAACGTCATGCCGCCCTGCGCGGCGCCCGCCAAGTGGCGCGCTTCTTCTGCGGCGTCGGCAGCCCCGCCGTTTCAAAGGCGAGGCTGTATCGGCGCGATGAATTCGGCTTGCTCAGACATCGCTCGTTTCGCGAGGTGCTGGCGCAGACATCCACGATGACGGATCCGGAGGGCTGACAGCAATTAGCCCTTCTTGCCGAGGACGGTGTCGCCCAGGCTGAAAATGGGACCGTAGATGGCATAGATCAAAAAGCCGACCAGCACACCGAGAATCATCATGGTGAGGGGCTCGATGATCTTGTCCATTTGACCGGCCAGGTTCTCCAGCTCTTCCTCGTAATCGTCAGCGATTTCAGAGAGCATCTCCGTTCCCGTGCCGGTTTCGGAGGCCAGTTCGATCATCCCGCAAATGCTGCGCGCGTCGGGCCCAAGCCAGTGCGATTCCATCAGGAAGGCTTCATGCAGGTTTCGGCCGATGGAGATGTGGTCGCGCAACCGGCTGAAAAACTCCCTGTAGTGGTGATGCCAGGAGGCACGCGCGGTGATCTCAAGCGCGCTCGACAAGCGCACATTGGAATCCACCAGCATCGCCATGGTGCGGAAACTGACAGCCGCGGCGGATTTGCGGGTGAGATTGCCAACGATAGGCAGCTTGAGAATGATATCCTGCACTGTGGGAATCGCGGTGATTTTGCCGAAGTTTTGGAACAAGACATAGAGGCCAAAGAACGGCGCGGCTGCCATGTAAGGTTGTTCGAGCAGCAATTTGGAGAGCCAGATGAGCAGCTTGGTTCCAAAGGGCAGGTCTTTGCCAAACTGCTCGAAAAGTTTGCTCATGGCCGGCACCAGCGTGAAGCTCATGGCGATGATGACGCCGACTGCCAGCACGACGACCACGGCCGGGTAGATCATGCCGTTCTTCAGTTTTTTGATGATTTTCGACGACTTTTTCTGGGCTGTGCCGATGCGCTTGCACACACGCGACAATTGACCGGCTTCCTCGCCGGCAATGATCAGCGACAGGATGTCATCTGGAAAAACGTCGGGATGCTTGGCCATGCAATCGCTGAGCTTTTCGCCCGAGGAAATGGCGGAGATCAGCTCGGCGATCACGCCCTTGTAGCGGGCGGATTTCATCCGGTTGACCTGGAGGGTCAGGCTTTTGGTCATGCTGATGTTGCGCTCAAGGCAGCGGCCGAGGCCGGAGAAAAGCTGGGCGCGGTCATCGACACCGCCTTTGGTGCTCGTCAGCCGGTGAATCGTTTCATCGACACCGACGATGTCCTCAATAGAGGCAGTTTCGTTGGAAGCGACACCGGAACCGATCAGCGCCTTTTCATGGCTGTCGGTGTCCACCAAAGTGATGGTGGTGCGGCCGGTGTTGACATTGGTGACCTTGACTTTTTTCAGCATGGCGTGGGAACGGGTTGGAAGGTCATTTGATGGACGGGCGGCAGACCATCATCTCAAAGTAAGCGCCTTGCTCCTTGGCGGAGGCGTTGATCCCGATGTTGACCGTGGCGCGGCAGAGCGCGGTTTGAACCGTGACCGGGTGGGCCGTTGAGCCGACGGTGGCCTCACCCGTCTCGACAATCGCAGGATAATCAAACAGGACTGTTTGAAGGGGGGAATTTGCGGTGACGAGGTCGAGAGGCAGAATGTCGCCAATCGTTTTCGGGTTCATTCCCAATTGCCACAAGCGCGCCATGTTCTCCTGCAAATTGCGCACCACGGCGACGCGGCGCGCATGCTCCTCTTGCAAGCTGATGGAGGCAGAGAGACTGGCTGCGGCGCCGACAGCGACTGCGACGACAGCGCCGGCCGCCAGCACCTCGATCATGGTGTAAGCGCGGTGAAGATGGTGGAGGGTTCGAATCTTCATGGTGGTGCTGGCACGAGACCCAGTTGATCGGGAAGGTTGAAGTAGGTCTCAAGCCAGGCGTCGCGTGGCAGCAGGCTGCTGAATTTCGGCCCGAGCGCGCCCGCTGGTTCCGGGTCGTCGTCCAGGCTAAAGACCAATCCATCCACCGCCTCGTTGCGCGGATAGCCCGATGCGGACCGGCGCCGTTTAAAAATCCAATTCGTCATGACGCCGCCGACGAAGCGGACGTTTTGATTGAAACGTAAATTCAAATAAACTTCACGACACTCATTGATCAAAATGCAGCGCCATACGTGCACGTTTTTACCTGCTTCCAGAACTGGATTTCCTTCCCAATTTAGTTCCAGGTTATCTTCAATCATCGAGCTAATTGTTTTAACACCGAGAATCCATCGACGATTGTTCATGTGTTCGAATCGAATGTCCCTGACTCCGGCTAGCGCGTTGCTTGTCGCATTATCTGTCAGAATAATCACCGGGGGTAAGAGACTCGCATTGGTGTATGCGGCCGACAGAGGGGCTTGTCCACGCAGTACAAGCTGGTGAATGCCAGTATTAAATGAATAGTCAGCCGTGATTCGAATGTGCGGCAAATTTGGATGATCCATTTTAATGAACAGAACATTCCACGTGCCGTTACCTGTAGTCACCAACTCTGAATTCGCACTTGGATAAGTGATTCCAACAGTCTCCCCCGGTTTGGGAACACGACCCGGATCTGGATAAATTTGGCGTTCAATCCACAGCGGCGGATCGGTGACTCCCATGTTAAAATTGGCGGAATCCACGGTTACGTAACTGGCGTGTCCGGCGGCCTGCTCGCGCTCCATGAAGTGCCAGAGGGAATTTTCTGGATTGTCCGGATTGCGGACCACATCGAGCCGGTCGCTCCACATGTCCGCGTCGTTCACCGTGCCGACAGTCATTGGAATGCCGGCGAGATTGGATGGCGGCATGCGCGCTCCGGTGGAGGAGGTGGCGACGATAGTATGGTTGGCGTTTTCCTCTGGAATGTAAAGACTGCGCACTCGCGCTGGAATCTGCAACGGGCTTTGCGTGGAGGGCGTGAAGAGGGAAGGAATATCTTTGATGACCATGCGTCCCTCCACCACCCAGCTGCCGAAGTGACCAGTGCTTCCGGGGACGCTCCTATGTATGTCTAGCTCTTTGTCCGTGTTGTGCCCGGGAGACTTTTTGAAAACCGTAAACAAGTCACCGCGCAGTGGCGGGCAGTTCATCTTCACAAAGCCGAAGCTGCGCACGTAGTCCTGGCTGTTCCAGACGGCGGTGGAGCTGGTCAATTCCTCGGTGGTGAAGAAGGCGTCGCCGCGGGCCAAGCCGGAGGCATTGAAGGGGTAAAGTGTGTTGCTGCTGGCGGCATCCTTGTTGGAACCGAACACATTGCCCGTCCAGCCCGCTGACGTTGCCGCGCCGCCCCAGAGAACGTTGTTCGGAGCAGATAGAGACGCCTCCCAAAGCCCGGAGTGGCTGGCATCGGCGGCGTAGCGATGTTGCAGCAGCGCTTGGCGGCTGATCGCGTGGGTGTTGAGCAGGGATTGGCGGCGGTGGATCGTGGTTTCGAGGTTGCTGACCTGGGCTGCCCGGGCCGCCATCACCGTGACCCAGCTCGAGAGCACCAGGCCCGCGGCCACCATGAGCATCAGTGCCGCTGCCATGAGGGCGCCGCGCTGGCCTCGGTTTTGCCGGTGGAAAGCTGGATCAGGTGGTCTCATTTTGTAGCATCAAAGCGCCGGGAACATGGGCACGGTGAACATGAACGAAGTACGTCCTATCATGTCATTGTAAGCCTTGCGGGCCAACTGCGGTTGGACCCTTCCATTGCCTTCGGTGGCGAGGTTGGGCATGCCTGGATCAGGCCACCAGAAAAAGTAGAAGGGGCGTTCGGCCGCCACTTTGAAACGATGTCCGCCCTGCGGATGATCCTCGACCACCGATCTGCGCACGGCGCGTTCGAAGTACACGAAGACGGGCCGGAAATCGTCAGAGGCGAAGTGGCTGACCAGCACCGGCCTCAGCACTGAGGGAGGGAAGAAGACTTCGTAGCCGCCTGCCAGGACGCTGTGTTGTGAAACGGGGTCCAGCGAATCATGTGTGTAGCGGCGGACAGAGGCATACAATCCCCAGGGTTTGACGTTCTGCTTGTCAAATCGAATCACGTCCACTTCATAGATGGCGACGATGCTGAGCCGGGTGCCATCGGCGCTGAAGCCGGTGAGGTACATGCTGGCATGCGGGGCGGGGGACAGGTTGTTGTTGCCGGGGTTGGCGGGGATTTCGAAGACGGTGGCTGCCAGCGGGTCCTTGCGCACCAGGAAATCGTAAAAGTCACGCGGGTGCTCCAAGGGGCCGTCCGCAGCCGCGTTGTAAGGGAACCAGGTGCGGCGGAACGGGTTGGTGATGCGGCTGCTGCGGCGGTGCAGGCAGAACACCCCCGCCGCGCCGAGAACATCCGCGTGAAAAGTTTCCCGCAGCTTCTCCGCTTGGGCCAGGGCGCCGTAGCTGGGGGCCAGCGGGATGGTGCGGACGGCGCTGGCTCCGCTGCCGAAAAAATCCTCGGCCAGCGCGGGCGGCAGCGCCGCATCCATCGTCTCCGCCACGCTGGCGCGGCTGCTAACCAGCGTGCCGTAGGCCACCATGACGCCGCCAAGGATGACGCTGCCGAGCGCCAGAACCACCAGCATCTCGATCATGGAAAAGCCCGCATGCCGGCGCCTTGGTTTCATCGCGGAGAAGGCAGGCTGCCACCTTGGTTGAAGAACATGTCAAGCACTGCTTCCGAGGCGCTTTTGGGCCGGGCGGGGGCTGCGGGTTGGAGCGTTGCCGTTTCGGCCGCCGTTTCTTGCCGGGCTTCGTCCTCCACCCGCTTGGCTGCTGCCTCCTTGATGGCGTTGGCGGCTTTGAGGAGCGTCTCTGCATGCACCCCGAAGGCCAGATCCCCCACCTTGCCACGCTGGCCGGGCAGCATCTGCCTCACCACGGGCTTGATTCGAACCGGCAGCAGCAAGGTGCGCGGCGGCAGGCCTGTGCGCTGCTTTTCCAACCAGACAAACTCAATCTCACTTTCGGTGATGCTGTTAACTCGCAGTTGTACGGACTGGTCCGGCAGAAAGGCGGGAACAATCATGTTTTCCTCAAGGGTGAGGTCTCCCAACTGGACGCGGCAGCCGCCGGGCCGTTGGGAGAAGCCAACCACTTGCATGGACAGCAGGCGTTCTTTCACGGTATTTTCTTCGCTGCTTCCCGCCTCCTCCTTTGCGGTCGAATCTGCCGGGGCCACAAAAGGATTCTCCTCCCCGGGCTCCACCAGCTCGGGCTCTTTCTCCTCCGGCAGGATCATTTGATAGTCCACCATTCCCGTGCCATCTGCGGACGCCTCCTCCTGCGCAAAGCCAAAAGGCTGCATGGCTGCCGTGAGCAGGATGAGCCAAGCGGCAGACCGTGGAATGCTGTGTGTCAGTTTGATCATCATGATGCTCCTCCGCGCGGTTTATTTGCCTTTCTTCGCGGTCACCCCCAGCGGATTGACATCGAGGTCGATGAGCGGCACTTCGAGCGCCACCTCCAGGTGAATCTGCCGTCCCGTGGCGGCGGAGGATATCCGGCAGGTGGTGACCCGGGCCAGCGGGACCTTCTTTTCCATCTCGCCAAGCCAGTTCATGACTTTTGGGTATTCGTCCTCGACTTCGAGGGTGGCCAGAATGCTGCGCGGCATCATGCGCTGGCCTGAGTTGGTTTTTTCCTCGAAACGCTGGTTGACCACGAACACACCTTTTTCACGGGTGTTGGACTGGATGGCGCCCTCCACCTCCTGGCGGGAGGCGAGCTTCTGGATCTGCGGTGTCCAGGCCGCCAGGAAACGCTGCAGGTTCTGCGCGTTGTGTTTCTCAGTGGTTAGTTTGGTGTCGGCGATCTTGGTGGCACTCGCGGCATTCTCGGCGTCCATTTTAGTGGCCTCAGCCTCAGCCACCACGGCTTCGGCCTTGCGATGGACGATTTGAGCCCCGTAGGTGATGGCTCCCACGATCATCAGCAGCACAATGCAGGCTAATTGTTTTCCGTTCATAAGGGCGACTCGGGGGTCATTCGTTGACAAAAACCAGGGTTGAGCGGTAGTCGATGATGTCCTGGGACCGCGCTTGTTGGGGGGAGTACGGCCGGTAATTTAGCTTGGTGAAAGCAGTCTCCACTTCGGCAACGTGGCCCGGGTCTGCGCCGGTCAAACGCAGGGCGACATCGATCTGGGCCGGCAACTCCGTGTTGCGGGCAAGGGAGAGTTCGGCAATTCGAACCTGGCCGCTCACCGCGCGCGCAGCCTGCACGCAGATGGGTTGCAGGACACGCGTCCCCTCAACCCATTTGGCCACGACTTTTGCCTTGGCGACCTCCTCCTGGATGTCCCGAAGTTCAGACTCAAGTTTGTCCTTGGCCTCTTCGTGCTCCTTTTTGGTCTGTTCAGCGGCCACGCGCTCGTTCCCGGCCTGCCTGAGCTTTAAGGTGTCCATGGTCACAAAATAACAGCCGCCAACGGCCATGGCGTAGAATGCGAGGGGGATGAAGCGAAAGGTGTTCGGCAGCCGGCGCGAGGCATCGGCACGGGGAGATTTGAAATCGTGGCAAAGGTAGTCGCTCATGATCGTTGTCTGGGTTGAATGGTTGGGGCGCCGCTCAGTGCGTGCTGAGGATTTGCCAAAGCAGGTCAGGCTGGGTAAGGTCACGCGCGCCAACCTTTTCGAGGTGCTGCATGACTTCGATGCGGAATTTCTCGTCCAACCCATCCGAGACGAAAAACACCGGTGTGCCAGGGGGAGCTTTCGCCACCAGCGGGCTGACGATTTGCACGGTGGTTTCCACCGCATCCAAGCCCAGGCCCGAACGGCAGCGGAAATCGCGCCACTGCCCGTCTTGCTGGCACAGCGCTGAAATCGAGCCCTCGCTGGCGCTGATGAGGACAAACGAAGAGGGCGTGCCGCCGCGCTGCCCCTCACCCAGGGAGAGGATGGTGCGCTCCATCAGGGCGAACAAGCCACAGCACACACGAGCAGGCCGCATGCCCACCGTTTTGAGGATGTCCTCGGTGACTTTCACCATGGACTCCTCGACGGCGAGCAGCATGGAGGTGGCGGCTTCGGGGTGGTGGCAGATGGCGTAGCGTTTGCCACGATCGTATTTTGGACCCAGCACCGCGCGCGGATTGCTGCGCAGGAGAGAAACGCAGTTTTCGCCGCGCATCATGTTGCTCTCCAGGCTGATGATGAAGCGGTGATTGATGGAAAGGGCGCACCAGCCGCCGTCGGTCATGCCGCGCCATTCTTCACCGCGCTGGGCGGCAACGTCGGCAAACTCGCCCTCCTGGGAGCCGCCTTCTTCCAGGCGGCCCTTTTTGTCCACAGCGCGCCAGCTGGTTTGCCCGCGGCTGATGTTGAGGAGCAGGGACTTTCGACCTTCGAAACGCTTTGCCCAGGCGATGTCCGCATCGTCCACATCCGGACGAAAAGCGGCGAAGGTCAACACACTTTTGATGTCTTCAAGCAGCATAAACGGCAGTCAGGTTTTCTTTGGATAGGAAATCGTACACCTCATGTTCCTGGAACCCGGTCTTGCGCGCCGCGGCCGGTTTCCAGCCGTCAGCAAGACGCATGGAGAGGCAGCGTTCGAAACTGACCATCCCGCGGGTGAAGCCGGCCTCCAGCTCCTGTTCGAGGTTTTTGAACTCACCGCGGCGAATCATGCCGCAGACCGAATCGTAAGGCAGGAGAAGCTCGTGAATGGGGAAGCGCCGGCCGCGGTTCTCATCAAAAAGCAGGCGCTGGCACAAAATACCCCGGAACGAATCGGCGAAGGACAGGGTCGCGTTCTCCATCCGCTCGGAGGGGACGAGTTTGAGGTAGCGCGTGACCGTCTGAGCGGCGGAGGAGGTGTGCAGCGTGGCGACCACGACGTGGCCGGTTTCGGCGGCTTGCAGGGCGATCTCGGCGGTCTCGCCGTCGCGAATTTCGCCCACGAGAATCACGTCAGGCGCCTGGCGCAAAGCGGCCCGCAGGGACTTGCCGAAATCGATTTCGTCGGAGCCGATCTCGCGTTGGGACACGAGGGAGGGCAGGCCGGCGGGATAAAGGTATTCGATGGGGTCTTCGAAGGTCAGCACGTGTTCCTGGCGGCGCTTGGCGCGTTCGAGGATCATGGAGGCGATGGTTGTCGATTTACCAGATCCGGTGGCACCGCAGACCAGGAATAGCCCGTTTTTGGCCTCCAGGAAGGCTTTGAGCGCTGCTGGAGGCACCATCAGGCCGGTGATGTCTGGGATGTTCTCCGGCAGCAGGCGCATGACCCACCGCGGGCGCCCGCGCGTCACCATCCGGTTCACACGATAGCGCCGGTTGCCAAGGCTGAGCGCGTAGTCGATGCAGCCCGGTTGAAACTCCAGCGGGCGTTCGGGCTGGTAGACGAAGGAGTCGAAGAACAGCTTGCCATTGCGCCGGTAAGTAAGCGGTTCCCAGGGGGTGATGTAAAAGTCGCTCACGCCTGAATCCTTTGACAGATGCAGGATCCGGTTTCCTAGCTGGCTGCGCTCGTGGATGTCTTCCATGTCGGGAGTGGGTGTTCGGTGATTGGGCGTGGGTTCAATTGCTGACGAATCGCGCCTGCAGCCGTCCGCTGGCGGTGGCGCCCTCGAAGACCAGAAAGTCTCTGCCATTGCTTTGCACCACACCCGACGACGGGTCGGTGCTCAGCCAGCGCACTTCCAAGCGGTAGTCCACGCCGCCGATGGTCATGGTGAAGTCGGTATTGGGATTTGCCAGGCGCACGATGTCGGCGCTGGACATCCGATCAGCCCCGTTCGCGGTGTTGACCAAGTCCAGAACGACCTGCGCACTGCCACTTTGCGAGGGCGGATCCGTCAGATTGAAGTTCAACTGCAAGGTCACTGAGCGCGCGTCGGAATTGTTGAAGATTTCACCGTTGAGCAGGCTGACGGTGCCGGCGGTGAACCAGGTGTTGGGCTGGACGCCGTTGAACTCGCCGCGGTTGAAGGTCAACGAATTGGCCACGCCGGTCTCGAAAACCTCACCGTTGCCCAAGTCGATCTGAGTGCTGCCGTGCGTGAAAGTGACGGTCCCGGCGGAGGGCGAGGTGATTTGGGAAACCATGCCGGAGCCGCCTGCGGCATTGTTCCAAGTGGCAGAATCAAGGCCGCCGGAGAATGCGGCCACCAAGCGGTAGTATTCGTTGGGGGAGACATCGCTCGCGGTGTAGGCGGTGACTCCCGCGGCCGGCACGTTACGCGCCTCCACTTTGTCTTGTGGACTGATGCTGATGGCGCCGCCGCTGTGAATTTGCCAGTCGCCGCCGTTGACACGATACTCCAGGACCGAGTCTCCGGCAGGCGCGCCGTTCGCGGTCAGTGTGACGGAGTTCGGAAAGCTGCTGTAGGCGTACGTGCCGCCAGGAGGAATGCCGTTCGGCGTGGGCAGCTTGGCTGCGGGCGGGGGATCGGCCGGTTCGTCACCTCCATCATCGCCCCCGCCTCCAGGGCCTCCGGAACCGCCACTGCCATCGCCAGGGTCCGGCGTTTTGGATTGATTGGGATTGAATCTGCTGGTCTCTCCCGTCCCGCCTGTGCTGGTCGGCCTAGTGTGGGTGATGGAAGTGTCAGCGGCGGGAGAACCCCAAATCCAGCTCGGACCAGCGCGGCCATCGTATTTGACGATCGGGTCAGGCCTCTGGTCCACCTGGCCTGCTTCGCCTGAGCGGGCGGGATCAAAATCAAACGAGAAAGCGCCTTCGCGATTGTCCGTAGCGACTTCGAATCGTTGCCGGCTGGGACTCCACACAGCGCGCGGGCGGCCGCTCTGGCCTGAACCGAGTTCTGCCCCGACGCGGCCATCAAGCAACTGCCCCGAAGCTGCGCCAGTGTGGCTTTTCAAAGAGCTGTCATTGCGGAAGCTCTTCAGCTTGGCCAGCACGTCCGGCACGCGGGAGAGGCTTTTCAAGTCTCCGCCGTCAGCCTTGTAAAGGTTCACCATCTGATTCAGCTGCCGCACGTCCGCCGTGAGCTTGATGGACTCCACGGACACGGCTTGCGAGCCGGTCCGGACCACAAACACGCTCGCCAGCACACCGAGGAGAGTGATCGTCAGGATCAACTCCACCAAGCTGAAAGCACGGGGCAAGAAGTGGGTAAAGCGGGGAGCGTTCACGGCAGAACAGATACAATTATTGTAATTTCTATTATTTATGGAATCAACAAAAATTATTTTTATTTTTCTAATTATTACAAATCCTTTTCTTTCTCCTTTGGCTAGAGGTTCCGCTCAGCCTTTTGCAACCCTGGCCCACTGAGAAGGAGACGAGGACCAGGCTCGCCACTACAGAAAAGGTCCGAAGGAGAAGTTGCCTGGTGTTTCTAGGGAAGCAACGGCGGTGAGGGGAGCGTGAAAGGCGGATGGAGAGGAAATCGGAGAAATCCAAGAATGGTTTTTTAATGGGAAGCCCTGATATTTCAGTTTTTTTATATTTTTCAGTTGATTTAATTTACCAGATTTATTATATTTTTCACACTTACCGGCTACGCTATGCATTTTCATCCTTTCTCCCGCTCTTCCGCTGCCTCCTTTCTGGTCGCATTGCTTTGCTCCGGAACACCCAGCTCCGGTCAAGTTCTTCGGAGTCTTCCGGCCGAGTACGAGGGTACCCTGACTCGCTTGCGCAATGCTGAGGCGATGCAGTATGATTTCACCAACGCGGTGCTCGCTGATGTGCTGCGTTTCCTGGCGACTGATGCCGGTGTCTCTTTCCTTTCGCTGCCGTCGGCGAACAAAGAAAACGAGCAGTTGGTTACGTTCTCGATCAAAGCCAGCCCGTTCAAGGTGCTGGAAACCCTCTGCAAAGCCAACGGCCTGGCGATTATTCCTGACAACGACATCTGGTACATCCGTCCTGCTGACGACCGCGAATTGATCGGCCAATCTTACGAGGTGCGGCACAACGCCCTGGAGCGGGTGGAGAAGATCACGGGGACGAACTTCTTTGGCGGCTCCAGCGGCGGCGCAGGCGGCTCGGGAAGCTCGGCGGCAAGTGGTCTCAGCCTGCAAGGCCCTACCGATTCGTTTGCGGTGCAACGCAGCGAGATCATCAATGCCATTCGCTCCATTCTCGATCTGCCCCCTGAGGAAATGGAAATGAACGCCACCGGCATGGGTGGTGGAATGGGGGGCATGATGGGCGGCATGGGAGGCATGGGCGCTGCCGGCGCTGGGGGACAACAGAATCCCAATGACGCCGCCATGGCTTCCAACTCCAATGAACTGAGCATGTGGCGCCGCCCCAAAGTCATCTGGATGTCGGATTCGAACACGCTTTATGTGGTCGCCACACGGCTCCAGCACCTCTGGGTGCAGGGTTACCTTGAGGCAGCGGACAAAGTGCAGCCGATGATCGCCATTGAAGTGAAGTTTTTGGAAACCGCCCGTGATCCCCGGCGCGAGTTTGGGGTGGATTGGACGGGCACCTTCGAAAATGGCACTTTCCGCCAGGTCACGGAAATCACGCCGGAGCAAGGCCCAGACGGGACTACGTACAATCGCGTGGAGCAGGAACTGCAGCCCACCAGCGGTGGTTTCCGAACCGACTTGGCGCCGCTGCTGTCCTCAGTGGATCTCAATGATGTGGCCAACACGCTGCAATGGCCGCAGTTCAGCCTGCTCAGCGCGCAGGATGTGAACGTGAAGCTGCGCGCTCTGCTGCGTGACGAAACGACCACCACGACCTCCTACCCGCGCATGGTGACCTTGAACAACCGCGAGGTGCAGATCCGCAGCGTCGTCAATCAGCCGGTGCTCGCGGCTTCCTCCTCCGCCACGCTCGGCACCGGCGCCACGACGACCAACGCCATCGAGTACCTGCCCATCGGCACGGTCCTCAACATCCTGCCCAAAAAGATGGAGAACGAAAAAGTCTACCTCAACATGGCGATCACGGTCTCCACCATCATTGGCACTGAAATCATCTCCGGTAACCCTTATCCGATCGCCTCATCCCGCGTTTACAGCGCTCCGGTGGAGGTGAATTCCGGCTACACGGTCGCCGTTGGCGGGTTGAATGAGGCGCGCGAACGCGAGGGCGAGACCGGCATTCCCTTTCTCAGCAAGATCCCCATTCTCGGTTACGCCTTCAAGTACAAGACGCGCGGCCGCAATCAGAAAAACCTGCTCCTCTTCATCACCCCGACGCTGATCGACGCGCGCGACGGCGGTCTGCCGGACGAGCCGCAGGCGGTGCTGCCGCGCAAGCCGGATCCGCTCATGCCCAGCACGCCGCGTGTTGACCAGGAGAACGGCATGCTGCTCGGCGGCGCGGACGCGGTGCCAAACGCCGTGGCCTACATGGAGCGCGAGTTCAACATCCTTGAGCAAACGGTGGATGAGTCCCGCGGCACCGATGAGGATACGAAGAAGCTCAAAGAGCTGGGATCGGCGATCGAGCACCTGCGCGAGCAGATCGCGCTCATCGAGGTCAACGAACCCTACCGCGCCGAAGAAATGCGCCGCTACGACTACCAGCTCAAGCAGATCAAGACCAAGATGGCCGGATTGCGCTACGACATGTTCAAACGCAAATACTTCTGATTTTTCCCGAAGAACCGCATAGCCCAGGGAAGCCCAACCCCGGCTGGTCTGTTCAGACCGCCGGGGTTGTTTGCGTCACGTGCCGAGGCCCAAGTTGGCGTAATAACCAGCCAAGCGCCGCGCATGCTCGTCGTAAGCCGCCTCAAACAAGGCAGTGGCTTTTTCCGCACCGGCGACCGCGGCCGCGGTCAGGACTTTGGGGGGATGCCCGGCGCGTGTCAGCCGCTCGGCCACCTCGGCTTTCACCGCGTTGATGAGGAGGCAGCCGCCAACCGTCGAACCCGGAGCGACTGGCGTTTCAAGGCCCTCGATGCTGACCATCGCATCGCCCGCCGGCGCGCCGGTGTCGAGCACCAAATCCGCGCAGTCCATCAGCTTTTTGCCGCCTGGATGACGCGGGGTGCTGGCTTCCGCGTGGGCCAAACTGACCAGGGCCACCACCCGCACCCCGCGGGCGCGCAGAAGCTCCGCCATCTCCACCGGCACCACGTTGCAGCCGCTGGAGCTGGCAATCAGCGCGGCGTCGGGCGGCCCGATATCGAAATTGCGCAGGATGCGCGCCGCCAGGCCGCTGACGTTTTCCAAAAACATCGCCTGGCGCTGGCCATTGGAGCCCACCACATGATTGTGAAAGGTCAGCGACAGCTCGACAATCGGATTGAACCCGGGAAAGGAGCCGTAACGCGGCCACATTTCCTCCACCAGAATGCGGCTGTGCCCGGAACCAAAAAGGTGCACCATCCGGCCGGCTAAAATCGCCTCGGCAAACCAGTCAGCCGCTTGTTGAATGGCGGGCATTTGCGCGCGAGCGCGCGTGACGAGATTCTCGGTCGCATTGAGGTAGCGCTCGCCGGGGCTGGGAAGGTCGATCATGCACATCGCATAGCCCGGCCAGGGATGGCGCACAACTGCTCTGCTAAGGGCGTGTTAACATAAAGGCTTTGAGGCGGAAAGCGCGGGATTTTTGAGCGCAAAATGCAGGCTGAGGCGAAGTGAATCGAGATTCTCGCCGCCGAGAGCCGAAATTTTGCGCCAAAAAGACCCGGTTTACGGCCAAATTGCTTTATGTTAACACGCCCTAGAGCTTCCAGGCGGCGCCAATCGCGCCCGCCCATTCCCCCGCCGCGGCGGCCAGCACCGGCGTCGCGCTGCCGTCCGGACGCCATTCGTAGTCATCCATAAAACGGCGCAGCGGTTCAAACAAAAGGTCGCCCGCTCCGCTGGTGATGCCGCCGCCGATAATCACGCGCTGCGGATCGAACGCATTGATGAGCGAGGCGAGCGCCACAGCGAGCACACGCACGGAGCGCTCCCAATACACGAGTGCAGTGGCGTCGCCTTCCTTTGCCGCCGCGATGAGCTCGAGAGTGGTTGAAAATCGACCCTTTGTCCGTTCTGCAATGCTGAGATTCCCAATGGCCTGCTCCAGGCTGCCGGGCGTGTTGAAGGCATCGCGCGCGCCCTCGGCCGAGACAGAAACATGGCCGAGGTGACCGGCGCGGCCCATGCGGCCTGTGATGAGCTTGCCGGCGGCAAACACCGCGCCGCCGACGCCGGTGCCGAGGGTGAGCATGATGACATCGTTGCAGCCTTGGCCGGCGCCAACCCAGACCTCTCCAAGCAGGGCAGCTTGGGCATCATTGAGCACGCGCACCGGGCGATTCAGCAGCTTTCCCCAGTGGAGGCCTTCGATGCCGTGCATTCGACCGGGCATCCAGCGGATGCAGGAGCCGTCCGGATCGGCCAGACCTGGCGCGGCGAGCCCCACGGGCAGATCATTGGTTCCCGCCTGAGCCTCCAACTCGGCAATGACCTCGCGGACCGCGCTGGCGAAGGCAGGCAAGCCATCCGGCTCAGTTTCGCCATCGCGGGTGGGCACCATCAAACGCGTTGCCACCTCACCGCTGGCAGCATCGATCAGACCGGCTTTGATCTGTGTTCCACCCAGGTCGATGCCGATGATCGAGCGCATTTTTTGGCTCACTCGGGGGCGGTGGGTTCCTCGACGGGGCAGCCTCCCGGAGTTGTGGCCGGCTCCAGAGCAATGTTTGGCAGCGCCGCCGCAGCCGCTTCTGGAACGGGAAGAAGAGCAGGCTCAGCCACCACAGGAGCGGGCGCGGGCTGTTGGGACTCCAACTGGATCAACTGCGTCACCGTCACCATTTGATAACCGCGTGCGATGAAAACGTCCAGGGTTGCGGGCATGGCATTCACCGTGGTTTCATGAATATCGTGCAGCAGAACGATGGAGCCCGGCTTGGTCGCGGCTAGCACGCGGTCATAGACTTTTTTGACGGAGCGCGGCGGCTGCCAGTCGAGCGGATCGACATCCCACAGAATCGTGGGATAGCCGAAGGTTTCCTGGATCGAGCGGCGCTGGGTGAGACGGGCCGCGCCGTAAGGCGGCCGATAAAGCAAAGGCGCCACGCCGCTGGCATTGAGGATGGCGTCATGGGTGCGGCGCAGTTGCGACTCCACGCCCTCGCTGCCATAGGAAGTAAGCAGTGGATGCGCCCAGGTGTGATTGGCCACCTCATGGCCCTCATCGGCCATGCGTTTGACGATGGCGGGGTAGGCCGCGGCGTTGCGGCCCACCATGAAAAAGGTGGCTTTGATCTCACGCTCCTTCAGCGTGTCCAGCAGCCGCGGGGTATACTCCGGATGCGGGCCGTCGTCGAAGGTGATGGCAATGACGGGTCCAGGCACCGCGCAGCGCGTGTAGGTGGTTTGTACGGTCTGCGGCAGCGTCCGTGGCAGCGCATCGATTTCAGGCGGCAAAAACTGCGGGATCACATCAAGTTCATCCACCACGATGGCGCGCCGGATTTCGATCTCCGGCTCCTGGGCCGCGAGGGCCAGAGGGAAAAACAGGGGAAGAAACCGGCGGAACTCAGTGAGAGATGGCATGCTGACGGCAGATGCCTTACCATGCCGCGTCCGGCCGGGGATGCAAGCGCGCGGCTCAGGGCCTGTCCAGGGGGGGGCTGTAGCCGGGGTCTGTGACCCCGGTGGGTGGGAGAGTGGATACAGCGGCCAGGGCAGCCGGCCTCACCGAGGCCAGGTACAGGGCTGTGGCCAGCATTTGCCGGACGATGCTCAGTGCGTCAAGGCGTAGAACAGGATGTTGATGCCGAGTGGGTAGGCATACTTTTCGGAGAACTCGCGAAAATACCACGGATCGGTGCCCTCCTCCTCCCAGCCGTCGCCGAGGTCGGTGTTGTGGCAAATCATCACCATGATGCGCCGCTTGTCATCGAAGACAGCGCGGTAGTGGACCTCCTCGGAGCCTTCTTTGTTCCACTCATGGGTGATGCCCCGGGAGCGGCCAGCCATGGCGTGGCCGACGCTGGGAATCTGCGGTTTGACCTTGAGCGGAAACACCATGTGGAAGATCGGGTGGCTCAATTCGAGATCCTCCGCCTCGCGTTCCGGGAAGATCTGTTTCAGTGCGATGTGAAAGGTGTCCCACTCCTCATGGCCCCAAAAGTCGTCCACCATCATGAAGCCGCCGTTCATCAAGTAATCGCGCAGGATGCGGGCCTCGTCGTCGTTGAGAAAGATGTCCCCCGGCTCGATCATGTAGACGAAGGGGTAGTGCCGTAGTTGCTCGGCATTGATGTCCACCACCACGCCTTTGGGGTTGACCTGAATGGCCGTCAGTTGCTGCAAACGATACGAAAAATTGAGGTCGGCATCCGGGT
This sequence comes from uncultured Verrucomicrobiaceae bacterium, assembly GCA_964553805.1. GTDB lineage: Bacteria > Verrucomicrobiota > Verrucomicrobiia > Verrucomicrobiales > Verrucomicrobiaceae > JAGRPD01. The sequence goes on from CAZKMS010000002.1 coordinate 46,969, forward strand.
AGTCGGTCATCCATTTGCCGCCCCGCCCCCAGCGGCCGTAGCTGGAGTTGAAACGCAGCCGGGCGAAGGTGAAGACGTCGTTTGGCAGGGCCTTGCTCAGCGGCCAGGTGGGAAAGTCCGTGAAGTGGCCTCGCCCGTATTGGCGCGGGTCTTCAGGCAGGCTGCCTTCTTTGGTGCCGAAGTGGGTCGCCTCACCGCTGGTTTCCGGCGCGCTGTTTTGTGCCCAGGCATAAGCGCCGAGTGCCAGCAGGGCGAGGGCGGCGAGGAGGCGTTTCACGATTCCATTGTCCTGTAGCAGGCCGCGAGTGTCAAGTGGCTGCCATTTGAGGGCCATTCGTGTTTGGCATAGAATCGATCCTCACGGCCACCCCAACAAAACTCATGGCCGCATCCTCGTCCTCGATGCCGATTGAATCCGGCTGAGCCGAACAGCCTGCAGCGCCCCACAAAAACCCGCTGCCAAAAAAATCTTGTACAGCGGGCAGGAAAGCTACGCTCATGAGCGCTGAAAATCCGTCATGGATCTCGCTTCAGCCATCCTCCAACGCCCCAAATCAGGCGTGAAACGGCCCAAGGCGGCCTCCATTCGTCCATTCCACATTCGGAATTCGTCATTCTTCCTCCCCTCTCTCCCCCCAGACCCCCTCACACCCCGTCCCCTCGCCACTTCCAGGGCCAACCCGACCCGACCCGCCACCCTCAAAAGCAATTTCCTAGCAGACATCCCCGGCGTCCCCCGCATCCGCCCCGGCGGCGGCTTGAGCATGGGGCAATATCAAGCCGGAGGCCAACCTTGAGCCCATAAGGAAATCCGAAGCCAGAGCACCGAAAACGGCACACGAACACACGTCTCCCCATGCGTTCCTTCCTCTCCATTCTGACACTCAGTGTCATCGCCGTCACCACGCTGGCGCAGGTGATTCCGTCCTGGTGGACCAGTCGTGGCGTGTTTGATCTCGGGACGATCACTGACGACTTTGTTGCAATTAATCAGGGACAGCTCAAAAACTTTGCCCGTGCTGCCTATCAAGAATTTGAAGAGCGGTTGCCTGATGGGGCTGGGGATGAGCTGGACGCATTGATTGCCAGTTGGGAGACACCCACAGCCGCGACAGACGACTACCAAGTCGTCACCGCCGGGCAGATGAAGGGAGTTGGGTGACATGTTTTATCGCAGACTCGATCAAGTGCGCATTGATCTCGTGCCAGAATGGAGCGCGATCACGCCGCCTTGGAGCAGTCAGGCCAAGATTTCTCCGAAAAACACCGAGTTGGTTAACATTGGCCAAGTCAAAGAGTTGTTCTTCGGCCTGCAAGGTGCCGGTGCGGCTGAGGCGCTGGTTGGCGGGATTGAATTCGCCTACATCGCGCTCACTCGGTTTTGCTTGGTTCGAAGACACTGACAACGACGGTTTTGGTGACCTTGAGGAGCTGCTGCATGGTGGAGATCCTAATTCCGATGAATCCCTCCCGAGCTTGCGGCTTGTAGTGATTTCGGGAAATGGGCAGCAGGTTATGGAGGGGCAAGTCACTGCCGAGGCGATCACGTTGTGGATGACCGTACGATCGACCTGACCAAGTGGATCAATGAGAATGCGGGCAACCATGTCGGCTACGAGCAAACCCGCCGCGCAGAGGACGCACCCTTTGTGTTCGGCATAGAGGCAATGCTTTACAAAGGAATGAAGTATGACTTCAGCGCGGGCTCGGCCGGTAAGGAGTTTGATGGAAACCTTGATTTCAGCTTGCTCTTAGAGGACGCTCAAGGCCATCGAATTGAAATCGACAAATTCCGCCTCACCAGCCTGCGCCTGCCCGCCTTCCCCGGCGCCCAAGGCTTCGGCAAATGGTCCCAGGGCGGAAGAGGTGGAGAGGTTTACAAAGTAACCAACCTTTCAGGCACATCGAACAGCCCCGGAACTTTGAAAGACGCCATGCAGAACCGCAAACTCATCAAGGACGAGAACGGCAACAACACCACGCGCCTCCTGCCCAGAACCATCGTCTTTGCCAAGAGCGGAGAGATCAACCTGAGCAATAACGGCTCCGTCACTGCTGAGGGAGGCAGTCTGACCATTGCCGGCCAGAGTGCTCCAGGACAAGGGATCACCGTGAAAAACGGCTCCCTGAAATTCGGCAGGTCTTACACCAAGAATACTGCTGGCGACCAGGTCCTGCCCGATCCAGACGTGTTCCGCCGCGCCAGCGATTACGTGGTGCGCTACCTGCGGGTGCGCCGCACTCCCGCTGGAGGCAGCTCCACCCCGCCCAACCCCGATGCCGTGTCCGTCAACTCCGCCACCCGCTTCATCATCGATCACTGCTCCATCGCCTGGGGTGCCGACGGCGGGCTGGATGTGAACGTGCTGGAGCGGCCGAAAAATGCGGCGGGTGAGGTTATAGCTGGAAGCCCCCTCCCCAAGGAACAGCCGGAAATGGACATCACGGCGCAGTGGTGCCTGGTGAATCAGACCCTTCTGGATCACTCCAAGGGCGTCCTGTGGCGCGGAAAACATGGTGGACGCTATTCCCTGATTGGCTGTTTCATGTCCAGCAACGATGAGCGCAATCCGGTTTTTGCCCACTTGCAGCACGCTGTTGAAGCTCAGGATGTTCAAGGCTGCCTGTTTCATCTACAACTGGGGTGATGCCAACGCTGGCACCATGAATGGAGCATGGAATGCGATCCGCCTTCAGTTTCTGGCAAATTATTACAAAAAGGGACCCGATACGCCGTGGTTTAACGCCTATGCCTTTCAGATACAAGGTAGTCCCAAAGTGAGATTTGAGGCTAATGAATGGAACGGCTCTCTGTGGTCCAGTTGGCATGAGTATGTTAAAGACCACTCGACAGCAATTCCACAAAGTGTCCGTTTCGTATCGGAAGCGGCTCCGTTTGTTTCAGCTTCGGATGCAGTGGGAAGTCTTCACATCCATGCCGGAGCCTCCCGCAGCCGGGATGCCGTGGACAGCGCCCACATCAGTGACGTGCTGGTCGCTGGCACTTCCGGCAACTCGGCAGGTGGCATCGTGACCAACGCCCCTGCCACCCTTTGGGGTGTCTCCCCTTCCGCTGTCAACGGTCCAGCGGATACCGATGGCGATGGCATGGCAGATGCCTGGGAGCAACGGCATGGAGGCCTGAGCCTGCTGCCCTGGCAGGATGCCGATGGCGATGGCTGGACCAACCTTGAAGAATACCTCAACGGCACCCATCCTTTGATCGGCGATGACCCCATGCTGGTTCAAAGTTCAGAAGTATCCGGCAACCTCGAAGACAAATAAACCCGCACATGAAATCACAATCATTGCTCTGCCTACTCCTGTTGCCATGGATTTTGCTGTCGTGCGGCAAAAAAGAAGACTCATCTATCGCGAAAGAGAATTCGTCTGGTGGCGAGGCTGGTCAAGATATAGCACCGCTATCCTCTAGGCATCAGTCCAAGAAACTCCCGCCCGGCAGCCAAGAGGATTATGACCGTTATGTGAAAGCGGGGGGGGGCCCTTCCATCGCACATGACAATCCTCCATTGGACAGAGAAGCAACCGGCGTCTATTCTTCCCTTGGAGCAGCCAGGGTGTTCAGGTCCATTTGCGGATTTGACATACCGGAATGGGTGGAGCCTCTCAAAGGCAACTATTTCGTAGACATCAGAAGACACGGACCAGTGAGGCAATCTTGGTTGGAATACAAGATTGATCCGGCGAGACGTACTGAACTTGAGAAACTGATTACCGAGGCCAATGCCCGTGAATTTCCGCAACGACATCCGGTCAAATTTTACTCAGGCTCCAACCCTGCCGTCTCATCAGGCGCATACATTGATTTCAAATCCGATGGGAAAGTGAAAGAATCCATGGCGGTAAGGATAGACGAGGAGGGCATCGTTACACTAAGAGCCTCCCGCGGCCCTGCAGGCTGGGACGATTGATGAGAAGATGGCGACGGCTGGACCAACCTTGAAGAATACCTCAACGGCACTCATCCTCTGATCGGCGATGACCCCATGCTGGATCAAAGTTCGGAAGTATCCGGTAAGCTTGATGACAAATAACTCTGCGCCATGAAATCACACTCTCTGCTCTGCCTGCTCCTGCTGTCATGCGGCTTACTGTCGTGTGGCAAAAAAGAAGCTCGCCCTTCCACTGCCGCCTCCAAACCCGAAGAGAAAGAAGCACCGATCCCCTTAAAGTTTAAGTCAGAAAAACTACCTTTAGGAAGCCAAGAGGATTATGACCGTTATGTGAAAGCGGGGGGGGAACCCTTCCATCGCACATGACATTCCTCCGTTGGACAGAGAAGCAACCGGCGTCTAGTCTTCCCTTGCCCAGAGCCAGGGCGAGCAGCAGACCAACCACACGATCAGCCGGATGCGGGTCAGAGTGGAGCACATCTTTGCAAGGATGGCGCAGATGGGAGCCGGCCTGTGCCGCAGCATTGGACTGAAATGAGCCACACAGCACAACCACCTCAGCAACCTGGCCTACAACATGGACCGCTACGCCTGCCTGGCACGTTAAGAGGGGCAAGGCACCCAAAAAGGCAAAAAGGAGGGCGCAACGAGCCGAAAGAGTCCTCCATCATCTCACGCTCAGCAAAGCGGACTGACGCCCTTTTTTGCCTGCCCAGGAGCCGCTTCAAAATGCACTCCCTATCCAGAGGTGCCCTTGATTCATCCAAAAGCGGTTTTCGCCGCTCCTCAGCAGCTCACGGGCGGTGTGCCGTGGTGGTTCATCGCGGCTTTGACGAAACCGTGGAAAAGCGGGTGCGAGTGGTTCGGCTTCGACAAAAACTCGGGGTGGAACTGGCAGGCCACAAAGAACGGGTGATTTGGCAACTCGATGATTTCCGCCAGCTCGCCATTGGGAGAGGTGCCTGACACCCGCATGCCGTGGCTTTCGAGCTGCTCCTTGTAATCGGAGTTGAACTCGTAGCGGTGGCGGTGGCGCTCGGTGATGGTGGCGCTGTGATACAGTTCATAAGCGCGACTGCCGGCCGCGAGATCCGTGACCCAGGTGCCGAGCCGCATGGTGCCGCCGAGATTGATCACCTTTTTCTGCTCCTCCATCAGGCTGATGACCGGATGAGGCGTTGCCTTGTCGAACTCGGTGCTGCTGGCGGCTTCCAGCCCGGCAACGTTGCGGGCGAATTCAATCACGGCGATTTGCATGCCAAGGCAGATGCCGAAGTAGGGCACGCCGCATTCACGGGCGTAACGCGCGGCCATGATTTTGCCCTCGGTGCCGCGATCGCCAAACCCGCCGGGAATGAGCACACCCTGCAGGCCGGCGAGGTAGAGGTCAGGGCCGGCCTTTTCAATGGCCTCGGCATCGACGCGGACGATGTCCACCTTGCAGTCGTTGGCGGCGCCAGCGTGGGTCAGCGCCTCGTAGATGCTTTTGTAGGCGTCCTGCAGCTCGATGTACTTGCCCACCACACCGATGCGCGCGTGGTGGGTGGGATGAATGACGCGGTTGACGAAATGCCGCCACTGCGTGAGGTCGGGCTCAACCCGGTCAAGGCCAAGCAGCTTGCAAACGCGGTCATCCAGGCGCTCTTCGTGCAGTTTCAACGGCACCTCATAGATGGTGTGCTTGACGTCGCGCGCCTCGATGACGTTTTCAATGGGGACGTTGCAGAACAGGGAGATTTTGTGCCGCACGTCCTGGTCCAGCGGCATTTCCGTGCGCGCCAGGATGATTTGGGGACCGATGCCGATCTCGCGCAGCTTGGCGATGCTCTGCTGGGTGGGCTTGGTCTTCAACTCGCCGGCGGCGCGGATGTAGGGTACGAGGGTGGTGTGGATGTAGAGCACGTCACCGGGCGGTTTTTCATGGCCAAATTGGCGGATGGCCTCCAGGAATGGCAGGCCCTCGATGTCTCCCACGGTGCCGCCGATTTCGGTGATGATGATGTCGCCGCCCATCTTCTGCGCCACCTCGTCGATGCGGTTCTTGATTTCGTTGGTGACGTGCGGAATGACCTGGACGGTGCTGCCCTGGTATTTGCCGGCGCGCTCTTTTTCCAGCACGGAGGAATAAACCTGGCCGCTGGTGAGGTTGTTGAGGCGGGAGAGATTGGTGTGGGTGAAGCGCTCGTAGTGGCCGAGGTCGAGATCGGTCTCGGCTCCGTCGTCGAGCACATAGACTTCACCGTGCTCGTAAGGGTTCATCGTGCCCGGATCGATGTTCAGGTACGGATCGAATTTCTGCATGATGACCTTGAAGCCGCGGTGCTCCAGCAGGGTGCCGAGCGAGGCTGCCGCCAGGCCCTTGCCAAGTGAGCTGACCACGCCGCCGGTGACAAAAATGTATTTCATGCAGGTTCGAAAAGGGAGCTAAAGAAGTCGGGACTCCATACCAGGGAATCCGGTCCATGCAAAGCCCTTCACGCGCGCAAACGTTCTTCCACTGCGTGCGCTTGTTCCAGAGTGTCCACGCCGGGCGAAAGCTCCTCCGTCAGCAGCACGCGGATGCGCGCGCCATGCGCCAGCGCCCGCAACTGTTCAAGCGCCTCCGCTTTTTCCAGCGCCGCTGGAGGCCAGCTCACAAACCGCAGGAGGAACTCGCGCTGAAAGCCGTAAATGCCCAAGTGCCGCAGCGGCTCCAGTCCGGCGACCTCATTGCGGAAATGGGGCAGGGGCGAGCGTGAAAAATAGAGGGCGTCGCCCTGGTCGTCGAGCACGACTTTGACCACGTTCGGATCAGCGGTCAGGCTCGGGTCACGAATCGGCGCGGCGGCGGTGATCATGGAAATGTCCGGCTGTTCGCTCAGGGCCACGGCGAGCTGGTCGATCAATCGTGGCGAGATCAAGGGCTCGTCCCCCTGCACATTGATGAGGATGTTGTGGTCAGGAAAAAGCCCGGCCGCCTCGGCAATGCGGTCCGTGCCACTCGGATGTGCGGGCGAGGTCAGCACGACGCGCGCTCCAAACGCCTCTCCCGCCGTCACGATGCGCTCGTCATCGGTGGCGATGACGATGTCGTCCACTTCCCGGCACAGGCGGCAGCGCTCCCAGACGTGCTGCACCAGCGGTTTGCCGGCGATCTCGTGCAGCATCTTGCCCGGAAAACGGGTGGAGCCCCAGCGGGCGGGGATGGCGACAAGGGTGCGGGTGGATTGGGTCAAATCAGCGGGGGTTCGGGCGAGTTGGCCGCAAAAAGCGAGACGTGCAACCGGATTTCCCGCAGCCTGATGGGGTCCAGAAGCCGCCCCGGTATTTCCCTTCTGACCGCTTGAGTTGCGGAAGACCGGCGCACAAACCCGTGCCGTGCGATCCCCTCTGCCGTTGCAATTTCCATCTTTCTGCGGCGTACGTTCTCGCCTGATGCCGTTCGCCTTTGGAGAGTTGCCTTCGACCACCCGCCGCCACCTGTTCAGCCGTTGCGGCATGGGGATCGGCGGCGTCGCGCTGGCTTCGTTGTTGTCCGGGGGCAAATCCCTGGCGGCTGCCAAAGCCGGGCCGGGCGCGCCCACAGGCGGTCATCTCAAGGCGCGCGCCAAAAACGTGATCTTTTTGTTCATGGCCGGCGGGCCTTCGCAGTTGGAGATGTTCGAAAACAAGCCCCGGTTGAGTGAGCTCAACGGCCAGCCGATTCCGCCGAGCCTGGTCGAGGGCAAACGTTTTGCCTTCATGGACAGCAGCCACCGGCAGAACCTGCTGGCCTCCCGCCGGGAGTTTCGACAATGCGGCCAAAGCGGTGCCTGGATGAGCGACCTGCTGCCGCATACGGCGGGCATCGTGGACGACATCAGCATCGTCACCAGCTGCCAGACCGAGCTGTTCAACCATGCGCCGGCCAAGCTTTTTATGAACACGGGCAGCGGCCAGTTCGGCAGGCCGTCGCTGGGGTCCTGGGTCACTTACGGCATCGGCAGTGATTCGTCGGATTTGCCTGGTTTTGTGGTGCTGCAAAGCGGCCCGCGCGGCCCGCGGGGCGGCGCGGTGAACTGGGGCAGCGGCTTTTTGCCGACCACTTACCAGGGCGTGCCGCTGCGCAGCCAGGGCGAGCCGATTCTGAATTTGTCCACGCCTGCGCAAATTGACGCAAGCAGCCAGCGTCAGGTCATCGACACGGTGCGCGAGCTGAACTTGCGCCGCCTCGTCGAGACCGGCGATGACGAAATTCAAACCCGCATCAACGCTTACGAGATGGCGTGGAGGATGCAGTCGAGCGCGCCGGAGCTGATTGACATTCGCGGAGAAAGCCAGGCCACGCTCGATCTTTACGGCATTCAGGACGTGAACGAGTCGAGCTTCGCCCGCAACTGCCTGCTGGCGCGGCGCCTGGTTGAGCGCGGGGTGCGCTTCGTGCAGCTTTACGACACCAATTGGGATCACCACGGCGGCCCGACCGAAACCCTGGAGCGGCATCTGCCGGAAAAATGCCGGGACATCGACCAGGGCTGCGCTGCGCTGGTGCGCGATCTCAAACAGCGCGGCATGCTCGACGAGACGCTGGTCATTTGGGGCGGCGAGTTTGGACGCACGCCGATGGGCGAGGTGCGCGAGTTTACGGGCCGCAACCATCACATTGATGCCTTTACCATGTGGTTCGCCGGCGGCGGCATTAAAGCGGGCCAAGTCTATGGCAAAACTGACGAACTGGGCTTCGCCTCGGTGGAAGACCGGGCGCACGTGCACGACTTGCATGCCACGATCCTGCATTTGCTGGGCATTGAGCACGAAAAGCAGACTTTCCGCTTTCAAGGCCGCGACTTCAGGCTCACCGATGTCCATGGCAAGCTGCTGACGGGTCTGCTGGCGTGATTGACACACAAGCGGATGCGTGAGGGGCGTTTCCATGATAGAAAGCGGCACCGGTTTCAGTTCATAGCTGGCACAAAGCCTGCTTTCTATTCCAAACAGCACTTCCCATAAAAGCAATAATTTCCTTGATATTGTAATCAAGATTTATTAAATTTATGCTCATGCGAGCAATTTTAAAAAATCCAACCTTCAGCATGCCCCTTCTTCTGCGCCGCCAGGTGCTGCGTGCTTCGTTGACCTGCTTCCTGCCACTTGCGACTCTTGGCAGCTTGGTGTCCTGCAAATCCACTCCTTCCAAGGCTGATGTGGTGGTCAGTGTGAGTGACCAAAAGATGGGAATCTACGATGCTGCCTCCGGCAAGCTGGTCAAGACGTACAAAATTTCGACCTCGAAGTTTGGCCTCGGTGACAACCCGGGCAGCAACTGCACCCCGCTCGGCAAGCACGAGATTGTGGCCAAGATCGGTCACGGGCTGCCCAAAGGAGCGGTTTTGAAGAGCCGCCAGTGGAATGGTGAAGTGATCCAGCCAAACGCGCCAGGCCGGGATCCCATCGTCTCGCGCATCATGTGGTTGAAGGGCCTGGAAGACCAGAACCGCAACGCCTACCAACGCTTCATTTACATCCACGGCACGCCGGAGGAAAAAAACCTCGGCAGGCCCGCCAGCTACGGCTGCATTCGCATGGGCATGAACGATGTGATCCGGTTGTTTGAGGACTTGGGCATCGGCAGCACCGTCGAGATCACGCCCAAGCACCTGCCGCGCGGCTGAGCCGGAGGCGGGTTCGATTTGCCGCGGATTGCTGGCGAATGCGCTGTGTGATCGCAGTCGTGCCGGTCAGGAGGCATCTGCTGATCCCGCAGAAAAAAATCAGAAAGGGCTAAAATCTCTCTAATAGAGAGGGAGTCAGGCCGTTTTCGTCGTTGGAAATTCCGAGAATTCGGCTCCAGCTCCACTCTTCCCTGCTCAAATCCGCCATGAAACTCAAACAACTCATGCTCACGGGCCTCAGTGCCCTTGTACTGGCCTGCGCCAGCGTCACTGCCGCCGAGATGCGAACCTGGACCGACACCCAAGGTCGCCAAGTTGAGGCCGCTTTCGTCAAAATTGACGGCGAGAACATCCAACTCCAGACGGCGGATGGTCAACTCCACCAGTTCCCGCTCTCCCGCCTTTCCGTGGAGGACCAGAGCATCGCTCGCGGCATAAAGGCACCGGAAACCGCCGCGGCGCCCGCCGGCACCCCGGACGTGGGCACGGGCATCACGGGTTTCCCCTACCCGACGGAGGCCTACGGCAACGCCGCCCGCCAGATCGACGTGCTGGTTGCCAAGGGCATCGTCAGCAAAGGCAACAAGATACGCACGGAGGACGGTCTGCCCCCCCTGACCGGCTTCAACCCGGCTGCCAATGACGAGCAGTTCGTGCGCCGCGTTTATCTCGACCTCATCGGCCGCATCCCGGGCTACGAGGAGGCTCGCTTGTTTCTCAAGGACACCGATCCGATGAAGCGCAGCAAGCTCATCAACCAGTTGATCGATTCCGAAGGCTACTCCAGCCACATGTTCAACTACTTCGCGGAAATGCTCCGCGTCCGCCACAATCTCGACCAAGCCTCCCTGCGCGCTGACGACTACGTCAACTGGCTGCGCCGCCAGACTGAGCGCAACCGCCCCTGGGACCAGATGGTTTACGCCATGCTCACGGCCGAGGGCAAGATGTGGACGGAGGATAAGACCGCCAAACCGGGTGATCCTGGCGACAAGGGCGCGGCGGGTTACTTGCTGCGCGACGCGGGCATGCCGCTCGACAACCTGGCCAACACGCTGACGGTTTTCCTGGGCACAGACGTGGCCTGCGCTCAGTGCCACGACCATCCCTTCGCGGAGTGGACGCAAATGCAATTCTATGAAATGGCCTCTTTCTTCGGCGCGACCACCACCCGCCCTCGGTACGTCCGCGGTGACATGGAACTGATGACCGGCATCGAAGAAATGGTGAGCGAGGCCGGCCTTGACATCACCCGCCTGCGCAACGGCATACGCAACTACATGCAAGCCAACAGCTACGCGGTGAAGGACCTCGACACCAACAACCTGAAGCTGCCGCACGACTACAAGTACAAAGACGGCCAGCCGGGCGACCCCGTGAAGCCCAAGTTCATCACCTGGACCGCCCAGGACAAGTCCAACGCCGCCTACCGCCAATCGAAAAGCAAGGACGAAAAACTCCGCCTCTCTTTCGCCGCCTGGGCCACTCATCCGGAAAATCCGCGCTTTGCCATGACCATTGCTAACCGCATGTGGAAGCGCGCTTTCGGCGCCGGCGTGGCGGAGCCGATCACCAACATCGACAAGCCGGAGGAAGCCTCCAATCCGGAACTGCTGCGTTACCTGGCCGAAGTGATGAAGAAGGTGAAGTTCGACCTGAAGGAGTTCCAGCGCATCATCTACAACACCCGCGCTTACCAATCCGAGGCGACCACGGAAGTCATCGCCATGGGCTCCCACTATTTCTTCCAGGGCCCTCAATTGCGCCGCATGACTGCCGAGCAAAGCTGGGACTCCTACATGACCCTGGTGCTGGGCCGCCCGGAAGCCTACAAGGCTCCGCTTAGCGACCTCTATGGCAAGTCCATCGATCTCAACCTGGAAAACGAAGGCCTTACCGCCAAGGACGTGCTGATGAAATACGATGCTTATCGCCGCATCGCGGACAAGGAGCGCGCCCTCATGGGTGGCGGTCTTTCGGACGCCGGAGGCGATTCGATGATGATGACGGACGGCGCTGCCTCCTCTGAGGCGGCTCCGGCGGGTGAAGGCGCGGGCAAGTTCCTCACCTACGCCGGCTGGCGCCTGCTGCGCGCCTCGGAGCTGCCGCAGCCCGAGCGCGGTGGCCACTTCCTCGCCGAGTTTGGGCAATCTCCACGCCAACTCATTGACGGTGGTTCGCGTGCCGGCTCGGTGCCGCAGGTGCTGATGATGATGAATGGCGGCGCCCAGGAAATGCTGACCAACCGCCAGTCCCTCATCTTCCGCGCCATGGACAAGATCGAAGATCCAGCCGGCAAGACGGAGGCCCTTTTCCTCAGCGTCATGAGCCGCAAGCCCACCGAGCAAGAACTTCAAATCGCCAAGCGCGAGGTGGAGGCCAATGGCGAGCAAGGCTACGCCAACGTGATCTGGGCGCTCATCAACACCCGCGAATTCATCTTCATTCAATAAATCCCGTTCCAACAACCTCTAGTGACCTCAAATACAATGAAAACTGAACTCAATAAGCTCGATGAGTTTTCCCGCCGCCAATTCGTGGAACGAGTGGCCAAGACGGCCCTCGGCGTGACCTTGCTGCCCGTTGGCAGCCGCCTTGCCCAAGCGGCGGCGGCGAATGGCGGCAGCGCCAAACGTGTGATCTACCTCTTCATGGAAGGGGGCATGAGCCACATCGACACCTTCGATCCGAAGACAGGCATGACCAAGGGCGCCAAAGATCCGGTCAAAGCCGAAGCCGGTTCCGGCACGCTTGATTTCCTCGGAGGCTACATGCCGAAGCTCGCGAAGAAGGCGAACCGGCTTTCCATCATCCGCTCGATGTCTTCCAAAACGGGCGTTCATGAAAATGGGCGCTACCTCATGCGCACCGCCTACGAGCCGCGCGGCACCATTGTCCACCCTTCCATGGGCGCCTGGGCCTCGCACTTCCTGGGACGCATCGAGGGCGCCATGCTGCCGGACAGCGTCACCATCGGCAGCGGCGCTCACCCGGGGGCCGGCTTTTTCCCGCCTGCGCTCAGCCCGATTCCAATCACCAGCGCCGCCTCCGGTTTGCAAAACACTCGTTCCAGCGTGGGTGATGACATGTTCCAAAAGCGCATGTCGCTGATGAACGAGTTTGACACGGCTTTCCGTGAGAAATTCAAGAGCGAGGATGTCAAAGCCTACACCGAATTTTACGACGAGACCCTCAAGCTCCTCAAGAGCAAGGACCTCGCCGCCTTCGACATCAACCAGGAGCCGGCGAATGTTCGTGAAAAATATGGCAACAGCGGCTTCGGCCAGGGCTGCCTGCTGGCGCGCCGCCTTGTTGAAAATGGCGTGCGTTTCGTCGAGGTCCAGGCCGGCGGCTGGGACATGCACAACAACATCGATCAAGCCATGACCACGAACGGTGACACGCTTGATACGGCCTTCAGCGCCCTCATCTCTGATTTGGAAGAAAAGGGCATGCTGGAGGACACCATGGTGGTGCTTGGTTCCGAGTTTGGCCGCACGCCGAACATCAATGAGAACAGCGGCCGCGACCACTACCCGCTGGTGTACAGCACCGTGTTCGCCGGTGGCGGCACCAAGGGCGGCTTTGTTTACGGCTCCTCCGACAAGGACGGCCGCCGTGTTGCTGACAAGCAGGTCTCGCCTGAGGACTTCGTCGCGACCATTGCCTGGGGCATGGGCCTTCCGGTGGAGGAAGTGGTCATGTCGCCCTCGGGCCGCCCCTTCCAGGTCGGCAACAAAGGTGCTCCGGTCAAAGAGCTCTTTGTCTGAGGCTCAAATCGAGTTCTGAGCCGTGGCGGGAACTCCGCCACGGCTTTTTTTTGCAAAGACCGGTTGAAGCGGGTTGACCACAAGGGCTACACAATTTTACAAAGGAATCCATGCAGCGTGTCACCCTTTCTCCCGATGGGCCGGAGTTCTCCCGGCTGGTTTATGGAACTTGGCGGATACTGGACGATCCCAGTGGCGCTTCCCCTGAGCGAATTCTCCAGCGTCTCAAGGCCTGTCTTGATCTCGGCATCACCACCGTTGACACGGCAGAAATCTACGGGCTCTACAAGGTGGAGGAAGCGCTCGGTCAGGCGCTCGCACTGGATGCTGGGGTGCGAGCCAAGCTGGAGATTGTGACCAAATGCGGAATCTACATTCCCTGCGAGTTCCATCCGGAACGGCATGTTGCGTTTTATGACGTGACTGCGGAACGCGTCGTCAAAAGCGTCGAAAAATCGCTCCGGTTCCTGGGGGTTGATGTCATCGACTTGCTGCTGGTGCACCGGCCGGACTGGCTCACCAGCATCGATGAGACGGCCGAGGGTTTGAATCGGCTGTTGCGTGAAGGCAAGATTCGCTCGGCCGGGGTTTCGAATTACAATGTGCATCAGTTTGAAGCGCTTAACTCGCGCATGGACAAGCCTCTGGTGACCAACCAGGTGGAGTTCAGCCTGCTGTGCATGAATTCCATTTTCGACGGTGTCACCGATCAATGCCAGCGTCTGCGCATCAAGCCCATGGCTTGGTCGCCGTTGGCTGGCGGCCGCATGATGAGCGGCAGCACCGACACATCCGCGATTCGTTTGCACGCGAAAGCCGCCAAACTCGGCCTCAAGTATGGCAATGCCACGCTTGACCAATTGGCTTACGCCTGGCTGCTGGCACATCCCTCCACGCCTTTGCCAGTGATCGGCACCAACAAGGTGGAGCGGATTCAATCTGTGGCCAGGGCCGCTGAACTCAAGCTTGAGCGGGAGGATTGGTATGCCCTTTGGGAGGCGGCGCAGGGTCATCCGATTCCTTGAGCTGAGTGCTGCCCAGCTCGTTCAGCGCCGGGACTCAGGTCTTCGAACCCGCCAGATAAGTCAGCACCTGCTCCATCAGTTCATTGATGCGGGCATAACTCTCGGCCGGTTTGGAAAGGATGCTTTCTGCTGATTGCGCGAATTTGCCGGGAATCAGTTCATCTCCGCAGTGGTCGACCAAAGCGCGGGCGGAGCCGGGTGTGGTTTCGAGATGAAACTGCAGGCCGATCACATGGCTGCCGAGCTGGAAAGCCTGATTCTCGCAGGCCATGCTGCGGGCCAGCCGCAGGGAGCCGGACGGCAGATCGAACGTTTCTCCATGCCAATGAAACACTTCGCTTTTCTCGGGAAAAGTGAAACTGCTTCCAGGCGGGCTTGTTCGCTCGATCTCAAACCAGCCGATCTCCCGGTGGGCGCCCGGATAGACACGCGCGCCAAGGGCGGCGGCGATCAGTTGCGCGCCCAGGCAGATGCCGAGCACCGGAATCCCGCGCTGGATTGCTTCGCGCAGGAATCGTTTTTCCTCAATGAGCCAGGGAAGGATGGCTTCATCGTTCACGCTCATGGGGCCGCCCATGGCAACAACCAGATTGATGCCATCGAGGTTCGGCAGGGCAGGGGAATCGAAGAAGCGGGTGAAATCGACCCGCGCGTCCTGCTTGCGCAACCATGGCTCAATGCTGCCGAGGCCTTCAAAGGGAACATGCTGGAGAACGTGCGCGTGCACAGACGTGATTCGGTTTCAATGCACTTTGGGCAGTGGATGCTGATCAAGGTGGGCAATGAGATCACGCAGGCGCTGCAAAGTGGGGTCACTGAGGTGGTGCTCAATGCCCTCGATGTCGTCCTGATACTGATGCGGATCGAGATCCAACTGCATGAAGAGCCGGGTAAGAACCGCATGCCTCTCTTGAATGGCAGTGGCGACGGCCTCGCCTTTGGGTGTCAGCACGAAACCGCGATAGGGCTCGCGTTTGAGGTAGCCCATTTCAGCGAGGCGCTTGATCATTTGCGACACGCTGGGCCGGATCACGTCCAGGGCATCCGCAACGGCGGAGACGGAAACAAACCCGTTCCGTTTCACGAGATTGGCGATGCACTCCAGGTAGTCCTCGACGCTTTCCGTCAAGCCGCCGCGGTGATGCGCGCTAAGCTTGGAGCGCTTGCCGGGTTTGGGACTCTTGCTGGGGGGACGCGCCACGGCTGCTTGATAAACTGAACCGGGGGCGCCTGCCAGCACTTTTTCCCAGCTTGTATGCGGCAACGGATAAAGTTTGGCAAAACATATTATTGGGTTGCATGTGTGCAAAGCTCGTTCAACATGCCATTCATGAAATGGGGTTCTTTCCTGAAAAGGCACTTCGCCAGCGCGATTCCAATTGCCACGGTGGCGCTTCTGCTTGGAAGGGCTGATCCGCTTTTTTCGCAGACGCGCGAAGCCGCCAAGCCCCTCCAGGTTGCAGCCACCATCGGCATGGTTGCGGATCTGGTAAAGCAAGTGGGCGGCGAGCGAGTCGCGGTGGATCAACTGATGGGGGCGGGCATTGATCCCCATCTCTACAAACCCACTCCACAGGACGCGGTCCGTCTGGCAAAGGCCAGGGTGATTTTTTATTCCGGCCTGATGCTTGAGGGACGCATGGGAGACTTGTTTGCCAAACTGGCGCGCACCGGCAGGAAAGCCTGCCCCATCACAGAAAGTGTGGATAAAGCCAAGTTGCTGGAGCCCGAAGAATTTGCAGGGCATTACGACCCGCATCTCTGGTTCGATGTGAGTCTGTGGAGGCAGACAGTGCCGGCGATTGTCAAGGGACTGAGCGAAGCGGACCCCGCTGGCAAAGAGGATTATGAAGCCAACGGAAAGGTCTTGAGCACGAAACTGACGGAGCTCCATGCCTGGTGCGAGCAGAAGGCGGCGGAGCTGCCTGAAAGCGGCCGCATCCTGGTGACCAGCCACGACGCTTACAACTACTTCGGCCGTGCTTACGGCTTCAAGGTCATCGGTTTGCAAGGGATCTCCACGGTCGGAGAAGCCGCACTGGCCGACGTAGCCTCGCTGGTGGATCTCATCAAAAAGGAGGGCGTGAAAGCCATCTTTGTGGAGACCAGCGTGAATCCGGCTGCCATCAAACGGGTCTCGGAAGATGCGAAAGTGAAAATCGGCGGCGAACTGTTCTCCGACGCCATGGGAGCGCCGGGTGAAATCCATGGCGGCTTCGATACCGGCACTTATGAGGGCATGGTGAAATACAACCTGACCACCATTGTTGAGGCGCTCAAATAATTTCGCCTCATTGTTTGGTTAAACAAATCTGTATCATCAATCCAAATTTTCATGAGATCGAACTTCCTGCTCTTTGCGTCCCTGCTGTCCGCTCCCATGGCCGGGTTTGCTGGCGGGCCGGCGGCCTTTGGCAGCGCCAGCCTCCCGTCCGCTTCCGCTGCCGGCAAATGGCAGTTCCATCTCTTCAATCCGGCGCCGGCGGAGTTCATGCGCGGCATGAGCACGGACCGGCCTGATGCCACGGAATCTCCCATCACCGTGGACGCCGGGCACTTCCAGATCGAGGCGAGTTTTTTTGACTTCACCCGGGACCGCAGTGATGGCGTCAAGAATGAAACATGGGTTGCCGCCTCCATCAATTTGAAGGCGGGTTTGCTCAACAACGTGGATCTGCAAATGGTCTTCGACAGCCATACTGAAGCCAGTGCCACGGTTCGAGGGCATCGTGAGGTCGATGCAGGATTCAGCGATCTGCAAACGCGGCTGAAAATCAACTTATGGGGCAATGACGGCGGCAAGACGGCGCTTGCCTTGATGCCTTATGTCAAGTTCCCCACGGGAGCGGCCTTGAGCAATGATCGTTGGGAGGGCGGTGTGATTTTGCCGTTCGGGATTGAGATCGCGGAAGGAGTGGGCGCAGGACTCATGGCGGAAGCAGACTTTGTTTATGACGAGGACAGCGGCGGCTACGAAACGGAATGGCTGCATACCGCGACCGTTGGTTTCGCTGTGGCGGGCGACTTGGGCGCGTTTCTGGAGTATATGGGAGTCGCTGGATGCGCTGAAGGATTTCAATACCAGGCCACCTGCAACGCAGGATTAACCTACGGCTTGTGCGACAACGTGCAGCTCGATGCTGGCGTGCGAATTGGCTTGAATGATGCGGCGGAAGACTTTGGGCTTTTCACCGGCTTCAGCATGCGCTTTTAGCAGCATTGCAAGAGGGATCGCACGATTGGCTCTGGCATGCCAAAAGCGGTTGAGGCGGCGATTGCACCCGTGGACAGCGAGAATTACGTTATCAGCAACGGAATGACTTCACCAATGCCTGCTCCAAGCCCGCTGGAAGCGCATGATCTCAGCGTGGCGTACCACCACAAGCCCGTGTTGTATGGCATTGACCTGGTCGTGCCCGCGGGGCATTTGGTTGGAATCATTGGCCCGAATGGCGCGGGCAAATCGACTTTCATCAAGGCAGTGATGGGTCTGTTGCCGGTGACCAGCGGCTGGGTCAAGATTTTTGGCGGGTCCTACCAGAAGAATTGCGGGCGCGTGGGTTATGTGCCGCAGCGGGAGTCGGTGGATTGGGATTTTCCGGTCAGTGTCATGGATGTGGTGTTGATGGGGCGTTATGGCAGGCTTCGCCTCGGCCAGCGGCCGACCGCCAAGGATCGCGAGGTGGCGCGGGAGTGTCTGGAGAAAGTGAGGATGCTGCCTTATGCCAACCGCCAGATAGGCAACTTGTCGGGGGGGCAGCAGCAGCGTGTGTTCCTGGCACGCGCTCTGGCGCAGGAGAGTGATCTCTACTTGATGGATGAGCCCTTCGCCGGAGTGGACGCCGCCACGGAGAAAGTCATCATTGCCCTGCTGCGCGAGCTGAAAGAACGCGGCAAAACGGTGCTGGTGGTGCATCATGACTTGGCGACGGCCAAAGAGTACTTCGACATGCTGATGCTGCTGAACATGCGGCTGCTGGCTTTTGGGCCAACCAAGGAGGTCTTCACTGCGGAAATGCTGCAGAAGACTTATGGCGGCCGTTTGACCGTGCTGACTGAAGCGGCGGAGGCGCTTCACCAGGAAAACCGATGAACGCATTGCGAAGCCGCCCTGCCATGACGTGGCGCTGGATGTTGTGCGGCGCCGGGGTGCTCGGGTTTGCCAGCGCGGCCCAGGCGGCTCGCGTCAGTGAACTGGCTGATGCCAGCATGGTGGATCGCGCGGTTCGTTTTTTCACCTTCCAGGACAACTCGCTGCGGTATGCGCTGCTGGGGTCGATGCTGCTTGGAATCAGTTGCGGCTTGATGGGCGCTTTTTTGGTGGTGCGGCGGCTGGCATTGATGAGTGACGCGCTTTCGCATGCGGTGCTGCCAGGGGTGGCTTTGGGATTCCTTTGGAACATGACAAAAAGTCCGGTGGCCATTTTCATCGGCGCGACCTTGTGCGGCTTGTTTGGCTCGGTCGTGGTGCAGGCAATACGCAGCACCACCCGCCAAAAGGAAGACGCCTCGCTCGGCTTTGTGCTGGCGTCCTTTTACGCCGTTGGCGTTTGCTTGATGACGATGATCCAGCAGAACCTGCCAGGTGGAAACAAGAGCGGATTGGACAAGTTCATGTTCGGCCAGGTGGCGGCGCTGGGCGCCGCGGATGTGATTTTGCTCGCCGTGGTGACAGCGCTGGTCATCGGGGTGCTGGCGCTTTTCTACAAGGAGCTGCTTGTCACCAGTTTTGATGCGTCTTTCGCACGTTCCGCGGGGATTCCGGCATCCCTGTTTCATTACCTGCTGATGCTGCTGCTGGCCTTTGCCATTGTGGCTGCCTTGCAGGCGGTGGGGGTGGTGCTGGTTTCGGCCATGCTGGTCATCCCGGCGGCGGCGGCGTATTTGCTCACCGATCGCTTCGGCTGGATGCTCATCCTTTCGGCGGCATTCGGGATGAGCACGGGGGCGGTGGGTTCGTTCTTTTCGTTTGTGGGCCGCAATCTGCCCACTGGACCCCTCATGGTGCTGGCGGCGAGTTTGGTCTTCGGCCTAGCTTTGCTCCTCGGGCCGCGTCATGGCATCCTCGCCAAGTGGTGGAGGCATCGTTCCCGCTCCACCCGCATCCAGCGCGAGAACACGCTCAAGGCGCTTTACCATGTGCTCGAAAACGGCAACTTTGGGCATGAAACGATCACTGTCCGCGAACTCGCGGAGCTGCGCCGCGAACCGCTGGAGAACGCGGCCAAACAGCTGCGCTCCCTGCAGCAGGCTGGGTTCATCACCTTCTCCAGGGAAGGTGGCGACGCGGCTTTTACTCCGGACGGCTGGAGGCGTGCCTGCGAGATCGTCCGCAACCACCGCCTGTGGGAGCTCTACCTCACCACCGCCGCGCAGTATGCCGACGATCACGTGCATGAGGATGCGGAAAAGATCGAGCACATCCTGGGCGAGGACACCGTGCGCAAGATCGAAAAACAGCTCAACTACGCGCGGCGCGATCCGCATGGCAAGCTGATCCCCGGCTACGCCGACATCCATGCGGGCGAGCCCGGGCGGGCGGCCCGCCATCTGCAAACGCTGGGGGAAAACCCATGAGCCAGTTGTTTCCGCCTTTCGATTGGCAGCAGGTCGTGGTTGAGCCCTGGACGGGTTCCTTTTCCATGACCATTTGGGTGGTGCTGATGGGAGCCCTGGTGGGTTGTGCCTGCGGCTGGGTGGGCAACTACCTGTTGCTGCGCCGCATGGCTTTGGTGGGCGATGCCATCAGTCACAGCATCCTGCCCGGGCTGGCGCTGACGTTTTTGATTTTCCGCCAGCTCAACACCTGGGCCATGTTCGGTGGCGCGCTCACTGCGGGCGTGCTGACGGTCGCCCTGATCGAATTCATCCACAAGCAAACGAGGGTGAAGGTGGATGCCGCCATCTGCATTGCTTTCACCAGCTTGTTTGCCATCGGCGTCGTCATCATCAGCATGCTGGAGACCGGCGGCGGTGCGCACATCGATGCGGATTGCGTGCTGTATGGCGAAATCGCCTTCGTGGCGCTTGAGCCGCCGGCATCGCTGGCGGGGGTGACACTCGGGCCGCCTTCGGTGATGCGCATGGCCGTCTTGACGGTTGTTTTGCTGGTGGCGCTTGTTCTGTTTTACAAGGAGCTGCTCATCACCTCGTTCGATCCCGGCATCAGCAAAGCGATGGGCCTGCGGCCTGGCATCTGGCACTACGGCTTGATGATCGCACTGTCCTTGGTGGTGGTGAGCGCCTTCGAGTCCGTCGGCGCGATCATGGCCGTCGCCATGCTGATTGTGCCCGCGATGTTCGCGGCGCAGCTCTCCAGTCATCTTCCAAGCAGGCTGGTTTTGACCGCTGTTCATGCCGTTGTCAGTGCGGTGGCTGGCTACCATTTGTCCGTTTGGCTGAATTGCTCGACGGCGGGAGCCATGGTGGTGGCGGGCAGTGTGCTGTTTCTGCTGGCATGGGCTTGGACCGTGGCCGGGGGTGTTTGGCATCAGCGGCGTGCCAGACAGGCAGTGGCTCAAGACCTGGGGCCTGGGCCGAATGAGGCGGCTTGAGGCTGGCGCTGCGCCCAGCAAGCGGGGTTCAGGGTAGCTGGCTGCGCAGGTCTTTTGCGGCCGGATGCTCCGGCAGCGTCTCGAGGGCTTTGCGGGCCTCCGCCATTTTTCCCATGTGGCGCAAGGTCTCCGCCTGATAGAGGCGGAGGCGAGTTCGTTCGTCCTTGTCGTCACAGATGGCGGCGGCGTGATCAAACAACTCCACGGCTTGGGCGGGATCGCCGGTGTTCCAGCAGTGCAAAGCCAGCAGCTCCAGCAAACGCGGACTGCTGCGCTCTTCAGCCAGGCTGAGCAGTTGTTTTTTCAGCTCCGCGGGTTTGGCGTCTTCGGTTTGTCGGGTGACCAAACCGCGAAAAAAGGCGTAGTCCTCGGAGTGCCGGTCATTTCCAGTGCGGCTGGCCGGAGGCCGCGCAAACGGACGGTAGAGTGGGTCGCCCAGGACGACTTGCATCCAGGACAGGCGGGGGGTGGCGGACCAAGCTGCTTCGGCCAGGGTCCAGCCTTGCAGCAGACGCTCGCTGAACAGATTCAAATGGCAGGTGAGAGGAAGGTATGGCTCCCAAACATTGCCCAGCGTGGCCGTGGCGCCGCGCAGCAATAAGGGCGCAGCCCAGTACTCGTCCGGGCTGCGCAGTTGCGCGGCGCTGAACGAATGCAGGTGACAGGCTACCGCGCCACGGGCGAAACGAAAGTCTGCATCTGCCAGCGCACCGCTGGCGCGGTCGCGATACCAGCCAAAGTACAAGATGGTGTCCGGCAGCGGCCAGGCCGGGGGAATCACCTCCGCGTTGCGATCCGCGTACACCGGCACGCCCGCCAGCCGGTGGCTTTTGGCGCATTCCCGCAGCCAATTCTCACCCAGTTCATAAGGGCCGTCTTTCAGCGCGAGATCGATCACCGAGCGTCCGCTTAGGCCGGTTTTCTCCGCCTCCAGCGCGTCATCAATCAGGCGCTTCACCGTGGCGTCGTCGGGGCCATCAAGGCGGCCGACCAGCAACAAGCGGGGATGGCTGTCAAAACCGCCGAAGCGTTGCTGGCTTTGATGGTAGGGGTTGGCGGCAAAGCCCGCCAGCGGTGGCTCCGGCAGGCTCAGCAACATCAGCTCGCTATCGACGGAGGCTTCATCTTCCTGCCCGGCTTCCTTGGGATCGAGCGCGCGTTTGACTCTGATGGGCACACCGCGCATGAGCGCCAGCACCCGAATCGTGCCGCCGGCGCGGGCTGCAGGCCACCAGCGGTTTTGCTCAAAGACGCGCCGCAGGGGCTGCCGCACGGTCTCGTCGAACTCCGCGCGAGTGATGTCGTTCACTACCGGGCAGGCGAGCCCGATCACACGTCCAGGGGGGATGCCGCGTTTTTCAGCGTAGTAGGCGGCCAGTTCGGCGGAGCCTTTGAAGGCGGGATTGAACAGGACGGCGGTTTCCGCCGCAGCCGGCCAGTCTTCAAGCGCGGCAGCATGGCCAGCAAAGACGGCAAATCCAAGCGCAACACGCCGGATCACAAAGCGCGCCCAGGATCGCTTATTCATCCCAGGTCAATTCCAATCCGTCGTAGGCCAGATGGATGCCCTCTGGCAGTGTCGTTTCGTCGCGCGCATGCTTGATCTCGCACTGCAGGTGCGTCAGAAACGCCCGGCGTGGAGCGAGGAGATGAATGGCGGCAAACGCCTCGTCGAAATTCATGTGGGTCGGGTGCGGTGTGCGACGCAGGCCGTCGATGATGAGCGTGTCCACTCCGCGGGCGAGGTCGAACACTTCCGGGCGCAGGGTTTTGCAATCCGGAATGTAGGCGCACAAGCGCCGTTGGCCGCGCTCAAAAAGGTAGCCGATGGTGTCCACCTTGCCGTGCTGTACTGGAAGGGGGGTGACATGGGTGTCGCCGAGGGAAAAAGCGCTGTGGATGGGTTTGGGGAAGGGCTTCAAGTAGCCGCGATAGCGGTTCTCGCCGTTGAAGGCGTAGTCGAACATGCGCTCGAGGACCGCGATTGTGGACGGCAGGCCGTAGACGGGCATGAACTGATCCGCCTCCATGGTGAAACGCCGCAGCTCGTCAAAGCCGGTGACGTGGTCCATGTGCGCATGGGTAAAAAGCGCCGCGTCGAGATGGCGGATGCCGGCGCGCAGGCACTGGTAGCGCAGGTCGGGACCGGTATCGACGATCCAAGCCATCTCCGGCGCGCGCATCCAGACGGAGGAGCGGCAGCGCTTGTCACGCGGATCAGTGGAGCGGCAGGTGGCGCAATCGCAACCCACGGCAGGCACGCCCACCGAGGTGCCGGTGCCGAGAAAAGTCAGAGTCAGCGCAGATCGGTACAAGTGGCACCCTGCTCACGTTTTGATGTCGAGGATGATTGCCTCGCCGCCCAGCGGTTTGACCATTTCCTCGGTGACCTTTTGCAGCGAAGGGCCTTTGGCGTGGGGTGCATGGATGAAGAGCTTGCGCTGGCGTGACTTCATCTTTTTGACGAACTGCTCCATCATGTCGTCGTTGATGCGGTCCTGGAAGTCGGCGAACCAGTAGATGGTGTCGGCGTCGCGAATCTCCTTCGCCATGAGGGCCGAATAGACCGAGGTGGTCGAGCCATCGCGATCGATGAAGTAGGTTTCCTTGCGTTTGTTGACCTGCTTGTAAACGTCCTCGAGCGGTATCGGCATTTTCGGATCAAACTTGAGGTTTTTGTAGTCTTTCATCACCTGCTGCATGTCCATGCGGCCCTGCCAGTACTGCCAGAATTTGTCGAACTCGACTCCGCCGACGGGATAGACGGTTTCCAGCTTGTTGGGGTCGATGGTGTTCATCCAGCAGCCGAAGTAGAGCACCAGGGCGCTGTCGCGGCCGACTTTCTTCAACTCCTTCACCACCTCAGGCAGGTAGCGGGTCATGGAGCGGGACACATCCATCACCACGGCGATTTTGCGCACGTTTTTGAGCTCCTTGCCAAACATGACGACAGAACCGGTGCCGGTGCTGGAGAAGTTGGCGTCGAAGTTGCCGAGGGTGGTGCCGAGATCGAGCGTGGTGGCGGCGGGATCGAACTCGACGTTCGGCATCGGCACGGCCGAGGCGTTCGCGGCGGTCACGAACTGCATGCTCGTGGTGAGCTGGCTGACCGACTGCGGCGGCGGCGGCTCGGCGATCTTTTTGGTGTTCGGAGTCTGCTCCTGGCTGGCTGGCGCGGAGATGGCGGTGATCTCCGAAGCCGGCGGGCCGGGAACGACCACAACGAGCACGCCGAGCAGCAGCGCCAGGGCGGCATGCACGACGACGGCCAGCAGGACTGCCGCCGCCTTTTCCTTGTTGTGCTTGTCTGTGTCGATGCTCGGCAAATCCATGGCCTCGCCGGAAACGGCTGGCGGGTGAACCAATTGGTTGGGGTCGAACTCGCCTTCTTCAGCGGACTCCACCACAGGCACGGGCTCCTCACCGAACGCCTCGTCCAGAGTGGGGATGGCGGAGGTGGTGTGGGGCGGCGCTGCCAGGGGCACTGGCATCACCGGACTCACCGGTTGCGCGGATCCGGGATAAGGCACCGGCTCGATCTCTGGCAGATCGTCATCGCTGGATGGAGGGGGAAGGGCGCTCATGGGCTGGAGGGACGTTCGGACGGCGGGTTTCCAGGATATCTAACGAATTTGGAGCCCCCATGTCCATGCCAAAAAGCGCCTCGGGGCGGCAAAACGCGATTATTACCCCAGGTGCAGGTATTCACGCACCGTGTGATTCATGGCCCGGCGAACCGGTGGAAAGGCCGCCGCCAGCCGGGCAAGCACCTCATCCATGGCAAACTCTTCCGCCAGCACATGCCGGCTTGCCGCCTGCAGGTGGGAGATCACCATGCCCTCATAAAAGTCCAGCCCGGGCGCCCCGCGGCGCTCGGAGCGGCGCTTGATGTAGTCCGGGTAGAGGCTGGTCAGCACCAGGAACTGATTGGCGCATTGCACGTGCAGGAAAAAGCGCTCGTGGCGGCTGGCCTGGTCCAGCGGCCCGAGGTAATCGATGGCATAAAAGCTCTCCACCTGCTTCTCGGCCTCGCCGCGCTCCTGCGTGGGGCGGCAGCCAAAATCGGCGCACACCACAGCGATGTAGTCCGCCACCCCGACTTCATCCACGCCCACTCGCTTCAGGGTGTGGCGCACCACGATGAAGAAAAACAGCTCCGGTGAGAGCAAGGCCGCCTCCCGCCGCATCAGCAGGTTGTCGAACAGCTTGGGGTGATCCAAAATCAGAGCCACTGTCTCGGGATCGCGGCAGAGGGAGGAAAGTCCCTCTCGATCCCCCTCCGTCAGCGCCAGAGATTTGAAGATGAAGTTCCAATCCGCCTCAGTGAAGCGGAACCAACAACCGGGGCGGGGAAAGCGCGTCATACCGTTTGCAGGACCTGCGCCAGCTAGCAAAGCAGCCGCCATGCCAGTTGGACCGATTTGCGCGAATACTGAGGAGAAATTGATTATTTTACAAGACAAATCACTGCCGGGAGTCAACGGCGCCGTGCCTCATTGAAAAAGCCACCGCAGGGCACAGACCGGGCAGCCGCCGGTGCTGTAGCTGGGTCTGTGACCCCGGTTGGGGGTGGAATACGACGCCTGGAAGAGGCGGTCAGGGCAGTAAACGTATCAACTCGATGAAAACCAAACAACAACTCAAACATGCCTGAAAAACAATGAACAAACCGAAACCAATCATAAAATACGGAGTCCAAGTCACCGTTGCCGATCCAAACGACAACGCATATTGCGTTTATCAACTCGTCCAATATGCAGGTCAGACCGAATACACCCGGCTTGGTCCTATCATCTGGATCGACAAAGCCAAACCCAATCCGGGAAAACGACTGATGGACGCTATTCGGATCGGGCTTTCTGGAGACATCACCGAAAGCAAGAGCATGTAACCAAAGACATGGAAACCACACAACCACAGCAAACCACAGACATCTTCGCCGTGCTCACGCTCGCCACGGGGATGCTTAGCATTCTTATTCTGCCAATTGTCTTCGCCCCGATTTGTTACATCTGCGCGATCGTCTCCTACTACCGCATCAAGGACAATCCCAACCTCCAAGGGAAGGGGCTTCGACATACGGGCGCGATTATCGGTGCCATTTCGATGATTTATTTGTTGTGGGTGCTCGGCGTGTTGTAATAACGCGCCTATGCGCTTAATCGAACTGATTCACGCGTCACGCTTCGCAGTAGGGAGAGATGATTGGCAAATAGCGCACGCCCTTTTTTCTGACATTTTCCTGCCCATCCGCTCCCCCTTCCACCCAGGCCGGGCAGAATGCCCGGCCCACACGTCACAGGCTGAAAGCCTATGCTACCTGCGCCATGCTCGACCCCGCCCTCCTACGACCAATCCTCCACGCGAAGACCCGGCACGCGGCGGAACTCGCCGACGTTGGCGCTGACGGGGGTGACATCATGAGCCAGGCAGATGGCGGCTATTTTGAGGTCGTTGGGGCCGATGACCTCGCCACGAGATTCCAGGTGATGCCGTATGTCCGCATAATGATGCGCGGCGGCGTCATCGAAGGGCAGGGACTGGTACGGGGCCAGCCAGAAGTCCACCACGGCCCGGCGTCTGTCAGGGTTTTCATACTTGTGCGCTCCGTGCCACAACTCTCCCTTAACGATGGCGCAGACGGCCAAGTCCTCCGCAGCGTTGCCGCGCCATCTCGCGATCAGGGAGGGGCTTTTCCCTTTGATCAATCGAATCCACACATTGCTGTCGGGCAGCAGCAGCATGGGGGGTCAGCCGTCTTCGCGGATTTCGGACACGCCCTGGCCGGGCCGTTCAAAGCCAGTCCAGTCCAGTTCGGCGGCCATCGCCAGGCACCGGTCAATGTGTTCACCGTGCGTCTGGATGGCGGCGGAGCGGCTGGCGGAGGCCGGTTCCACCACTTGCAACACATCCCACACCAAACGCTCCACCGAGGCCGCTTGGGCTGGCGGGAGTGACTTGAGTTTTCGATCGAGGTGTTCGGCAACGTTCGTCATGCGCTATTTTTACCGCTCCCTCGCCTTTCCCGCAACAACGGAATGGCCGGGCAGAATGCCCAGCCCACACGTCACAGGCTGAAAGCCTATGCTACCTGCGCCATGTTTGACCCTGCTCTCCCCGCCGCAAACAGTCCGCTGGCCTCCGCGGAGATGCGCGGCCAGTTCAACGCCCTCCAGGCGCGCAAGGCCCGCCCTTCGCCGATGCGCTGTTCGGCATCCCGCACGGTGACGATGGCGGCGGCGGGGACGGGGTGACCCACGCGGAGTTGGAGGACGTCATCAGTGGACCGAGCGGCAACAGCAATCATGCGTCCCCGCTGACCCAGCGGGCGGAGAGTGATTACAGCCCCAGCCAGATGCAGGAGGTGCTCAACAAGCTGGATGAGCTGATCGACGCGCTGAGGCGGTAGCAGGTAGGGGGAACAGGCATCTTGCCTGTTCCCCATACTTGCAAGCGAGACGCTTGCCACACACCCAGCCGGGACGGCTGGGCTACGCCGCTGCCGGCTGCGGCTTCTCCACAAACGAGGCCAGCGCCAGCAGCACGGCGGCCACCACGACGCAGGAGTCGGCCACATTAAACGACGGCCACGGGTCAAAGGGTGGGAAGCCGAAGTCGAACTTCAAAAAGTCCACCACATAGCCGTGCCGGAGCCGGTCGGTGAGATTGCCAAAGATGCCCGCGATCAGCAGCGCGACCGCCAGCCGGCTGCAGATGCCGGGAAACGCACCTTTGCGATGGAACCAGAACAGCAGCGCCAGAGCGCCCAGCGAAATGGCGCCGAAGGCGTAGTTGGCGTAGGCGGTGCCGTTGAACATGCCGAAGGCCACGCCGGTGTTGGCGGCGTGGTGCAGCCAGAAGACGCCGGGGATCACCTCCTGCTCCTCGGCATAGAGGGCAAAGCGCTCGACGATCCAGTTTTTGGACCATTGGTCGAGCAGGTAGAGCGGCAGGCTCAGCAGCAGAAAGAGGCGAATCATGCACCACCTATGGATGGCGGGCGGCGCGATGCAAAAGGAAAGCCGGTTGAAGCCTGGACCGAGCCGGTTTAGCTAGCAGTTCATGCCGGAACGGTTTCCAATTCGCTCCATCGGCGCTCGTTGCGCCCTGCTCAGCCTCCTGGGCGGACTCCTGCTGCTGGCCGGCTGCGACCGCATCAAGAGCAAGCTGGACCGCCTCGCCAATGCGGGGCGCGAGGAGAGCACGGCGCCGGCCGCGGAACCGCTGACCGAGGAGGAGCAGCGCCTCAACGCCATCCTGGACCACCCGGAGCTTTTTGACGCCGCCGAGCCCGCGCCCGCGCCCAAGGCGGTGCCGTTCGAGCTGAACAAATCCGCCGTGGTGTCGATTCTCGGTTACCACGACTTCAAGGAGCGCGGCGGCGAGGCGATGGTGATCAGCGCGGAGAAATTCCGCCAGCAGATGCAGTTCATCAAGGACTCCAACGTGCCGGTGGTGCCGCTGGAGGACGTGGTGGCTTGGAAGGCCGGGCGGAAAAACATCCCGGAGGAGTGCTTCGTCATCACCATGGACGACGGCTGGGAGGGCGTCTATCGCCATGCCTGGCCGGTGCTCAAGGAGTTCGGTTTTCCCTTCACCGTCTATCTCTACAAGAAGTACGTGAACATCGGCGGCCGCTCGTTGAGCTGGGCGCAGATTCGGGAAATGATGGACTCCGGCCTCTGCACCGTCGGCAGCCACAGCGTCAGCCACGACAGCATGACGGCGCGCAAAGGCCGCAGCGAGGAGGACCATACCGCCTGGCTGCGCGAGGAGCTGACGGCATCAAAGACCTTCCTGGAGTCAAACCTCGGCATCACCTGCACCTCCTTCGCCTACCCTTACGGCAACTACAACGAGGCCATCCGCGACCTCGCCCGTGAGGCGGGCTACACCAGCATGGTCACCGTCAATGGCAGCAAGGTGCGCTGGGACACGGACAACGGCGAGCTGGGCCGCTTCATCATCCACGGCGTCAATGACTCCGTCTTCCAGTTGGCGGTGAGTTTTCGCGGCCGCGGCCCCGCGGGCGGCAAGCTGCTGGCGGCCAATGCCGTCAACGAGCAGGGCGCGCCCCTCGTGAAGCTCCGCCCGGACATGAACGCCACCACCAAAGAGCGCATGCCGCGCCTGGAGGCGGACCTCTCCGGCCTGGGGCCGCTGGCGCCGGACTCCATCAAGATGCACATCGCCGGCATCGGCATGGTGCAGCCGAGCTTTGAGCCCGCGACGGGCCTGCTCAGTTACCAGCCGCCCTCCCGGTTCCGGCGGGAGCAATGCGAGATCACCATCACCTTCACGCGGCAGGGCGCCGGGCAGCCGGAGACGCTGCTGTGGACCTTCAAAGTGGATCTCGCCGCCAGCTACCTGCCTCAGTAGCTCTTCGCAAACACCACGCGCCGGCTGCTGCGTTTGCCGGTGAGGAAGCAGGTGCCCTCCTCGGCATGCTCATCCCCGAGCGGGATGCAGCGGATGGTCACCTTGTGCTCGCGGGCGAGACGGTCCTCGTCCTCGTTGCTGCCGGCCCAGTGCATCAGCGCGAAGCCGCCGTGCGTCTCCGGCTTGTCGGCATTCTGCGGCGTGAAAAAGGCGGTGAACTCCTCCAGCGTCTCGAGCTTGCGGGTGTGCTCGTCGCGCAGGGCGGTGGCGCGTTTGAGCAGGGTGTCCTGGATGTCTTCCAGCAGTTCGGTCACGTTTTGCAGGAATTCCTCCTTGGGCTGGATCTCCTTGCCCTTGCTGCCGGCGTCGCGGCGGCTGACAGCGACACTGCGGCTGGTGATGTCCCGCGGCCCCAGCTCCAGGCGCACCGGCACGCCCTTTTTGATCCACTCCCAGTTGCGCGTGCCGCCCGGGATGTCGCGCTTGTCCACCTGCACGCGCAGCGGCTCGTCCGACCATTGCTGGGCGCGCAGGGTGCTGGCCAGCGCCTCGCAGGCGGCGATGACCTCATCCCGTGTCTCCGGCTTCGGCGTCACCGGCAGGATGACGATCTGGACCGGCGCCACCCGCGGCGGCATGATCATGCCGTCGTCATCGGCGTGCGCCATGATCATCGTGCCGATCAGCCGGGTGCTGACCCCCCAGCTCGTGGTCCAGGCAAACTCGCGCTGGTTGTCGCGGCCCAGGAACTGAATGTTCGCCGCCTTCGCAAAATTCTGTCCCAGGAAGTGCGAGGTGCCGGCCTGGATCGCCTTGCGGTCCTGCACCATGGCCTCCACCGTGAACGTGCTCTCCGCGCCGGGAAAGCGCTCGTTTTCCGTCTTCTCGCCCGCGACCACCGGGATCGCCAGGTGCTTGCGCAGAAAGTCGGCATAGACCTTGTGCATGAGGCGGGTCTCGTCCATCGCCTCCTGCGCCGTCTCATGCGCCGTGTGGCCCTCCTGCCACAGAAACTCCGCCGTGCGCAGGAACAAACGCGGCCGCATCTCCCAGCGCATCACATTCGCCCACTGGTTGATCAGCAGCGGCAGGTCGCGGTAGCTCTCCACCCAGCGCGCAAAGGCCGCGCCGATGATCGTCTCGCTGGTCGGGCGGATGACAAACGGCTCCGTCAGCTCCCCGGTCGGGATCATCTTCGTGCTGCCGTCCGGCTGCTTCTGCACCTCCAGGCGATGGTGCGTCACCACCGCGCATTCCGTGGCAAAGCCCTCC
Source organism: uncultured Verrucomicrobiaceae bacterium (assembly GCA_964553805.1). GTDB lineage: Bacteria > Verrucomicrobiota > Verrucomicrobiia > Verrucomicrobiales > Verrucomicrobiaceae > JAGRPD01. The sequence goes on from CAZKMS010000002.1 coordinate 77,513, forward strand.
GCATGCTCCGCCTCCTTTTCCAGGTAGCTCAGCGGGATCAGCAGCGGGAAGTAAGCGTTCACGTGCCCCGTCTCCTTGAACTTCGCATCGAGCTGGCGCTGGATGTTTTCCCACAGCCCGTAGCCCCAGGGCTTGATCACCATGCAGCCGCGCACCTCCGAGTTCTCCGCCATGTCAGCGGCGCGCACGACTTGCTGATACCACTCCGGAAAGTCTTCGTCGCGGCGGGGGCTGATGGCGGTTTTGTCCTGGCTCATGGGCGGTAAGGAGCCAGCATAAGGCCGATCAGCCCCAGGTCAACGAATGCCACGCCCCTCCTCATCCTCATCCTCATCCGCTCATACTCATACTCAACCACTCCTCCCGCAAAAGACCATTCCCACGCCCCCAGCCTGATGCTAGACTCACCCCATGACATCAAGCGCCTTCTTCGACTGGCAGACCACCGGCGGCGGCGGTGACATTCGCCGCCTCGTGGAAGTCTGGCGCGCGGCCAGCGTGCAGTGGTGCGTCATTGGCGGACTCGCCGTCAACCACTGGGCGCGGGAACCCCTCATCACCAAGGACGCGGACATCGTCGTCGCCTTCTCCGACCTCACCCTCGCGCTCGAGGCCGCCTGCGCCGCGCAGTTCACCATCACCGCGTTCCGGTTCTCCGCCAACTTGCAGGGCCAGGGCGACATCGCCATCCAAGTCACCACCGACCCCCGCTACAGCGGCTTTGCCGAGCGCTCCGCCGAAGCCGACGTCTTCGGCATGACCCTGCCCGTCGCCGCCCTTGAGGACACTTTTCAAGGCAAACTCTGGGTCTGGAGCGACCCCGCCCGCCGCCCCATCAAACGCAAAAAAGACGAGCTGGACCTCCTCCGCCTGGTGGAAGCCCACCCCACCCTCGCCCCCCGCCTGCCCGAGCCCCTGCGCGACATCCTGCCCTGACCCCCTCTCCCAGCCGCTCGACGTGCTCCCGCAGGCTCATGCCCAGGCCGTGGCTGAGCTGGGCCAGCACGCAGAGCGTCGGCGTGGAGCGACCGCCGCTTTCCATCCGGCCGACCATCTCGCGCGAGATGCCGCTGTCCTGCGCCAGGGCGTACCTGCTCTTGCCCAGCGCCTCCCGCAGCTCCTGCATCCGCCGCGGCAGCCGCTCGGGCAGACACTCCGCGTACACATGGGCCGGATGCGGACGGCGGGCGGGCATGGGACAGGACCGGTGGGGGTGAAGGACTCAACGCCGCCAGAAGTCGATGCTGAGCGGCTTCGAACTGCGCATCGGCTGATGCGCTTCGTAGAGCTTCAGGCGCTCCCGGGACTGGACGACCTCGTTGCTGTCAGGCGGGAGATTGTGGGGCTTTCCCATCTTCTCGACTCGAATGGCCTGGTCGAAGTGACCCAGCTCAGCATAGGCTGCCGCCAGGACAATGAAACGTTCTGGATGCTTGTCCGGCGGCTTGTTGTTATACATGCGGGCCTTTTGAGGATCGCGAATCGAATCATCAGGGCAGGTGGCGAGCAGCCAGGCGAGGTCGAAATAAGTTGGCGCGTAAGTGGGTGTCGCCTCTGCGGCCTTCTCATAATCAGCCAGCGCGGTTTGGAATTCGCCCTTGGCGTGGTAAGCGCGACCGCGCAGGTAGTAATTAACCCCTTCGGGAGAAGCCTTCACCGCGATATCGAGATCGGCAATGGCGCGGTCATAGTCGCCCATTTGATAGTAGGCCACGCTGCGTGCCCGGTGAATAACTTGATCGCCGGGATTGAGCCGCAGTGCCTGCTCGTAATAAGCCAGCGCCTGGTCATGCTGTTGAAGGGCTGCATGGGCGTTGGCTCTGATGTTGAAGAATCTGGTCTCGTCCGGGTGGCGTTTGACTGCCTCATCGTAAAGCCGCACGACGGCGGCGAAGTCGCTCCTTTCCCACAACTCGGAACCCACTTGGGAAAACTCGTCCGCCGTTTGCGGCATGCCCTCGAGCCGGTGCGCCAGCCGGTAATTGAACGACAGCTTGGCGGGTTCGCCCTCTGGCTTCTTCACCGAGCGGACGGTCATCAAGCCATTCACTCCCCGGGAAGTGCGGAACACGCAGGAGACAGGCTTCTGACCCAAGATCAACCTGAGGCCCGCATCCATGGCGGTCAACCTGCCAGCCTTTGCCGCCGCATCACCGGCAAATGGCGTGCTCATGATCCACTCACCAAACGCGCAGCCATGCGGCTGAATGACGAGGCCGCCGGCCACCTCCCTGACACTGAAATCGACGCCGCCCTCCGCCTCGGCCTTTTCCCAGTCCGCCTCGATCTCCTCCGCGCTGGCCGCCGGGGCGAGGCGGATGGGGATGACCTTTCCGCCCGCGAACTGAAAATGCGGCGTCACGCCGTCCGCCGCACAAGCCAGCTCCCGCTCCGTCACCGGACCATAAACCCAATCCGGGTCCGCCTGCGCCGCCGCCGCGCTTTCACCGGCTGTAGTGGCGGATTTCTCCGGCGGCTGTTTTTGGGGATCGGGTGGGGTCTTATCCTTGGGAGGTGCCACTGCTGCGCTGTCTTTGATGGCGTAACGCAGTCTGGCGGCCAGATCATCCAGTTCGTCATAGGTCAGGTTGCCGCTGATCTCCGCGCTGCCATCGGTGATCTCGGTGTTGATCACGGGCGCAGACAGAACCTGACCGTTGATGACGATCGCCAGCCGCCTGCCCTTTCCCTCGCGCGTGGCCTGCGCGAAACGCTGCCTGCCGCTCCCGGTGAATTTGAGCATGACCCGCGAGTCCCCCGGCTTCGGCCGGTGAATGGCCTCGACGGACAGCAAGGCGGACTGGTCGAGCAGGACGGCTTTCTCGACGTTCAATGTCTGACTCTGATCGCGGCCAGCGAGTGGCAGAGGCTCCGTCTCCGCTGAGGGCGTGTCGCTCACCCAACGCATTTGAAGACTGGATCGGGTGCCGGATTCAACGACCTCAACAAGGAGTGGAGGCACCCGGACGCCGTCGTTGGTGAAGCTCCTCGGTTCCCGGCTGCGCATGATGAACCCTGCAAACGACGAGAGTGGCTGCTGAAAGGAAATCGTGTTCAAATAGATGTTTTGCAAGTTCCTTGCTTCGCCGCCTGTGCTGCGCACATCCGAGCCATCATGCAGGCGGCCCAACACCTCCCACTGACCGGAAAGAGCCTCGTCTTCCTGGGTGATCACAGACACAAAGGCCCGCTGGCTATCGTCCTCGCCTGAGTTGGTCAAAACCCGTCCAAATGATCCGGCGTAGTTAATCTGACCCGGTGTCACAAGCTCACTGGTCCACCACATGCCAGCCGTGAGCATGTGGCGCACTTTTAACGAACCCTCGACCGCCGCATAAGGGACACGACAGCCCGTGGCAAGCCAGCCGTCTGCGTTAGGAATCCTTGGCTCGCGGACAGCGTAAACGCGGCGTGTCACCTTGATTTCTTGCCCGGTTGTGGAAACGAGCTGCAAACGGCTCTCGCTGCGTTCATCAACGGCTGGATGCGAATAGAAAAACATCAGCCAGCCTGACGTGCCGCTGATCCTGGACGCGGTGTTTGCCAGCAGGCTCGTCTTCCACCATGCCCAGTCCTCTGCGGGGATGTCACCCGGCGCGGTCACTGCTTCGCCGTCCGGTGTGCGCAGTTGCCAGCCGCTTTCATCCTTGGGCAACCAAGCGATGTAGCGCAGCTTTGGCTCGCCTTTGAACGGAATCGTGTTCGTCTTCTCAACGTCGGGTTTTACGGCTGGAGCGGCAGGGGTGTTGATCGGTTCCCCGATCCTGTAGCGGAACCGGATGCCCTTGCGCCTGTCTGCTTCCTCGACGGTGTCCAGCACGTGCATGAAGACGACTTCGTCGTTTTGGGTGCGGATCATTTTGCCCCCGCCCAGCTTGCGCGGCCCGATGTTCTCGAACTGGTCCGTTTGCACGCTGGCCAGATGCGCCACCCACTTTAAGGAGTCCCGGTCATCCAGCAGGGTGGCCGGGAGGAAATCGATGATGCGGCAGTTGTGCCACTTGATGGTGATTCCATCCTTGATCTCAAGGCACATGTCAGCTCCTTCGCGTTTGAGCCTTTCGCGCGCCACTTGTGCCGTTTCGCCCAGAAACGCGGAAGGCTCCTGAACCACCACTGTCCTGCCGGAGGCAAAGTGAAAGTGAGGCCGTCCGTCGGGCGCGGTGTGGTGGAGCACCGCCTCCTGCCACGGCCCGAATCGGTATGCAGGCGTATCGTTGGGCGTCGGGTCAGTGAGCTGTTTGGCGTAGTCCACCGGGATCGACTGTGGGGTGGAGGTGGTTTTAAGCGTGCCATCAGGAGCGGAGGAAGTGCCTGGAACCTGTTTCTGGGTGCCGGGTTGGGTCTGGACCTCGCGGGTGACATCCTCCGTCTGACTGGCAAGCGGGCGGGCGAGGATTTGTAGGTCGTCGAGCAGGGCGGCACCGCCGGGGCCATGGGCGCGCAGGGCCACCCAGAGGTCGTGGTCGTCCAGCAGTTCCTTCACCGGGAAGATGGGCTCGGCGAAGTGGCGGGGGAGGAAGAAGCCGATCTTCGGGCCGGGGTTGCCGTCGCGATCCATCTCGCAGACGTCGCCACTGACCAGGACAGTCTGCTCATCGACGCGGGAGAAGCTGACGTGCAGGCGATACCAGGCGCCCTCGCGGGTGGTGAAGGCGTTGGTGGACTCCCACGAGCGTGGCGGGCCGAGGCTGGACTGCTTGTTTTGAAACTCGAGCCGCAGGGTGTCGTCCGTCACCTTCAACCGGAGGGCCATGAAGGCGGAGCCGGGCACGCCGCTGAGGTGGCCGTCGAGATCGCCGGTGAGCCCCAATGCCAGCGCGTGCGATTCCGCCTCAAGCGCGCTGCGCCGGAAGCAGCAGGACAGCTCCAGGGACGCGAGCCTGGAGAGGTCGTAGCTTTTTTTGCGATACACGAGGGTGCCCTCGCTGGTCATGTTCTCTGCGGTGACGACGCCATGCGTGTCCGCCTGCCCCTGCGCGGTGAGGCCGTAGTGGCTTTTGCCGAAGAGGATGTTTTCTGAGAAGGCGTCGGAAAGGTGGCCGATATCGAAGCCGACATGCTCCGCGCCCGGGGTTTTGAGCTTGGGCTTCCCGGTGTCGCGCAAGGCGAAGAACAAGCCACCCAGGGCGAGCAGGCTGACGATGACTTTGGCGGCGAACAAGCCGCGCCGGGGCGTGGCGGCGGCTTCCGCGGTCGCGGCGGTGCGCAGATCGACACGGGTGAAGCTGTAGAACAGGTTGACGATCCAGAGGATCAGCAGCGCGAAGAAGACGGCCAATTGCGGGATCATGGCCCCGGCGGGAAGCCGCGGTGGCGAGGCCTGATTGGCCTGGATGATCTGCCAGTGCAGCCCGCCAAAAAACAACAGCAGCAGACAGCTCAGCCACAGCATGGCGCGGCCGATGAGGCTCAGGGCGCGCCCCAGATTCTCGGGCGTCATCCAGTAGGCTTTGTGCGGCACGTTCAGCGCGAAGGTCTTGGGAAAGCGCCAGGACAACCACAGGACGAAGCCGAAGAAAACGAGCAAACCCGCGGGCATGAGACAGGTGAAGAGGATGTGTCCACGGGTGCTCATCCAGCCATTCGCGCTGCCCTCCAGATTGAAGTGGGTGGCCAGACGTTTTGGCAGCCCGCTGGTGGACTCGAACACATACCAGACGAGTCCCGCATAGAGCAGCGCAAATACCAGTGCGGGAAGCAGGCAGCCCTGCCACCAAGGCGCGGACGGGGCCGGCTTTGACTCCTGCAAGCTCTCCACCTGCGTGCGGAACTCCGCTGCGGTGGCGAAGCGCAGCTCGGGCTGCTTTTCCAGCGCGCGCAGCACGATCTCGTCGATGCGGATGTCCACCTGCACGCGTTTGGAGGGGGCTTCGAGTTTTTCGCCGGGGCGCTCGCCGGTGAGCATCTCGTAGAGCACGACGCCGAGGGAGTAGATGTCGGCGCGGTGATCGGCGGTGCCGCCGGCCTGCTCGGGCGCGGCGTAGTCGGGGGTGCCGCAGAGCATGGTGGGGGCGGGCTGTGTCCCGTCCACGGGGCCAGGGGTGCCGCCCAGGGCGTCGCCGCCATCGACGATCTTGGCGATGCCGAAGTCGGCGATTTTGACGACGCCGGCTTTGTCGATGAGCAGGTTCTCCGGTTTGATGTCGCGATGCAGGATGCCGTGGTCGTGGGCGCATTGCAGGGCCTCGCAGACCGGCGGCACGATGCTGAGGGCCTCCTTGGGCGTGAGGCGCTTGGCTTGCAAAAGCTGGCGGAGATTCACACCGTCCACGAACTCCATGAGCAGATAAAACAGCGGAGCGCTGAGCGCGGAGGGCGCAGCGTCTGAATGCGATGGCTCGACGCGGCCGAAGTCGAACACGCTGACGATGTGCGGGTGATTCAGCGCGGCGAGCGCCTGCGCCTCCTTTTCAAAACGGGCGGCAAACTGCGGATCGTCCGCGCGCTCGGGCGCCAGCAGCTTCAGCGCGACGAGGCGGTTCAGCGACTTCTGCCGCGCCTTGTAAACCACGCCCATGCCGCCGCGGCCCAGGCAGTCGAGGATTTCCAACTGCGGAAAGTGCGGGGCGAGCTCCTCCGGCGTCAGCGTGGGCAGCGCAGCGGCGGCGGCGCCCGGCTGGGTGGGCTGCATGGCGCCGGCCATGAGGCAGCGCGGGCAGCAGCCCTGGACCGCGTCCGCCGGCAGAGGCTGGCCGCAGACCGGGCAGGGCATCGATGAGGTGGATGAGGGAGCCATACCTGATGATGCCGTGCGGCAGCGAAAAGGTTGCGAAATTTTTCAGGAACCCAGGGCGGCAAAGAGCGCGCGCATTTCATCCTCGACGACGGCGGGGTCGCGCAAGGTGCCTGCGATCTCGGCTTTCACGCCCTGGCGGAAGCGGCTGCGCAGGCGGTGCACCAGGGTTTTCATCGCCGCGGCGCTGAGGCCGAGGGACTGCGCCAGCGCTGCTTGATCGCCGTAACCCGACTCGCCCAGCAGCCACGGGCGGAGTTGCTCCACCACGTCCGGTTTCCCCTGCGTCGCGCATTCCGCCGCCAGCGCTGCCATGGCGCGATCCAGCACGGTGATGGCCCACTGGCGGTCAAACGCCGCCTCGGGCGAGAGCCGGGCATCCTCCGCGACGCTGGCGGCGGGCGAGCCGGGCTCCTCCGCATCCAGGGAAAGCGGCGCGACCCCGCCGCCGCGCTTCAGCCGCCGCGCGGTCTCACGATGATGCGCGAGGAAGTGCTTCACCGCGCCGAGCAGGTAATGCCGGAACCGCCCGCGGCCTGGGTCTGCCGCGCCGATCTGCCCGCCGGCGAGCAGCTCCGCAAAGAACGCATGGCTCAGGTCCCGCGCCGCGTCCGCGTCCCGCAGCACGCAGCGCAAGTAGGCGACGACCGGCTCATAGTAGGCATCGCACAAGTCCGCGAGCGCAAGACGCCCCGCCTCGGAATCCACTTTCGCCAGCCCCACGCGGGTCCAGCGCGTGGTGAGGAACGGCGCGGCGTGAAAGGAGGGCTTCGGTTCAGAGGTCATGGTCCGGCAGGGATGCTGCCACAAGTACCTGACGTTTTGGAGCGGAAAGGTGACGGAGGATTTGCGCCCGCGCCACCCCGCCCGCGCCGCCGCCGGGCGGGGCGAACTTTTTTTCTGGTCAAAAAGGCACGTTCCCTGTCTAATCGCCTTTGAGACCGCCTTCCAACCGTGGGCGGCCTCCCATCATACGATAAACCCAAACGCAATCGATACCCATGAAAACCAAACTGAACCAGGGTTTCACCCTGATCGAACTCCTGGTGGTCATCACCATCATCGCGATTCTCGCGAGCCTGGCGGTGCCCACATTCAACGTCATCCAGGACAAGGCCAACCAGATGAAGGGCACCAGCAACTGCCGCCAGATCATCATGTCCATGAAGGCCTATGCCGCAGACAACGCCGGCGCTTACCCGGACTCGGATCCCGGCTCCCAGCCGCAGACCGCCAACGACGCGTTCCGCCTCCTGCTGGTGCAGGACATCCTGCAGGACGAGCGCATCTTTGGCTGCCCGGCCAGCCCCTACCAGCCGGATGGCAACGTGGGCCAGCCGCCGCAGTACTCGGAGGCCGTCATGGCCGGTGAAAACCACTGGGTGCTGACGCAGGGCCAGACGGACTCCAGCTCGGCCATCATGCCGCTGGTGTTTGAAAACCCGGTCGCCATCGGCTGGCCGCCGACCTGGAACGCGGACATCGCCGGCCAGCTCCAGCGCGGCCGCACCTGGCGCGGTGGCAAGGTCATCATCGGCCTGAACGACAACAGCGTCAGCGTCGAGAAATTGGAAGCCGCTCGCGGCGCCAACATCGGCCCGCGTCCGCTGGGCGACGGTGGCATGAACATGTTCACCCAAGCCTCCCAGACCCAGACGGTCATGGACATCATGGACAAATAAGTCTCGGTTTGAACTGATCTGAATCGATCGCCGGGTTCCGTTGGAGCCCGGCGATTTTTTTTATCCGGCGTTCAGCGCCGGAAGCGGGTCTCGGCTTCGATCTCGCGGCGGTCGGCGTGGTTGCGGGCTTTGACTCGGTGCTCGCGTTTCTGCCGGCGTTCCAGGGTCATTTGCCGTTTTTTGCGGCGGCGGCGCAGGGCGGTGATCTCGTCATCAAGCTGCAAAAACGCCTGGTGGCGCGCCTGATCGAGCGTGCCGTCCGCGACGGCGGCGCGGATGGCGCAGCCGGCATCGCTGCCGTGCCGGCAATCACTGAAGCGGCAGGTGGCGGCCAGGGCTTCGACATCGGCAAAGCGTTCGCGCAGGGTGGTTTCGTCCGTCCACATCTGCACCTCCTTGATGCCGGGATTGTCGATGATGATGCCGCCGCGCGGCAGCACCAGCAGCTCGCGCGCGGTGGTGGTGTGGCGGCCTTTGCCGGTGACCTCGTTGACCTCGCCGGTCCACTGCCATTCCTCCCCGAGCAGGCGGTTCACCAAGGCGGACTTGCCGACGCCGCTGGAGCCGATGAAGGTCATGGTCACGCCGCGCTGCAGGCAGTCGCGCACGGCCTTGAGGCCTTTGCGGCGGCGGGCGCTGACGACATGCACGGCCAGGCCGGGCTGGAGGGCGCGCACGGCTTCGGCGGCGGCCTCATTTTCCGCGTCGGAGAAGAGGTCACACTTGTTGAGCAGGATCAGCGGGCCGGCGCCGCCGCGGGCAATGAGGGCCAGGTAGCGCTCCAGACGCCGCGGGCTGAAGTCCTCGCCCGCGTCAGTCACCACCGCGACGAGATCGATGTTCGCGGCCAGGATTTGCTCCTCGGCGCTGTCGCCGGGGACCTTGCGGGAGAAAAAGGTCTGGCGCGGCAAACGCGCGCGAATGACCGCCTCGACGCTGTCGTCGCCGCGCTCCAGGGCCACCCAATCGCCGACGGCAGGCAGCTCGGCATCGGTTTCCGCCTCATGATAAACGCGGCCGCTGGTGACGACCTCAAGCTCCTCGCCCTCCGCGAGCAGGGCGCCGAGGGTGATGCGGTTGTCGCGGATCAAGCGGGCGGGCAGCCAGCCGCGGGCGGCATGGGGTTGAAAAGCCCGGGCCAGGCCCGCATTCCAGCCGATGTCTTCGAGGGTCAGCATGCGCGGGTCAGTTGCCTTGCAGGGAAATGAAGATCGCGATTGCGATCAAGGCCAGGAGGACGGCAAGGGTCACTTTAACCCAGCTCAACGGGTACTCGCCGGTAATTTTGCCGGTGAAGCCATTGACCGCGACTTGGCGGGTTTTGCCGCGGTACTGGTAAGTCAGCAGCCAGATGGGCAGCAGCACGTGCTTGAAGGTGTCGCCGTCGAACTGGGGGGCGATGCGCAGGTTGCGCTGGGTGTCGCCCGGCACTTGATTGGCGCACATCTGGCGCAGCGCGCTGGTCATGCGGCTGCGTGAATTCTCCGCGGCCTCAATGAGGTCGATTTGATATTGCTCGACCACCCAGCCGGAAAGGTAGCCGGGGTCGTAGGGTTTGAGGTCGCTGGTGGTGGGGAAGGGGGGCAGTTGTTCGAGCAGGTTGGGGTGCACGCCTTTGGAGGCGGGAACGAACATGTCGTCGAAGAAATGCGTCACCCGGCCGGAGGCGTATTCCCAGCGCACCTGCCGCTGCTGCCTGCCCTGGCTGTCGCGCACATAGTAGTAATAGCCTGCCTCCGCCTCCCAGGGGCAGTCGGCATGGGCGTCAAAGGTCCAGTAGGGCAGGTAAATGCCGCGCAACTGGTCGGTCATCGCCTTGCCGCCGAGGTTGTTGGGCGCCCAAAAGTGGGAGCCATACCAGCGCCGGATGTCCTCACGCACCCGGCTGTCGGCGACCTGAAAGGGCAGCAGGCTGCCCGGCTTGACCGGTGAGGCCACATCGTCCATGGCGATGAGCGCGGGGGAGCCGCAGAAGTCGCAGTTCTGCGCCACCCGCTGCGGATCGAAGACCGAGATGGCCTGGCAGCTCTGGCAGCGCACGGTTTTGCGCGCCGTGTCCCAGCCGCGTTGATCGGGACCGATCTCGCGCAGTGCCTTCACCAAGTCGTGCTCCTCCACCAGGTTGCCGTCCATCCTCAGCTCCGCGGGCGACTCGGTGCCGCAGTAGGGGCAGATCAGGGCCTTCTTCGCGGGTGTCCACACCGCTTGCGCCCCGCAGGCCGGGCAGGCGAATTTCTGAAGCGCGGTCAGTTCGTTTTCAGGCATGGTCGGCCACGCATGATGCGCTGGCGGCGATTGAATTCAACCACCAGCATGGCCCGAGCCTCAAGCTTCCCCTGGAGCCCGCCAGTCGCGCGTCACCCGCTGGATCGAGAGCGCCCGGCCTGTCGCGGTCTCGACTTCGACCAGCACGGCATTCACCCGCACCATGCCACCGGCGACACCAAAGCGCACCGGCAGGGCATTGTGAAAGCGCGCCAGCACCGGCTCGATGCGGCTGCCGATCACCGAATCGACCGGACCGCACATGCCGGCGTCACAAAGGAAGGCGGTGCCGCCGGGCAGGACGCGCTCGTCAGCGGTGGGCACGTGGGTGTGGGTGCCGATGATGGCGGACACCTGGCCATCGAGATGCCAGCCCATGGCGATTTTTTCACTCGTGGCTTCGGCGTGGAAGTCCAGCAGGATGACCGGCGTTTCGGCGCGCAGTTCCTGCACCTTGCGAGTCAGGAGTGGGAAGGGATTGTCCACCTGCGGTCCCATGAACACGCGGCCGAGAGCATTGAGCACCGCGACCTTGCCTTTGGCGGTTTCCAGCACGACCGCGCCCGCGCCGGGCACGCCATCCGGATAATTGAGCGGGCGGAGCATCCGCGGTTCGTCCGCCAGGTAGGGCACGATCTCCTTTTGATCCCAGATGTGGTCGCCGCTGGTGATCACCGCCGCGCCGGCACGCAGCAGGGAGATCGCGATTTTTGGGGTGATGCCGCGTCCGGCGGCCGCGTTCTCGCCATTGACCACGACAAAGTCCGCCGCTAGCTCGGTTTTCAGGCGTGGCAGCCATTCGAGCACCGCCTTGCGCCCCGGTTCCCCCATCACATCACCAAAAAAGAGCAGGCGCAGGCGGTCTTCTGCAGGCGCTGGGGGAGGGGAGGTGTTCATGTGCTGACCTATTAAAGCCGGAAAAATCGCCGCGCAATGACCACTGATTTCGCGGATTCCTCTTCCCTGGCCTGACAAAGTAAATACTTTGTCGCCTTTTTCCTTTTCCGGACGTAGGGCGTAATGCTAAAAGGTGACTCAGCATTTAACTGTCCGAGTTGTCTATATGTCACCGGCCCGTGCCGCTTAGCCATTTATTATCGATCAATGAATCCGCAGCTTTCCCCTTCCACGACCTGTTGTGCAGCCGATTTTTCCAAGCGCAGGCGGCATTCGCGCCGTCATGGGCTCCGATGGAAGACGCTGCTTTTGGCAGGAGCCCTTGCGCTCGCCACCAACGGCTACGGTCAGGGGTTGGAGCTCGGCAAGGTGCTTTATTGGGGGGACAACAGCTTTTCCCAAGGCAAGCCGCCCGCGAACATTGGGCCGGTAAGAGACATTGCCGCAGGCAGCGGATTTTCGCTGGGTCTGCGCGCCAACGGCACGGTGGCCGCCTGGGGACTCGATGTGGTTGGGGAGACGGATGTTCCGCCGGGTTTGAACAATGTGGTTTCCGTGAAAGCCGGCGTTTATCATAGCTTGGCCTTGAAAGCGGATGGCACCGTTGTTGCCTGGGGTGACAACACGCAAGGACAGAGAAGTGTGCCGCCTGGTTTGAGCGGAGTGACGGCGATTTCGGCTGGTCACTGGCACAACCTGGCATTGAAAAACGATGGCACGGTGGTGGCCTGGGGAGGTAATGGCCAATCGGAGACGGTGGTGCCGCCTGGCTTGAACAACGTCATTGCCGTGGCGGCGGGTGGACGGCATAGCGCTGCCCTGAAAAGCGATGGCACGGTGGAGGTCTGGGGGGACAACGTGCAGGGAGAGACCAACGTTCCACTGGGTTTGAGCGGCGTGGTGGCGATTGCGGCGGGTCAGCATCACATGCTGGCTTTGAAGGATGATGGCGGTGTGGTGGCTTGGGGTGACAATGCCAATGACCAATTGACCCTGCCTCCAGGTCTTGGCACGGTGGCGGCCATCTCCGCAGGCTATCAGTTTAGCGTCGCTCTCAGGACGAATGGCACCGTAGTGGCTTGGGGGGAAAACAACTTCAACCAGACACTTGTTCCGTCTTCGATCAAGGATGTTTTTGCCATCGCGGCGGGCAGCGGTCATGTGCTGGCGTTGGCAACCCTTCCCCCCGCGCCCATCATCAACATCACTGGCAACGGGGCTTTCATTCCCCGCGGAGATACGACTCCTGCGGCGGCAGACCACACCCATTTTGGCGCGACCAGTGTCATTGATGGCACGGTGACGCGCACCTTCACCATCCGCAACGACGGCAACCTGGATCTTGAGTTGACCGGCGTTCCGGATCTGGTGACGTTGACGGGAGCGCAAGCTGATGACTTTGAGGTGGTCGCCCAGCCCACCACACCGGTGGCGTCAGAAGGCGCCACCACCTTTGACATCACCTTCAATCCTTCCGCCCTCGGCAACCGCTCCGCGACGGTCCGCGTGCTCAGCAATGACGATGACAAAAGCCCTTACACCTTTGTCATTCGCGGCACCGGCAATGTCCCGCCCGGCACGCCGACGGTGAAGCTGACTTCACCCGGCACGGCCAAAACCATCAGCGCCACTTCACCGCTTCCCGTGGCGGGCACCGCGGCTGACGACGGGCCTCTGGATCGGGTGGAAGTGGTGCTCAATGGCGGGGCGCCTATCATCGCCACGCTGGGTGTGCCAACTCCCAAATCCGTGCCGTTTTCGGCTGAGGTGACTCCGCTGGCGGGTGAAAATACGCTGGTGGTCACCGCCTTCGATGCGGATGGCAATCCCAGTGTGCCGGTGACGCGCACCTTCACCTTCGAGCAGCGTTATTTGGTCACGATCACCCGCCAGGTGCCTCCCGCTCAGACGCTCACGCCAGACAAGGCTGGCACCGTGGCGCTGGTGGCCGCACCCTCCGGCAAGGCCAGCAAATTGACCAAAGGCCCCGCGCCGCAGACCTCGGCCGTCGTGGCAGGCACCCCGGTCAAGCTGACCGCGACGGCCCGCAGCGGCCACCTTTTCAGTCACTGGAACGGCCTGCCCGCTGGCGCGGTGGCGACGGGCAATGTGATGAACTTTGTGATGCCCGCTCAGGATGAACCGGACGTCACCGCCGTCTTTGTGGAAAACCCGCTGCTGCCTGCGTTTGGCAGCAAAAAAATCTTCCGTGGCCTGCTGCTGCCAGCCATTGGCACCACCCCTGGCAACGACACCGTTGGCTACCTGACGGCGAATTTGGTTTCCTCAAAGGGCTCCGCGACTGGCAAGATTTACCTGAACGGACGCGCGACGGCGTTCACTGTCCTGCTCATGGGCGATGGCACCGCTTGGTTCAAAGTCGGCAAGAATTTGCTCGAGGAACTGGTTTTTAACGAGCGCACTCTGGCTGTCGATTGGGACAATGACGGCCTGCATTTGTTGGTGACTGCGACCGCCGGGGAAAGCGCAGGCCTGGCCCGTTTCGATGCCTACAGCAGCGCTTTGCCAGTGCCTGTGGATTTGCTGAATCAGAACGGCAAAACGGGCTACTTCACCTTTATCCTGCCCGCCAAGCCGCAGATGCCCGCCATCCCGTTGTCCGATTATCCCCAGGGCACCGGCTTCGCCACCATCACACTCGCCAAAACCGGGACGCTGCGCTTCGTGGCAACGCTTGCCGACGGCACCAAGACGACCATCTCTTCAGCGCTGGTGACCGGTGACACCAGCCCGGTCTTTGCGCAACTGGCCACTCCCGGCTCGAAGCTCAAAGGCGGCAGTTTCTCGGGATCGCTGGTCTTTGACACGACTCAAGCTGACAGCGATGTGACCGCAGCCGACATGGCTTGGTTCCGCCCGGCGGTGGTGGAGGGCAAGAGCGCGGCGACAAAGCCATACACGGCCGGCTGGCCGCAGGGAGTCACCATCGATGCTTTTGGCGTCCATTACGACAAGACCCTGCCGATGCAGGCGGGGCTGCTTTTGCCGGCGGCTGATCCGTTAAATGGCAACGCTCGGTTGTTCATCGATGACGGCAAGCTGACAGCGCCCGTGGAAATCAGCAACTTCAACATCAACGCCAGCAAGGTGGCGAAGATTCCTCTGAATGACAAGACCTTCACCCTGTCGCTGACCCAAGGCAGCGGGCTCATCAAAGGCAGCTTCACCCCCAACTGGACAGATCCAGCCCCAAAACTTCCGGCTTTCCAGGGCGTGGTGCTGCAGAAGGGCGCCAACATTGGCGGCTATGGCTATTTCATGAGCAATCGCCTCAACGACAACGATCCTGAAAGTGGCGCGGTCGAATTGACGGATCAGCCTTGATGGCGCGCTTCTGGCAGGCAAATTGAAGCGCAATGACGCGGCGCACGGCGGTATCCACCATGACGCTGGCTGCCGCGGGCGCGGTGGCCAGTGGCGTGGAAAAGTCGTGGCAAGGGCGCCCTCTTGGCTTGGTGGTGCACTCGTTGTGGAACCGCTGGCGCGGCGGCTACTCCAGTGTCAAGCTGCCGCCGCTGACCACCGCGCCGGAGTTGCTTCACCATTGCCTGGAGCTTGGCTGTGGGGGCCTGCAAACGACGGTGTCTGGCTGGAGCCGTGAAACAACGCGCGAGGTGCGGGACCTCGTCGAGGCGCACGCGCTTTATTTCGAAGGGAGTGTGGAGGCACCACAGGACCGCACGGACACAGCCCGTTTTGAGCGCGATTTGCGGCGAGCCAAAGAGGCGGGCGCCAGCGTGCTGCGCAGCTACCTCGGCGGGCGCCGTTACGAAGATCACCGCAGCGCGGAGTCCTTCAAACAATACCGGGAGCGAGCCTGGGACCGGCTGGCTTTGGCTGAGCCTCTGCTGCGCCGGCACGGCCTGCGCATGGGGGTCGAAAACCACAAGGATTTCCGTGCTGACGAACTCGCGGCAATGCTGGGCAAGCTGGGCAGCGCGCATGTGGGCTGCTGCTTTGACTTTGGCAACAACCTAGCGCTGCTGGAGTCGCCGGAACGGACCTTGGAGGCGATCGACCCCTACCTGATGACGACACATTTGAAGGACATGGCCGTGCAGCCGGACGCGGCGGGTTTTCTCATGGCGGAGGTGCCGCTGGGGGAGGGCATTTTCGACTTGCCGGCATTGATGTCTCGCTGCCTGGAAGCCAATCCGCAGGTGACATTCAACCTTGAAATGATCACGCGAGATCCGCTGCTCATTCCCTGTCTGGAAGAGTCCTATTGGGCTGCGATGAACGAAACCGGAGGCGAGGCGTTGGCGTCCACCCTGCGCTTGGTGCGCGATAAGCAGACGGAAAAGCTGAGCCGCATCAATGGCAGAAGCCGTGAAGCGGTTTGTTTGTGGGAAGCAGATCAAAACGCCGCTTGTGCGCGATATGCCTTTGATACGCTGGGGCTTCAACGCGCGGGGAGCCACTGATTTTGAATCCGGGGACCTGGAGGGAAAGGCCGGATGGTCTCCTCGAAAAGAGTACGCAACAGATTGGACGACGATAGAGCGGCGGCGCATCAATCGTGGTAGTGAGGACCTCCTTTTGAACATCCGTAAAACCATTTCGAAAACCAGGCGCCGCAACTTGAAGAGCATGGGCGTGTTGAGCCTTTGGCTGGCGCTGGCAGCGCAAAACCCGTTGCGAGCTGTCGAAGATGCGGAGTTGGCGGCGCTGCGAACCGAGGCGGCACAGTCGTTCAAGAAACACGTGGCGCCCTTCGTGAAGAATTATTGCATCGAATGCCACGGCAACCGGCGCACGAAGGGCAGCATCAATTTTGAGCCGGCAGTCAAGACTCCTGGCGAAGCTTCGGCCATTCTGAAATGGAAGCAGGCCTTCGCCAATGTCAGCGCGCACGACATGCCGCCGGAGGATGCCGATCAGCCGCCGAAAGAGGAGCGTGAACGCTTCCTCGCAGGTCTGGGCAAGATCAAGTTCCTCAGTGAAAAGGATCCCGGGCCCTTTGTGATTCGTCGCCTAACCAAGGCGGAGTATGGCAACACCCTGCGCGACTTGTTCGGTGTGGACCCGCAGGTGGCGGCGGAGTTGCCGGATGAAGTGGCGGGCGAGGGCTACCTCAACTCGCTGTCACCGATGCAAACGGAACAGTATCTCGGCATCGCCAATCAAGTGCTGGATCAGGTTTTGCCGTCCGAGGGCAAGCCGTCCACGCAGGCGCGGAAATGGCTGTTCGACAACCCGGCGGAGACAGGGGCTGACCCTCGTGAAGCGGCAGAGAAGGTCGCCCGTTCCTTGGCGCGACAGGCTTACCGCCGGCCGCCATCGGAGGATGAAATCGATACGCTGCTGAGTGTCTTCGATCTCGGACACGCAAACCAACTCGGTGATGTCGCGTCAACGCGCCTGATGCTGAAGGCGGCGCTGGTCTCGCCGCAGTTCCTTTTCATCACCCCGGCAAAAGAAGCGGAGGCAGGCAGGAAGATCGTGCCGGTCGATGATTACCAGCTCGCGTCACGATTGTCCTACCTGCTGTGGGCGACGATGCCTGATGGCGAACTCTTCGAGCTGGCGGAAGCGGGCAAACTCCATGAAGCAGGGGTGCTAAAGGCCCAGGTCCAGCGCATGCTGGCGGACCCTCGCGCGCGCGCCTTGTTTGATGGTTTTGGAGCGCATTGGCTGGGGCTGGGGAAACTGCAGGACAAGACGTTCGATGCTGAAAAATTCCCTCAAATGACGCCGCAACTGCGCGCTGCGATGTACGACGAGGCGCGGCTGTTTTTTGAGAGCATCGTGCGCGAAAATCGAAGTGTGATTGGCTTTGTGGAGAGCGATTACACCTACCTCAACAGCACACTGGCCAAAGTTTACGGCCTGGAGCAAAGCGTGACTCACTCCAGGATGCGGAAGGTGAGACTGACGGATGCGAACCGCGGCGGCATCCTGGTGATGCCTGGCGTGTTGGCGGCAACCTCCTTTCCAAATCGCACCAGCCCTGTGATTCGCGGCGTGTGGGTGCTGGAGCAGGTGCTGGGCGAGCACGTGCCGCCAGCGCCGGCAGACGTTCCTCCCTTGGATGACCAAGACCAGAAAGCGGTTGCGGACCTGACGCTGCGCCAGCGCACGGAACTCCATCGCACCAACGCCGTCTGCGCCAACTGCCACAGGATTCTCGATCCCATCGGCTTTGGTCTGGAGAACTTCGATGCGATTGGCCAATGGCGGGTTCAGGATGACTCTGGAGGCGCCATTGATGCCGCGGGTGAACTGCCGGGCGGCAAGCGTTTTTCCTCGCCAAAGGAACTGAAAGCCATCATCGCTGCCAGACGGGACGATTTGGCGCGTAATTTGACGGAGAGATTCATGGCCTACGCGCTGTGCCGGCAGCTCGAAGGTTATGATGAGATCGTGGTGGATCAGTTGATGAAAACCATCGCCCAGGATGGTTATCGGATGCGGACACTCATCACGGAGGTCATATTGAGCTATCCTTTTCTGAATCGCCGCGTGGAAGACTAAGCCTTTGTTTTTGCATGAACCGCAAGCACCTGATTGATCGCCGAACCTGTTTGAAAGGCCTTGGAGCGTCGCTGGGCCTGCCGCTGCTGGAGACGATGGGCTGGGCGGAGGCGCGGGCCGCCTACAAGCCGCCTGTTCGGCTCGGCTTCATGTACATGCCGCACGGGGTCATCATGGATCAATTCTGGCCGGAGTCGCCGGAGAGTTTCCTGAAGGCGCCGCCGCCAGCGCTCGAATCGCTGCGGCCGGTGCTTGATCAGTGCTTGATGATGAAAGGCATCTCCGGCGTGTCGATTGCGCCTTTCAACGGCGCGCCGCATGCCCTTGAACTCTCCACCTGGCTCACCGCCACCCTGCCTGATCCGACGAAGCGCAATGAGATCCACATCGCGATTTCGGCTGACCAGATCATGGCCAACTTTGTGGGTGCGATGACGTCTTTGCCATCACTGGAACTGGCGACCATGCCGCAGACGCACAAGGAGAATCAGGAGGGTCTGAACGAGGCTTATTACTCGCATTGCAGCTTTCGCTCGCCCACTCAGGCGATGCCGGCGGAAATCAATCCGCGCAGTGTGTTGAACCGGCTGTTCGGCAAGCCGGACAAGCCGGGTCAAACGACCCAAGTAAATCCGCTTGAGCGGCAGATGCTCGATTTGGTTTTGGGCGGCGCCCGTGAGCTGCGCCGCAGGCTGCCGCGAACCGACCAGCACAAGCTCGACGAATATCTCGACAGCGTGCGCTCGGTGGAGCGCCGCATCGCGGCCATCGAACAGCGTCAGAAAGAGGCGGCGCTGGAGAAGGCGGGTGTCGCTGCCGGCAAACACCGGGACAGCGACTCTCCGCCGATTGAGGTTCGCATTCCGGAGGGCGACAAGCGCAGCGAATACATGCAGGTGATGTGTGATCTCAATGTGCTGGCGTTTCAGACCGACACGACCCGCGTCAGCACCTACATCGGCTCCACACCGAATGGCGTGTCCTACCCCGAACTGGGTTTCACGGACACGCATCACTCCACGACGCATCACAACAACGGCAGGGAAAAGGTGGACAAAGTGGCTGCCATCACCGCCTTCAACATCGCGCAGTTCGCCTACATGGTGAAAAAAATGGCTTCACTGCGCGAGGGCGATGGCAGCCTGCTGGACAACAGCATCATGATGTGGGGCTCCGGTCTCGAGGACGGCAACAAGCACAGTCGCGAGAACCTTCCCTTCATCATTGCCGGCAAAGGCGGCGGCTCGATCCATACCGGCCGCTTCCTCGCCGGCGTGAAGGGCAATCAAGGCGACCTTCTCACCACCCTTCTCGCTTGCGCGGGGGTCCCGCTCGACCGTCCCGTCGGCATCGCCACGAAACAGGTCACCGGGATGATGCGGGTGTGATCAGCCGGATATCGTCGCGTCAGCGCAGGCGGCAAGCAAAGGTGGCCCAAGCCCCGGCCTCACAGAGGCCGCTTTTTGCGAGCGAAAAACTAAGGCTCCAACAAGCGTTCCAAAACAGCGGGAAGGGGAGACGCGAAGGTCATCGACTCGCGACTCACTGGATGCCGGAAGCTCAACCCGCTGGCGTGCAGGGCCAGGCGTTGATCCTCCACTCCGGAGGGATGGTATTTGGGGTCGCCCACCACGGGGCAGCGGATGCTGGCGAGTTGCACGCGGATTTGATGGCGGCGGCCGGTCTCGAGCGTCAGTTCCAGCAACGCTCTGCTGCCGGCGCGCCGCAGCACCCGGTAATGCGTCACCGCCTCGCGCGTCTGCTCCGTGGCCTGCTTCAGGTTGCGGACCCGGTAGGGGTCGCTCTCGTCCAGGTACGAGCGCAGGGTGCCGGTGTCGCCGTCAGGCGCGCCGTCAGTCACGGCCAGGTACTTCTTCCCGGCCTGCGGCCAGCCGTGCTGCAACGCGCGTTTAACAGCTTCTGTGCGAGCAAAAACCATCAGGCCCGAGGTCTCACGGTCAAGCCGGTGCACGATCCAGACACGCTCGCCACGTCCTTTGCCCGTCTGCCTCACGTAGTCGGTCAGCTTGGCATAGGCGGTGACGTCACGCTCGGCTTTGCTGGCGATGGAAAGCAGGTTGGCTGGTTTTTCGATGACGATGATCGCCTCGTCTTCGTGAACGACGCGCATGCCTTTGGGCAATCGCGGGCTTTCCGCCGGACGTTGCGGCGCTTCGACGCGGATTTGGTCTCCCGCAGTCAGCGCATGGTCGTGCCGAGTGATGACACGATCATTGACCCGGACACCGCCGTAGCGCAGCCACTGCCTCAGCTTGGTGCGCTTCACCTCGGGCAGCGATTGAAACAAAAAATCCAGCAGCGGTCCGCTTGCGCCCGCTTTGAGGGTGGTTTTCATGCAAGCCTCAAAGTGCCGGCAACGGGGCCAGTTCGGTTTCCGAATCCTCCGTGGAGGCGCGCGACTCTACCGTTGCGGCAGCGGTCGTTTTCGCCATCTCCTGCAAACGCAGCCGCACGGTTTCCACGAGGTCCGACTGGCCGCGCGGAAAACGCAGCGTGACCATCCGCGCCGGTGTCTGAATGACCACGTGATCGCTCAGCAGCCGCGATTCGGATTCCACCCGCGCGCCATCCAGTGGCAGGGTAATGAGCCGGTCGCGAAGGGTGTGGCGCAGCACGAGCAGCAGGGGGCCGCCGTTTTTGCGCGCCACGACCAGGGTGCGCACGTTGGTTTTCATGCCGCGCACGCCTTTGGACTTGCCGGAAAGGCATGCGACGGTCCAGGCCACATCATGCTCAGCGGTGTCGGATTTGACTGCCAGCAAACCCAGAATGTCCACGGGCAATGCGGCCTTCAAGGCCGTGGGGTGTTCGAGGGGAGACAGCTTGCCCGGCATGCGGATTTTGTTCCAAACCAGCCAGAGGCTGGAACGGATGGCGCGCCAAAGGCCGGGGAATACGAGCCAGATCAGCACCAGCAGGCTGGCGAAGAAGATGAAGGCCGCGATGGGATAAAGCAGCACCAGAACCATGCCGCCCGCCACGCCGGCGTCTTCAGCCAAGCTCATCGAGGTGTTGGTGAAAGGCTCCGGCGAATGGTTGATAAGCAAGCGCGAGCCGGCCTTGGCGCTGTGTGTTGTTAGCGCCGCGCCGCCCGCCACCAAGCCCGCCACGACTTCGGCATAAGGCGGCATGTTGCCCAGGGCCTGCAACGCCAGCAGCGTGCCGCCCACGGGACGGATGACGGTGTGGACACTGTCCCATAACGAGTCCACCCACGGCACTTTGTCCGCGAAAAATTCCATCACAAAAAACACGCCTGCCACCGCCAGCACCCAGGGGTGGCCCAGCACGTCGAGATGCTGGTAGGTGGCGGAGAGGTGCAGCCAGTCGTAGCGGATCGCCAATCCGGCGATGAGCACTGTGAGGTAGAGGTTGACCCCGGCCAGCGCCGCCAGCCCGAGGGCGACTCCGAGTTGTTCGATGATCTCCATGCCGGTCTTATACCACGGGGCGGCGGGAATCGCGATTCCAACTGTGCGAAAAAATTGGAGCCGCCCGCTTGCCTGTCATTGAGTGACATCACGCGGTGCGGCGTCGCCGAGCTGCAGGCGAGGCTTGCTGTCAGCCGCAGTGACTTCGAGAGCCACCCAATGTCCGGCAATGGCATGGGCAGGAAAGCCGCAGGCGAACGCGTATTCGCCCTCCTCATCGGCCGTGAAGCTGAAGCTGGCTTTGGCCAGGGCGATGCCTTGCACGTGCTTCTCCACCGCGGCGCCGGCAAACCAAGGCTCGGCCACTTGCAGCTTCCTGGTTTCATCACGTTCAATGACGATGGCACTGTGCGGCACAGGTCCGGGATTGATGAACTCGACCTCGACGTTCCAACCCGCTGGAATGAACCAGGTGGCGCGGCCAAAGGAGTAACCGTTGAAATTCATGCCGTGGTTATCATCGGTGAAGGTCGCCACCAGGGTGACCTTCACGGTTTTTGGTTTGTCACTCAGGCGCATGAAATCGGCCTCGGTGACACCCGCAAACAGCTCCTTTTTCACGCCCGGCACCACGGCTCCATGAGCGGCGTGCGGGTGCGGGGCGTTTTCTTGGGCGGGAATCAGCGGCGGACAAAGCAGGATGACAAAGAGAGGGAGTGGCTTCACCTGGCTAGCTTGCAAAACATCGTTCCCCCTGGCAAGTGCGCAATTTGGAATGGCAACAGGAAAGCCGCGGCGCACGTTCTACAGTCCTCATCATGAGATGTCTGATCCCGCTCATTTTTGCGGTGCCCGCCGCGGCCGGCCCGCCACAGATCGAATCCGGCGTTCGCCCGGCCTGGCAGCGCCATGCCATCGATGCCAGCTCGCGCGGAGCAGACGGCGTCAAACTCGGTGATTTTAACGGTGATGGCCTGATGGATTTGGTGACGGGCTGGGAAGAGGGGGGCGTGGTGCGGGTGTATGCGAATCCGGGACCCGTTTTGGCGCGCGCGCCCTGGCCGCAGGCGACCGTGGGTTATGCTCCTAATGTCGAAGAGGCAATCTTTGCCGACCTCGACGGCGACGGCCAGCTTGACGTTCTCAGCGGCACGGAGGGCAAAACGCGCACGCTGTACTGGCATCGCCAGAAGACCGGTCGGCCGCTGGATGCACGCTCCTGGGAAACACTTGTTTTCCCTGCCTCCGAAAAAACACAGTCGTGGATGCAGGCGGCGTTTCTGCAACTGGATGACGAGAATGGCGCCGACGTGCTGCTTGGCTCCAAAGAAAAGGGTGCGGCCATTGGCTGGCTGCAGGCTCCAGCGCAGCCTTCGAACTTGTCTGCCTGGCGCTACCACCCATTGCGCGAAGCGGGTTGGGTCATGTCGGTGCTGCCGCACGACGTCAATGGCGATGGCCGTGCAGACATCGTTTTCAGTGACCGCAAAGGCCCGCGTCGCGGTGTGTTCTGGCTGGAAAATCCAGGACCGGCAGCGGTGCGTGCTTCGGCGCCCTGGCGCGAGCAGTCTCTTGGCGGTCTCGGCCGCGAGGTCATGTTCGCTGACATCGGTGATGTGAATGCGGACGGTCTGATGGATGTGGCGGTTGCTGTCAAGCCGCACGGCGTTTTGCTGTTTCTGCGAATGAAGGATGGCGGCTGGCAGGAAACCATGTTGACCCTGCTTGGCGCCGCCATCGGCGATGCCAAGGCGGTCAAAATCGGTGATCTCAACGGCGATGGTCTTGTCGATCTCGTTTTTACCTGTGAGAACGCGCGCCAGGATCTCGAAGGTGTGATTTGGCTGGAGCAACGGCAGGACCAGCCGTGGCGGCAGCACTCGCTGGGCGGACCCGAAGGCGTGAAGTTCGACCTCGTGCAACTTCTTGATCTCGACGCGGATGGCGACCTTGATGTCATCACGTGTGAGGAGCGTGACCAACTGGGAGTTGTTTGGTATGAAAACCCCGCCAGCCAGGCAGGCAAGTAAGCCGATTCAAGTATCCGGATGATTTGTGCCCCAATGAACGTTTCAGGTTGTGTGAAATCCGCCATTGCGTTTCTGATCCCTGCAGTCGCCACATCGCTGTCCGCGGCGGTGGATTTCAGTCATCAGATCGCGCCGCTCATTCGCAAACACTGCGGTGAATGCCACACTGGGGACAAGCTGAAGGGCGGCTTCTCGATGAACGATCGCGACGCGCTGCTGCATGGCGGTGAGAGTGGCCCGGTGGTAAATCTGAAGCAGCCTGAAAAAAGCCTGCTGCTGGAAGTGGTGAGCACGGCGGAGGAAGACTTGCGCATGCCACCGAAGGGGGAGCGCCTGAACGAAGCCGAGGTGGAAATTCTTCGGCAGTGGCTGGCGGAGGGGCTGCCTTGGGAGCCTGGGTTTGCTTTCCAAAAGCCCGCCTATGAACCGCCGTTGAAGCCGCGCGTGGTGACTTTGCCACCGGTGGTGGATGGCCGCGAGCATCCGGTGGATCGTTTGATGGATGCGTACTTAGCCAAGAACAAACTGCCGCGTCCTGCACGTGTTGACGACAGCGCGTTTCTTCGCCGTGCTTATTTGGATCTTATTGGATTGCTGCCTGAAGCGAAAGAGGTGACGGCGTTTCTGGAGGACAAAGCGCCAGACAAACGGGAGCGTCTTGTGCGTGCGTTGCTGGCACGGGAAGTGGACTACACCGAGCATTGGCTCAGCTTTTGGAACGACCTTTTGCGCAACGATTATGGCGGCACGGGCTTCATCACGGGCGGGCGCAGGCAGATCAGTCAATGGCTGTACGAGTCGGTGCTGGGCAACAAACCGTTTGACCAGTTTGCCCGCGAGTTGATCGCGCCGCCGACGGATGCGAGCCGGGGTTTCATCGATGGCATCAAATGGCGCGGCGAGGTCAGTGCCGGGCAAACGGTGGAAATCCAGTTCGCGCAAAGCCTGGGGCAGTCGTTTCTTGGCATCAATTTGAAGTGCGCCTCCTGCCACGACAGCTTCATCGACCGCTGGAAGCTCGACGAAGCCTACGGGCTGGCGGCCATCTATGCGGAACAGCCGCTCGAAGTGCATCGTTGCGACAAACCCGTTGGCCGCACGGCTGCTGCTGCGTGGCTGTTTCCCGAGCTAGGCCACGTGAATGCCGAAGCGCCGCGCAACGAGCGCCTCAGTCAGTTGGCTGCTTTGATGACGCATCCAGAAAACGGACGCTTCAGTCGCACCATCGTCAACCGCCTCTGGCATCGGCTGATGGGGCGTGGCATTGTGCATCCGCTTGATGCCATGCAAAGCGAGCCCTGGAGCGCCGATCTGCTCGACTGGCTGGCGGATGATTTCCAACGCGGTGGCTACGACATCAAACGCACGCTCGAACTGATTGCCACCTCGCAGTTTTACCAAACACGCGGCACGGCCGCCGCCGGGGAGGATGCGCAGGTTTTCAAAAGCCCGCAGGCGCGCCGCCTCACCGCGGAGCAGTTCGTGGACGCTGTCTGGCAGCTCACCGGCACCGCTCCGAGCCAAATGGATGCACCCGTGTTTCGTGGCAAGCCCGATCCAGCCGCTGTCCGGGCGGTTAAACTTACCGGCGAGTGGATTTGGGGCGACTCGGCCGCGGGCAGCAAGGTTCCGCCCGCGGGTGAGACCATCCTGCTGCGCGCCAACTGGAAACTTGCCGCGCCGCCAGCCAGCGGCTCCGCCATCTTGACTTGCGACAATGCTTTCGTTTTGTATGTCAACGGCCGCAAAGTGCTTGAAGGTGACAATTGGACGCAGATTGCTGCGCTGCCGCTTCACGATAAATTGAAGCAGGGCAACAACCAGATCGTGGTCGCCGCAACCAATGCTGGCAAAGAGCCGAACGTGGCCGGGTTTTATTTCCAAGCTCATGCCAAGCTCGACGACGGAACGGACGCAGTGCTGGCGAGCGGTCCTGGCTGGCAATTCAGCCCGTCACAGCTCGCCGGCAAGGAGGGGAGGCTGGGTGCTTTGCCGCAAAACTTCAAACCGGCAACGGTGCTCAAAGCGCATCCCTCCTGGACTAAAATCCTGCGGCAGCGCGGCCCGGCTTTGCTTGCCCAGAACGGAGCGAATGCGGGCCGCATGGTGCGCGCCGCACTGGTTAAAAGCAACTTTTTGATGCGCTCCTTGGGCCGGCCGAACCGGGATCAGATCGTCTCGACGCGCCCCGAGGAGTTGACCACCCTGGAAGCGCTCGATCTCTCCAACGGCCAGGAGTTGACCGCCGCGCTCGAAGCCGGCGCCAAGCGGTTGTTGGAGCGCGACTGGAGTACCAGTGACGACTTGATCGCGGAAATCTACCTCAGCACGCTGGCGCGTCCGCCGACGCCAGCCGAGCTGGCTTCTGCTCGCGAGTTGCTCGGGGAAACGCTGCAGCCCGCGCCCGTTGCGGACTTGCTCTGGGCTGTTTTGATGCAGCCAGAGTTTCTCTACGCGCAGTGAAAATCCTGCTGCGCTAACGATAACGGTTTCCGGCAGCGAAGACGGCGCGGATGAAATCGCCGCGCGTGGTGGCGCTGGCGAGAGCGTCTGTGTTGCGGCCGAGTTGCGCGGCCAGCTTCAGCCAGCGTTCGCGAGTGGGTTGATCGAGCGGTTTGTCCAACTCGGCGGCATGGCCGGGATTGGCCCGGTAGTACTGGCCGTGCAGGTTTTCGCCGCGTTGACCGGGTTTTTCAGGCATGGGATGCAGACCGTGCAATCCGCCTGCCGTACCCCACCACTGCACGGCCGCGAAGTCAGGATGAGCAGGCGGGATGTCGCTGATGTAAATGGTCGCGGATCGGTCTTCGCGTAGTCGAGCTTGCAGCACGGGCACGGGCACGTCTTGCACAGCGACTTCAACTTTGGCGGCGTGGGCAGCGGCATGACCGGCGGCTTGACCGAGTGACATCCAAATGGGCTCCAATCGCAGGGCGCAGAAGCCGACATGCGAGGAGGAAACCGCAACGGGCACCAGCAGGTTGACGCAGTCCTCGCGTTTCGGCGTGAGCGCGCCATAAGGGATTTGGTAGGGCGGCACGGGATTGTAGAATTCGCCGCTGTGTTTGCCGCCGATGAGCGGCCCTTCGTGATGCGTGCCGTGGCAGTTGTTGCCATAGTCGCCCATGGCGATGGCGTCGGTGAAGAGTTTCGCGCGCGCGTCGCCGGGAGCGTGCTCGCTGTCCGCCTGGACATAGACATGCGCGCCGGTCATGCGCCGCGCCTCGCGCACGTAGAGCTGCGGCGGCAGGTGATTGGTCTCGACGAACTCGTCGCGGCACCAGCCCCATTCAGCGGCAGGTTCGCGGAACTTTGCAGGCACGGCCTCGTCGTTTTGCAGGAAAAAAAGCAGGCCGGCGTTGTAGCGCAGGTGCTCGTCAAAGATGCGCTGGCGGGCGTCGGCATCCTCCTCGGGCCAGTCCAGATTGGCGCCCGGCATGGACAGCCGCACGAGACCGCGCGAGACGTCATTGAGGTCATACTTGCGATTGGGCAGCGCAGGCGTCTGTGCCTTGACAATGCAACCGAAGGGATAACCGAAAACGGTCTTTATTTGGCCGGATTCGAGGATGGGCAGCACGTCGAGAAAGTCCTCGCGGCGGTAGCCGGCCGGGGCGGCGATGGGAACGCGGTTGGCGGGATCGTCGGTGGCGCAAAAGCGGAAATTGTAGGCCTGCAATTGCTGGTCCGGCTGCTCGGGCGCCAGCGACTCGCCATACTGGGAGCGGCCTTCGCGGCCGACATGATAAGGCACACCCGCCTGTGCCATCAAATCCCCCTCGTAACTGCCGTCGATGAACACGCGTGCGGTCACGATCAGCTCTCCCCCGGGGATCGTTGCCGTCAGCTTCTCCAGCCGGTCGCCAGTCTTGGTTGCGGAGCGCAACATGGCCAGACGATGGACGCTCACTCGCGACTGCTCAGCCAGCAGTTTCTCCAGCACCAGCAGGTTCACCTTGGGCTCGCCGAAAGTACCTTCAAAGCTAGCCTCCACCTGGGGCGAGTCCGCGCCATAAGCGCTCACGTAATGCGCCTTCACGCGTTGGCTGAAGTCAAGGAAAGCGCCGGTCAACGACTCCAGCGAGTGGAAGTCCGTGTGTGAGAGCCCGCTGGTGAGCAGGCCGCCAATACGGCTGGTTGGCTCCAGCAAGACCACGCGGCTGCCGGATTTCGCGGCGGCCAGCGCTGCTGCGATGCCACCGGGTGTGCCGCCATAAACCGCCACGTCAGTGGTGATTTCCGCCGCGCGTGCGGCGGGCAGCAACAAGCAGGCGAACAAAAAGAGGCGCTTCATCCGGCACCGATGGCGAGCGCGGCGATGGAGGCAAGCGCGGCCTCGCCCGTCCAGGAGCGCCGGCAATCAGTTCGCCTGCCTTGCGGCGGCCATGGCTGCTGAGTCGAGCCTGGCAGGCAAACGGAATCCTGCTCAACAGGCGCGTCCGCCTGCAACCAGGTCCGCCAGCCATCCAGGGTGGTGACCCGCGCATCCTGTGCCAGCAGGAAAGTCTCGTCCCGCAAGGCATGCAGGTTTTGGGAGGCGCTCCATGTCAGCACCGCGCGCAGTTTTTCCTGGGGCTGAGCCGAGAGCAGCAATGCACCGGTGCTGCGAATGGCTGTTTGGCGCATGGTGATATGAAGTTGGGAGGCGGGCAGGCTGGTTTCGAAGGCGATGGGCTGGGACGAGGCGAGATCACATCGGGAGAAGGCGAGCATGACTTCTCCGGGCGTTTGCCGCAGGCAGCGAAAGGCTCTGCCCCAGAGCACGGAGTTCTCAAAACCACCTCCAGGCGGTCGTCATCCTGCGCCTCCAGCACGCCGAGCAGAGGCGAACCTGGGGCGTAGATTTCCGGGTGCAAAGGCATGGCTTGCCGGAGACCAATGACCGCCGGCCTCACGCGCCTTTTTCCACGTCTTGCAACAGCAGGTCCAGAGCGCCTCCGGAGAGCCGCAACTCCCACAATGACAGTCCGAGCGAGATCATCATGCTGACCAGGCTGGCGCCAAAAGCGCCTTGGGCGGGCGCCTGCCAGCCCAGGAAAACCAGCAGCATGCACACCGTGCAAAGCAGGATGCTGAGCACGCCAAAGGTTTGCATGTGCCTGACCAGGCGGATGCGCTGACGCAGGTTGTGGATCTGGGACAACACGTCCTGCGCCAGCGACGCGCGGTAGGACTCATGCAATTGGCGCACAACGGCGGCCAGCCCCAGGAAGCGATTGGTGTAGGCCAGCAGCAGCAGCGAGATCGCCGGAAACAGCAGGGAAGGGGTGGTCAGCGTGATTTCCATCTTCAGCTCATTCTATGCCTGCGCGCGTTTCGCACAACGACGGCAGCCAGTGGAGACGCAAGCGGAAAGCTGCGTCCTGAGAGAGGAACAGGAGCGTAAACCATTTGATTTAGAATCATTCTTGTTCTAATTCTAAATGCGAGCCCATTCTCCAATCATGCGCAAATCCCACGCTTCCACCACTGCCGCTCCCAAGCCCTCCGGCCTGGATTGCCGCTTGGCCGTGCTCGGCACCGATGCCCGCCTCACCCCCCACCGGCGGGAGGTTTACCAAGTGCTGGCCGAATCGACCGACCACCCCACAGCTTACGACGTTTTTGACCGTGTCAAGGGCCGCTCCGCTGGCATCTCCCTGGCCACGGTTTACAATTGCCTCGAGCACCTCTCCAGTCACGGACTCATCAAACTCGTCCAGGTCGAGCGCGCCCAGGCCCGCTACTGCGCCAACATCCAGGAGCACGTCCATTTCCACTGCGAAGCCTGCGGCCGCGTCACCGACGCCCACCCCATC
>CAZKMS010000003.1:0-8795 GCA_964553805.1 uncultured Verrucomicrobiaceae bacterium
GGCGCTGGCGTTTTTGCAGGCGGCGACGCAGGCGCCACAGCCGATGCAGGCGGCGGCGTCCATGGCGGCGTCGGCCACGTCCTTTGGAATGGGAATGCCATTTGCCTCCGGGGCGGAGCCGGTGCGGACGGAGACGAAGCCGCCGGCGGACATGACACGATCGAAGGAGGAGCGGTCCACGATGAGGTCTTTGATGACGGGGAAGGAGCGGGCGCGGAAGGGCTCGATCCAGATGGTGTCACCATCGCGGAATTTGCGCATGTGGAGCTGGCAGGTGGTGACGCCTCTGGAGGGGCCGTGCGCCATGCCGTTGATGGTCATGCTGCACATGCCGCAGATGCCTTCGCGGCAATCGTGGTCGAAGGCGACCGGCTCCTGGCCGTTCTGGATCAGCGTTTCGTTGACGATGTCCATCATTTCCAAAAAGGAGGCGTGGTCGGGGATTTCGCGCGCCTCGATGTCCTGGAAGTGACCGGGGGCGGAGCCGTTCTGGCGCCAGATTTTGAGGTGAAGGTTGAGCAGGGCCATGGAGGAAAAATCGGAGGGGTTACTTGTAGCTGCGCACGGAAAGCGGCACGACTTCGAAGTTCAGCGGCTCCTTGTGCAGAATGGGCTTGGCAAAGTCTCCGCTGTACTCCCAGGCGGAGGCGTGGCAGAAGTTTTCGTCGTCGCGTTTGGCCTCGCCGTCAGGATACTGGTGCTCCTCGCGGAAGTGACCGCCGCAGCTTTCCTCGCGGTTGAGCGCATCGAGGCAAAGCAGCTCGGCAAACTCCATGAAGTCGGCCACACGGACGGCTTTTTCCAGCTCGGGATTCATGCCGGCGGCGATGCCGGGCACGGTGACGTTTTCCCAGAACTCGGCGCGAATTTCGGGGATGCGCCGCAGCGCCTCCTCCAGACCGGCTTTGTTGCGGGCCATGCCGCACTTGTCCCAGACCAGCAGGCCAAGCTCGCGGTGGAAGCTGTCCACGCTGCGTTTGCCTTTGCAGACCATGAGTTTGTCAATGCGCTTCTGCGTTTCCTCCAAGGTGCGGATGAAGTCCGGATGAGAGGCGGTGGCGCTGCCAGGTTTTTGGGTGACCAGGTAGTTACCGATCGTGTACGGCAGCACGAAGTAGCCGTCGGCGAGGCCCTGCATGAGCGCCGAAGCACCCAGTCGGTTGGCGCCGTGATCGGAGAAGTTCGCCTCGCCCGCCACGTGCAGGCCGGGGATGGTGCTCATGAGGTTGTAGTCCACCCACAGGCCGCCCATCGTGTAGTGCACGGCGGGGTAGATGCGCATCGGCTGCTTGTAGGCGTTCTCGCCGGTGATGCACTCATACATGTCGAAGAGATTGCCGTAACGCTCGGCGATGGTCTTTTGGCTGAAGTCGCGGATGGCCTCGGCGAAGTCCAGGTAAACGCCGCGTCCGCCGGGGCCGATACCGCGGCCGTCATCGCAGGCTTCCTTGGCCGCGCGCGATGAGATGTCGCGCGGGGCGAGGTTGCCGAAGCTCGGGTACTTGCGCTCCAGGTAGTAATCGCGATCCGCCTCGGGGATCTGCGAGGGCGGCTTGCCGCAGTCCTCGGCCTTTTTCGGCACCCAGACGCGGCCGTCGTTGCGCAGGGACTCTGACATCAGGGTCAGCTTGCTTTGGTAATCGCCGCTGACCGGGATGCAGGTGGGGTGGATCTGGGTGTAGCAGGGGTTGGCAAAGGCCGCGCCGCGTTTGTGTGCCTTCCAGGTGGCGGTCACGTTGCAGCCCATGGCGTTGGTGGACAGGTAAAAGACGTTGCCGTAGCCGCCGGTGCAAAGCAGCACCGTGTCGCCGGCATGCGCCTCCAGTTTGCCGGTCACCATGTCGCGGGTGATGATGCCTTTGGCGTGGCCGTCCACCACGACGAGGTCCACCATCTCGCAGCGGGCAAACATTTCCACCCCGCCCGCCGCCACTTCCTTGGACAAGGCGGAGTAAGCGCCGAGCAGGAGCTGCTGGCCGGTCTGGCCGCGGGCGTAAAAGGTGCGGGAAACCTGCGCGCCACCGAAGGAGCGATTCGCCAGGCCGCCGCCGTATTCGCGGGCGAAGGGCACGCCCTGGGCGACGCATTGGTCGATGATGTTGACGCTCTCCTCGGCGAGCCGGTGTACGTTGGCCTCGCGGGCGCGGAAGTCGCCGCCCTTGATGGTGTCGTAAAACAGGCGGTGCACGGAGTCGCCGTCGTTGGTGTAGTTTTTGGCGGCGTTGATGCCGCCCTGGGCGGCGATGGAGTGGGCGCGGCGAGCGCTGTCCTGATAGCAAAAGCACTTCACCTTGTAACCCAGCTCCGAGAGCGTGGCAGCCGCTGCGCCGCCAGCCAGTCCGCTGCCCACCACCAGGATCGTGTACTTGCGTTTGTTTTTGGGGTTGATCAGCTTGGAGTCACGCTTGTGGCGCGACCACTTTTCGGCCATCGGTCCGGAGGGAATCTTGGAGTCGAGCATCGGCGGGGAAGAATGGGAAAGAGAAGAGAGGAAGCGGCAGCTTCAACGGCCGTAACCAAAGAGCCAGATGGCGATGGGGATGGAGCAGTTGCCAACCAGGATGAGCAGCGCGAAAACCTGCGCACCCTTCTCGAACAGTGGCCACGTTTTGTTGGTGGTGAGTCCGAGGGTTTGAAACAGGCTGCCGACGCCGTGACTCAGGTGGTTGCAGAGCAGCACCATGGCGATGATGTAGAACACCGCGGCAGGCGCCCACGAGAAGCCGTCGATCACCATTTTGTAAACGTTGTGCACGGGTTCGCCGTGCAGCAGGTAGGTGTAGAGGCTGGGGTTGTTGTATTCGTTGCCGGTGCGCACGGTGAAGTGCAGCAGATGGTAAATCAAAAACGCCAGGATGGTCAGGCCGCTGTAAATCATGATGCGGGAGGCGGGCGTGGCCACTCGTGTCGCTTCCCGGCCGTACTTGGCGTCCCGCGCGGCGCGGTTTTCCCTGGTCAACTGAATGGTCGCGGCAATGTGCACCGCCACCGCCGCGAGCAGTCCGGCCCGCACCACCCAGATCAAACCACCGTGGCCCATGGTGTGCAACATGTGGCCGTACTCGTTGATGGCATCAGGTCCGGCGAAGACCAGCAGATTGCCGATCATGTGTCCCAGCACAAACACCACAAGAACCAAGCCCGTCAGCGCAACGAGGATTTTTTTACCAATGGATGAAGCGTAAAAACGGGTCAGGGGGGCGAGAACACTACTCATGGGCGATTGGAACTCACTTTGTAACGACGCGCCCAAAAGGCAAGCGGTGAGGCATTTTTTGTCCTTCAAAAATGCTTTGATGATTGCGACATTGTCGCATTTATGCTCTGTGACAGATGCGTTGCTTTCGTCTTGCGGAGGCCGCCGCCTTGAACTAATCCGGAACCGCATGCCCACCCTGCGCGCAGTGATTTTTGATTTCGACGGCTTGATCGTTGACACCGAGAGCACGGGCTACCAAACCTGGCGCGAAATCTTTGAGGAGCATGAGCAGGAACTGGCGGTGGAGACGTATGCGGCCGTAATTGGCACTGACTTCGGCGCGCATTATGATCCGCGGCTCGATCTTGAGACGCGGACCGGCCGGAAGTTCGATTGGGTGGCGCTGGAGCAACGTCGTGTCACTCGCGAGAAGGAGCTGCGCACGGACATGCGCATCCTGCCGGGGGTGGCCGACCGCCTGGACGAAGCGGCGGCGCTCGGACTGCCTTGTGCGGTGGCCTCCAGCAGTCCGCGCTGGTGGGTGGAAAGCTGGCTGGATGAGCTTGGTTTGCTCGACCGCTTTCATCACCTGACGACGGTCGATGACACCGGCAAGGTGAAACCGGACCCCAGCCTGTTTTTACTGGCGCTGGAAAGACTCGGCGTGGCCGCCTCCGAGGCGTTGATTTTTGAGGATTCACTCAACGGGCTGAAGGCGGCGCAAGCAGCCGGCGTGCGTTGTGTGGTGGTGCCCGGGCCGATGACTTGTCATTTAAATTTCAGCGGCGCGTGGCGGCGTTTGAAAAATCTGACAGAGGTCTCCTTGCGGGAATTGACGCAGTCTTTATCGCTCACTCAATGAGTTTGAACCCGCTGCCACTTGCTGAGCGTTACGAACGTTTTCGCGACGCTCTTTTTTCCATCGTTGAGGAGTCTCCCTCAATTCCCGGCCTAGAGGCTCCACTCAGTGAGCTGGATCTGCAGAGTCTGTGGTATTCCGGCGCTTTCGGAACCCGCTTTGTCGCGGTGGACGGGCAGGCGATCCAAATCGAAGACTTTGGAGCCTGGAACGCGGCCGCCGGACCGGATTTCACCGGCTGTGCCGTGCGCATCGGGGACCGCGTGCTCGCTGGCGACATCGAACTGGACCCGGATGCGCGTGACTGGGAGCGCCACCATCACGGTGCTAATCCGGACTATGATCGGGTTGTCCTGCATGTGTTTCTGGAGGCGCCTGCCGAGGGCCGTTTTTTTACGCGAAACCGTCACCACCAGGAGGTGGTGCAGGTGAGAATCAGCCGTGACATGCTGAGCGCCGATGCCAAACCGAAAAACCGGCTCGCCGCGGAGCGTCTGGGTCGCTGTGTTGAGCCTCTGCGCGGCATGGCGCCGGAGCGGGTGGCCAGCCTGGTGGAATGCGCGGCGCAGCATCGGCTGCACCTCAAGTCCAATCGTTTGCAGGCCCTGGTGGCAGCGCACGGTCGAGAGCAGGCGTTGTATCAAGCGCTGGCCCAGACGCTCGGCTACCGCAGCAACCAGCGTCCCTTTGCCGTGCTCGCC
Source organism: uncultured Verrucomicrobiaceae bacterium (assembly GCA_964553805.1). Classification (GTDB taxonomy): domain Bacteria; phylum Verrucomicrobiota; class Verrucomicrobiia; order Verrucomicrobiales; family Verrucomicrobiaceae; genus JAGRPD01. The sequence continues at coordinate 4,760 of CAZKMS010000003.1, forward strand.
CAGCGCCTGCCGCTGCGGCGTCTGGCACGGGAGGAGCGCGCCGCTCGTGAGGCTTTGCTTTTCGGTGTGTCAGGATTTTTGGAGGAACTGCCGCCGGATCGCATGGAGGAGGCGACGCGGGGTTACCTCGGTCTGCTCTGGTCGCGCTGGTGGACGCAACGCGAGGACTTGCAGCGCTGGCTGGAGCCGCGGCAGACGCCGCGCTGGAAGTTGAGCGCCATCCGGCCGGGCAATCACCCGCAGCGCCGGCTTGGTGCGCTTTCGACTTTGCTGGACCACTGGGAGACGGTCTCGGCCCCGATTTTGGACGCGACCCGCTGGAGCCTGCCTGCCTGGAGTGATGCCCTGGCCGGACTGAGCCACGAGTTCTGGTCCTCGCACTACACCCTGACCGCGCCGCCGACGGAGAAGCCAGTCGCGCTCATCGGCGAGACGCGTGTGCGCGAGATGCTGGCCAATGTGGTCTATCCGCTGCTGGTGCCGGAGCGCACCCGCTTGTGGGCGGAGTACCTGGAGCTGCCCGCGCTGCTGGACAATCAAAAGGTGCGCCGCGCGGCGGCTCGCCTGTTTGGCACGCCGGAGCTGATGCGTGCCTACAATCGCAAGCTTTTCCATCATCAAGGCCTGCTGCAGATTTATGAGGACTTTTGTCTGGAGGATCACAGCGCCTGCGCCAACTGCCCGTTTCCGGAGCAGTTGAAGGAGTGGTCCTGAACGTGTTTGCTCTGGACACCGCGCGGTTTTTGGGATGAACATCGATGGATGGAAAGCGGCAGCGGTGGCGACCGTGACAGAAGCGCCTGCATTTGGACGGGCTGGGGCATCGGCAGCCTGCTGCTGGTGTACTTTGGCTTTCCCGCGCTGTGGGTTTGGCCGCTTGCGCAGATTTGGCCGACAGCACACAGTGCATCACCACCCGATTGGGTTTTGTGGTTAGTGACTCCAATCGGCTGGTTGATGCAGCGTGTGCCAGCCTACAAGGAGTGGGTGGAGTGGGGTTTGAAATTGTTGGGCATTGAGTAGGAGAGCGGGTTCTATTCCTGCCCCGTCGCCTGAAACACCGCATGAGCCGGATCACCCTGCGCCTCAAACCACGCGAGCAAGTCGAGAATTTGCTCGGGCTTGAGGCCGTTGAGCAAACCTACGGGCATCGGCGAATGCGGCGACTCCGCGCGCTTGCTGATCTGGCTTTGGCCGATCTCGATGGTGTCGGGTGACAGCGGGTTTGGCCGCAGCACGAGGCGCTCGTCGTCCTCGTTTTCGAGCGAGCCGGTGAGCTGGCCGCCATCGCTGCGGGTGATGGTGAGGAAGCGGAATTTTTCGTCGATGATCTTGGAAGGGTTGAGAGTGTGGTCGAGCAGGTCGCGGCGGCCGAAGCGGGCGGAGACCTGGGTCAGATCGGGTCCAAAGATGCCAGCGGGCAGCTCGTTGCCTGTGCTGACGCGATGGCAGAACACACATTGGGCGCTGACCAGGGCTTTTTTGGCGCCCTCGAATGATCGCCCCTTGCTTGCTTTAGCTAGGTGCGGTTCGAGGTCGGCCAGGGTCCAGTTTTTGAAGCTGTGAGCGGGCAGGGCATGCGCGGTGAGGGCGGCAGGTTGAGGCGGCGCGATGACAGCGGCGAGACGGGTGGCCAGCTCCGCCGGAATGCTGGCGGCCAGCTCCGCGCGGGTGTCGGCGATGGCTTTGAAGTAGGTGCTGGCGCCGTTCTTTTTCTCGGCCTCGTTGAGCGCGTTGAAGACGACGCGGTAACGCGCCTCCGTCCAGCCGGGAGCGTCACGCAGGTGGCGCAGCATGAAGGGGTAATAAAGCAGGTCTTCGGAGGTGGCGGCGGCGGCGAGCAGATCGATGGTCTTCGGCAGCGCGGAAGGCGCGCGCAGGTAGATGAGGTGTTTGCAAAGCTGGTGATTGAGCGGTTGGTCGTCGCCTGATGGGTAGAGCGGTTCAAGCAGAGCACAGAGGCGGACGCGGGTTTCATCGGCGGGAGGCGCCGAACTGCGCGCGATGGCGATTTCCAGGATGCGGAGGCGTGTGAGAGGATCGGTGAAAGGCTCGCTGAGCACTTGCTCAATCAGACGCGCGCGATCGGTGTCCTCACCGACGCGGGCCAGGGCGAGAAGCGAGATTGGATCGCTGGTTGCGGCACGCAGCCGGATCGGGTCGGTTTCCAATTCGAGGCGCTGCCGGTGCAGCGCATGGCGTTGCCCGCCTTGGACCGTGCCGATGTCTTCGCCGCGGACTGGTGCTTTTTGCGCCGGCGTTTCTTGCGCCGCGTCGCAAGTCACCCGATACAAACCGCTTTGGGTGCCGCGGCCACCGGTGATGAACCAGAGCGCGCCGTCGGGACCAATGCAGCCGTCGGTGACGTTGAGCGGACGGCCGGTGATGAAGTTTTCCTGGCGGGCGGTGTAGGTGCTGCCGCTCGCCTGCAAACGGACCGCGATGATGCGGCCATACGACCAGTCGCAGATGAAGAGCGCGTCCTGATCCGGCGCGGGAAATTTGGCGCCGTAGCCGAAAAAAACGGCGGTGGGAGAGGACAGGCCGATGTCGATCACACTGGGCAGCGTGTCGGCGTAATAAGCCGGCCAGCGGCCAGTGCCGCGCCGCCAGCCGAAGTCCGCGCCGGGCACGACGTGGAGCACGCGTGTGGGCATGTACCAAGGCGCGCCGACATCGCGCTCCATGTCGGCGTCGAAAGTGAAAAGGTCGCCGTTGCGGTTGAAGGCGAGATCGAGCGGATTGCGCAGGCCGCCGGCGAAGAGCCGCACATCGCTGCCGTCGGGTTCCATCGAGAGGATGTGTCCGGCGGGCAGTTCGACGTCGCCATCGAACATGCTGCCATCCCAGGGGTTGGGGATGAGTTGGTCGCTGGCATAATGTTGCAGCGGCGAGCCGGTCGCGATGGTTTCCGGCAACAGCACATTGTTGCCGTGGGCGATCCAGAGACGGCCGTCGGGACCGAGCTTGAGATGGTTGCGCCCGTGGCCGTAGCCGCCGCCGGTGCGCAGCAGCTCTTCCCTGGTTTCGAAGCGGCCGTCGTCGTCTGTGTCGCGCAGGCGGAAGAGCGCCTTGGAGCGATTGGCGTTGGCGTAGAGCCAGCCGTGCGCAAAGAGCAGACCGCGGCATTCTTCCAGCGTTTCCTCAACCACCTGCGCGCTGGCGACCTCGGGCTGGTCCGGCTGCGAGAAGCTGAGGCGCAGCAGGCCTTTTTTTTCCATGCCGAGCACGAGCCTGCCTGCGGGATCAAAAGCCATCGCGACCCAGGAGCCTTGCTCTGGAGTGGCGGAATGAACGAGCTGGACCTGGCAGCCGGGCGGGGCTTGGATGGCGCTGGCATCTGTCGCCCGGTTCTGTGCGGCGGGCGCGGCGAGCTTCCACGAGTTGTAGGCGTCGTGGGTCTTTTTCAAATTAAACGGATCCTCCTCCGGATCGCTGCTGGTGGGGCCGAGCGAGCGCGCACCGGCCCAGGCCGCATCGGTCGCCAGCCACGTTTTGCTCGCGAGGTCACCGTTGAGTTCGAGCAGGGCCGCGGTTTTGCCGCGGGTCTGCAACGTGAGGATGTTGGCGCCGGTTTTCAGGTGGCGGGTGACATCGAGGCTGGTGGCGGTGTCGCTGGCGGGCACCAGGGCGATCTCCTGCCCGTTGAGGCGCACGGTGGTTTCGGCGTCGCCAGCGACGAGCAGAATGGCCATGAGGAGCTGTCCGGGCGAGTCGAACTCGCGCTGAATCGTGTTGCCAGCCAGCCACTGCGGTGCGGGCGGGCGGTTGGCGAGTTGAGCGCCGGCGAAAGGCGCGCAGAGCAGAAGCAGGCAGGCGAGGGCGCGCGGCGGTGTCACCCCCAAACAGCGCGTCCAAGCGGCAGTGTCTTTCAAGCCGCGCCAGAGAGAATGCGGGTGACATCACCCGCCATCGGAATGCCGTCTTGCGCCCCCGCTTTGAGCGTGCTCAGCGCGGCGGCGGCGGCGGCCCAGCGCACGGCTTCGAGGAAGGGTTTGCCATTGTGATGCTGCGCGGTGAAGACGCCGGCGAAGGT
>CAZKMS010000003.1:8805-21578 GCA_964553805.1 uncultured Verrucomicrobiaceae bacterium
CGGCTCCAACCGTGTCCACCGGCTGCACCGGGTGCGCGGGCACAGCGGCGAAGGTGCCTTGATGCAAAGTCAGCACGCTGTCCGCGCCGCGGGTGATGATGAGGCTGCCAACCTTCTTTTTTTGCAACTCCGTCATCCAGGCGGCGGCATCCGTTTCCAGGCTGGCGGGATCTTTGCCAAAAAGCAGCCCGGCCTCGGCCTGATTGACGATGAGGAAATCGATGCGCGGCTTGCCCCAGGGGAACTCGGCGTCAATCGGCGAGGGATTGAGCACGACATTGACCTTGGTCTCGTTGGCGATCTCGATGCCGGCCAGCACCGCCTCCATCGGCACCTCGAACTGCGTCAGCAAAGCGCCGGCCACCGCGATGCGCGCGCGCTGGTTGCGCACGGCGGCAGAGCTGAGCTGGCCGTTGGCGCCGGGATGCACGACAATCTGGTTTTCCGCGGCGGCATCGACGGTGATGAACGCCGTGCCGGTGCTGGTGCCGCGCGCGGTCTTGATGGTGCTGACATTGACGCCGTCGCGGCGGAGCTGGTCCATGTAGGTGCGCCCCTCGGGATCGTCACCGACGCAGCCGACCAAGTTGACACGCGCGCCTTGCCGGGCGGCGGCGAGGGCCTGGTTGGCCCCCTTGCCGCCGAAACGCCGGGTCAGGCTGGGAGCGGACACGGTTTCTCCAGGCCGGGGCAGGCGCTGGACGCCGGCGACAAGATCGACGTTCAACGAGCCCACGACAGCGATGACGGCGTTGGTGGCGCGGCTCATGGTTGGGAAGGTCAGGGTCGCGTGTTGTGGGGGCTCGTCAAGCAGCGAGAGGATTCCCCGGGCAAGTTTTTGGAATGCGAACGCTGGCCGCGGCTCAGCGTTTGGCCGGCGGCTCGGAGGCGAGCTGCGCGATGGCCTCCCGCGTCCGCGCGTTCAGCACCTCATTGAGGATGAGGAAACGATCGCGGCCCTGACCCTTTTTGCCCTCCTTGTACACGGTGGCGCCATCATCATCGACGGTGACGGTCCCGGGTGGCGACAGCTCAAAGTAGCCGCGGTCTGGGAAGATCGCGTAGAGCACGGCGGTGGGATCCCAGTTTGGCCGGTCGTGCGGAGGCGGGTTGTAGAGGTAGTAGGCTTCCTTCAGCGGATGATGCTCGACGTAGTTGAAATCGCGCTCGATGCATTCATGCGGAAAAGTGCAGGCGTGACCGATTTCATAACCGCTCCACACGATGGGCGACGGCCAGTCCCTGGCCAGCTTTTGCGCGGCGGGAATGTCGAGCTTCACGTTGTACTCGATGTAGCGCGTCTGCCATTTCACGGTCTGAAACGCGCCGGCCATGATGGAGAGCACCTTGACTTTCTTTTGAATGAGTTCGCGTCCCGGCAGTGGCGAATGCTGGTCAGGTTTGGAGTCGAGCAGGCGGGCGAGGTTGGTGAAGAAGCCGACTTGGGCGATGGCGACGCTGCCGTCCGGCTGGGCAGCGAGGGTTTGGCGCAGCAAATCCACCGCCTCGGGCGCGTCTTCACCGCTGCGCAAGTCATGCGGGTAGCGCGGGCTGCCATCGGCGTTCTTTTCATCGACGAGCAGGTTGAACTTGCCGCCGTCTGGCTGCACCGCGCCATTGCGCACCGCGCCGACGGGCACATCCGGGTAGCCGTAGAAGGTGTTCATCGCATCGACGAAGGCGGCGGCTTGAGGGTGATCCTTGGTGACGGTGACGGCCAGCAGCTCGCAGGCGCCGCGTTTTTGCAGGCTGTGGATCATGGACAGCGCGACGGCATCGTCGATGTCGTTGCCCATGTCGGTGTCATAGATGAGTTTTACAGGATCCGCCTGAGCGAGGCCGGCGAAAGCGAGGAGGGATAGCAGGTTGAGTTTCATGGTTGGTGTTGGGGAGGCTGGACGGTAAGATGGACGATGGCTTCCAGCGCGCGGCTTTGTTGCGCGGGGCTCATGATGAGAAAACGATCACGCTGGCTGCCTTTGCCATTTTTGACCGGGATGAAGCGGGTGAAGCCGTCGTCGAGCACCTTTACGCGCCCCGGCTTGGAAAGACCAAAAAAGCCGCGCTCCGGAAAAATGGCCTGCAGCACGCTGCTCTGATCCCAGCAGGGGCGATCGTGCTCCGGCCCGCTGTGCAGAAGGTAGGCTTCCTTGACGATGTGATACGGCAGATAATTCAGGTCCCGTTGAATCGCGATGCGTGGAAACGGCAGTGCCTCACCGATTTCGTAACCGCTCCACATGATGGGCACTTCCTCCGGCCACTTCTGCGCGACGGTCTGCATGTAGCCAATGCCGTTGATGACGTTTGCCTCCAGGTGGTAGTTGGTGTTGTTGCAGAACGTGAACGCCCCCGCCATGATGGAGAGCGTTTTCACCTTCGTCCGCACCAGTTCGAGTCCGCCTGGGGACTGCAGCAGGTTGGCGAGATTCGAGGCAATGCCGACGCTGACTATCGTGACGCTTTGGTCCGGCTGGCTGGTCAAAAGCTCGTGCATCAGTTCCACGGCATCGCGCGCCTCCTCGTTGCGCTTCAAGTCGTGCGGGTAGTTCGCCGAGTCAGCGAGCTTGAGGTATTTGCTCTCGCGCTGTTGCGCCTTCGGGTCGCGGGTGACGCCGATGGGCAGGCCGGGGCGGCCGTGAAACGTGTTTTGCGCGTCCACGAAACCCACCGTGAGCGCGTTGTTTTTGGAAATGGTGACTCCGAGCAGCTCGCACGCGCCGCGATCCGCCAGCGAGTGGCACATCGCCAGCGCCAGCACGTCATCGACATCGCCGGTGATGTCGGTGTCGAAGATGATCTTCGGTGTGTCCGCCAACACAGCAGTGGCGAACAAGCAGCAAGTGATGAAAAGACGCATGGAAAGGTGAGGGCAAAGTTACCGGCGCTGCCTCCAAGCGTCAGCGATGACGGCGAGGATGATGACGGCACCGGTGACGACTCGTTTTAGCGGTTCGGAGACGCCGATCTGGGCGAGGCCAGCCTCCAGGGTGGCGATGATGAGCACGCCAAACAAGGTGCGCACCATGGAGCCACGCCCGCCGGCGAGACTGGTGCCGCCGATGACAGCAGCGGCGATGGCAGCCAGCTCGAGCCCGCTGCCCGCGTTGGGATCGGCGGCGCCGAGCCGCGAGATGTAAAACACCGCGCCAAGGCCCGCGAGGGCGCCGGAGATCACGAACACGACAAACTTCAGGGGACGCGGATCGATGCCGGAAAGGTGAGCGGCTTCCTCATTCGAGCCCACCGCAATCAAATGCCGTCCTTGCGCCGCGTGGCTCAGCATCACCTGGCCTTTGACGATGACCATGATGGCGATGACAAACGCCAGCGACACGCCTGCGGCCCAAAGCGGCGCCGACAGCGGTGCGACACTTTCCCCGAGATACTGTGTTTTTGAGCCGGTGACCAGGTAGGCCAGACCGCGCAGAGCTTCCATGGTGCCGAGGGTGACGATGAAGGAGGGCACATTGAGACCCACGCTGAGGGCGCCATTCAATGCGCCCGCCAGCACTCCCGCGAACACCGCCGCCAAGCCGGCGGCCCAAAACGGCCAGTGCCACGAAGTCAGCGCCAGGCCGCACACCGCCCCGGCAAGAGCCACCACCGAGCCGACCGAAAGATCAATGCCGCGCACCATCAAGACCAGGGTCATGCCGGCAGCGGCCACCGCGAGCGTGGGAATGCGGTTGGCGATGGTGCTGAAGGTGCGCGCGCTGACGAAGTTCCCGCTCAATGACCCGAAAAGCAGCACGAGCGCGCCCAGGATGAGCAGCATGGCGAGGATGTCTGTCCAGGCGCGGCGTGACATGGCAATGAGCGAATGGAGATCTGCCGGCGCTTATTTCGTCACCAAATCCACGGCCGTGGTTTGATCAGCAGGAGCTGCCTCGCCTTTGAGAATCTTCAACGCGGCCTCGATGCCAAACACAGCGAGTTGACCGGCGTGCTGATCCGCGGTGGCGACGACGCGGCCATCTTCGATCATCGGTTTGATGGCGCTGATGTTGTCAAAGCCGGCGACGAGCACCTGGCCTTGTTTGCCCGTGCTTTGAATCGCCGACACCGCTCCGAGAGCCATGCTGTCATTGGCGCAGAGGATCGCCTTCAAATTGGCGTGTTCGCTGAGAATGGCGCTGGTGACGGCGCTGGCCTTTTCCATCTCCCAATTGCCCGCCTGGATGGAAACCACCTTCATTCCCGCCTCCTTCATGGCATCCTCAAAACCGGCGCGGCGCTGCTGGCCGTTGAAGGCGGTGGGCACGCCCTCAACGATGGCCACCGCATCGCCCGCCTGTAATTTCTTGGCCAGGGCCAAACCCACCTGCCTGGCGCCCGCGCGGTTGTCGGGGCCGACAAAAGGCGCCTGCAGCCCGGATTTTTGCAGCGCCTCCGCGTCGAGCTTGTTGTCGATGTTGATGATCAGCACGCCCTGGTCAGCGGCGCGTTTGAGGGCGGGCACGAGCGCCTTGGAATCGGCCGGGGCGATGACGATGGCCTGTGCGCCGCGGGCGACCATTTGTTCGACGAGATTGACCTGCTCGGCGAGGTCGGTCTCGTTTTTGATGCCGTTGACCAGCAAGTCGTAGTCGCCGGCGTGATCGGCGCGATGTTTTTCAGCGCCTTGCGCCATGGTGCTGAAGAACTCGTTGGCGAGCGACTTCATGACCAGGGCGACGACGGGTTTGGCGGACGGGTCTGTTTTTCCGGAGGGCGAGCAGGCGGCGAGCAGGAGCAGGCAGGGCAGGGCGAGAACGAGGCGGCGTTTCATGGCGGTCGGAGATTGGAACAAACGATTGTGCAAAGGTGATCTTTCGTCAATGCACAGGTGCTGGTGCCACTGAGCGCCGTTGCTCCAGAGTTACGGGCAGCACCAGGTGGCGGACGGGTGATGAGGCGTCGCGCAGGCGGTCAAAGAGCAGGCCCATGGCGCTGGCGGCGATTTCTGGCAGAGGCTGGGTGACCGTGGTCAGAGGCGGCTCGATCAACTCCGCCCAGGGCTGCTGGTCAAAGGCGATCAACGAGACCTGGTCCGGGATGCTGATGCGATGTTGTTTGAGCGCGCGCAAGGCGCCAAGCGCGAGCAGGTTGCCCAGGACCAGCACCGCAGTGGGCGTTTTTTTGACATGCCGGGCAAACAACGCGTCGATGGCGCGCCCTCCCGTTTCAGGAGTGTAATCGCCGCCAGTGAGCCAGTTGCGCGGGAGCGGCATGCCGGCAGCCCTCAGTGCCGCGCGAAAACCGCGCACGCGCTCGTCGTTGGCGTGGTTTCCCGGCAGGCCTTGGATGCAGGCGATGCGGCGATGCCCTTGTTCCAGGAAATGCTCGACGGCCAGGCGCGCTCCGTCAAAATTGGCCGTGGCGACCGAGGACAAGTCCTCATCGGCAAAAACGCGGTCCACTTGCACGCAGGGAATGCCGGCGCTTTTCACGGCAGCGAGAGACTGGGGCGCAGAGGCCACCGGCGCAAGGATGAGGCCGTCCACGCGGCGGCCGAGCATGAGTTGCAACGATTGGCTTTCCACCTCCACGGACTCCTGAGCGTCAGCCAGCAGCACACCGTAGCCGCGCGCGCGGGCCAGATGCTCGACTTGCGAGGCGAGCTGGGCAAAGAAGGGATTGGAGATATCGGGAACGAGCAGTCCAAGGGTCATTGTGCTGCGGGTGCGCAGGCTGCGGGCGATGGGGTCGATCACGACGCTGCTCGCGTGCGCCGCATTCAAAATGCGATCGCGTGTCGCCTGGCTGATGCGGAAGCGCTCTGCCTGGCCGCTCAAAACGCGCGACACCGTGGAGGGAGACAGGCCGAGCTGTCGCGACAAGGATTTGAGGTTCTGCGGATTGGCGGACATGCGTGGCGTGGTCAAAGCCGCTTGGGATTGACGGGTGTGTCTGGCGGGTCAGCTCCCACCTCAGCCGGGAAAAGAGCGCGCAATTCGGCAAGCCGGGATTGCTGCTCCGGGGCATCGGCGAGATTGCGCTGCTCACCCGGATCGGTGGTGTGGTCGTAAAGCTCGCGCCCCAGCTTGCCACCGTTCCACTCGATGTAGCGCCAGCGCGCCGTCGTGACGGCGCGGCCCATCACCCGGGGAAGCTCATCAAGCGGAGTTGTCTGCGTTTCGAAAGTGCGCGCGAGACGAAGGATTTGGGTGAAGGCCGGGCGATCCCACTCGGCGTTTGGGTTTTCCAAAAGAGGACGAAGAGAGACGCCCGGCAAGCCTTCGGGAGCGTTCAGCTTGGCGAGATCACAAACGGTGGGAACGATGTCGATGAACTCGACGACACGACGGCAAGTTTTGCCGCGCTGGGCGGCGGGGATTTGCGGTGCGGCGATGATCAAAGGCGCGCGCGCGGACTCATCCAGGAGCGTGCGCTTTTGCCAAAGGCCATGCTCGCCAAGATGATAGCCGTGATCGCTCCACAACACGACGAGGGTGTGCTCCCAAAGCTGGTTTTCATCGAGCGCGTCGAGCAGCACACCAATTTGCGCATCCACGAAGGCCACGCTGGCGTGATAGGCCTGCAAGGCCTTGCGCAAGGTGGCTTCGGGCAACCCGTAACCCGCGGTGAAGCAGTTGTGCGGGAAGGCGGGCAAAGGCAGGGCGCTGCGGTTGGAAGGATCGATGCGCGGCAGCTCGACAGCGGCGAGCGGCTGGCGCTCGAAGTAGGCCTTGGGAGCGACGAACGGGGTGTGCGGGCGGAAGAAGCCGACCCCGAGGAAGAAGGGTTTTGAGGCGGCGCTGAACTCTTTCACCAATCGGGCAGCTCCATGCGCGATCATGCCATCCGTCTGCTCGGCGTCGGTGCCGTCAGCGGCCAGCCAGCTCAGCGCGGCGGAGACGGGTTTTTCAGGAGTGGGATTGGTGATGAGCGCCTCGTCGGCGACATCGCGGCCTTTGGGATTGAGCACGTGATCCCAGGAAGCCGCGTCGTCGAGACCGTCGGTGCCGATGCCGGCGGGCACATCGTAGTGGTAGAGCTTGCCAACGCGCATCGCGGTGCCTCCCTGCTCACGGTAGCATTGCGGCAGGGTGACGACATTCGGCAGTGCGTCGCGGAAGTGCCGATCAAGGTCGTACACCTGTGTCGTGTCGGGACGCAGGCCGGTCAGGACCGAGGCGCGGGAGGGATTGCACAACGGCATCTGGCAGTAGGCGCGCTCAAAAAACACGCCGCGCGCGTGCAGGCGGTCGAGGTTGGGTGTGGCGAGCCCGGGAGGACGTGTGCGGCCGAGCACGTTGCCGAGGTCGTCGATGGCAATGAACAGCACATGATGCGCCGGTGCCGCGGGCAGGGAAGAGGCGGCCAGTGTCAAAAAAGCCAGGCAGGTCAGCAGACGCATCCTGCAAGCCATAGTGGAAAGCGCCGGGGCGCGTCAAGACGGATTGGGGCTGCCTTCTGGAGACAGGCCCGCAGGCCCTTGATTTTTGGCTGGGAAATAAGAGCGCCCCGCCGTATTTCAAGGTGCCTCATCCCTTGTCTATGAAAATGCGTTTGCCCTTCTTTCTTCTCTCCAGCCTTGTTTCACTCTGCGCCCAAGCGCAGCAGGCCACTCCGGTGGAGGCGATCAAAATCAAAGAGGGATTCAAAGTCGAACTGCTCTACTCGGTTCCGAAGGAGAGCGAAGGCTCCTGGGTGGCGATGACGCAGGATGACAAGGGCCGCTTGATTTGCAGTGATCAATATGGCGCGCTTTATCGCATCACACCACCTGCCATCGGTGCAGCGCCTGGAGAAACGAAGGTGGAAAAATTGACCGTCGATTTCGGTCATTGCCAGGGCTTGCTGCATCATGCCGGAGCGCTTTACGGTGTGGTCAATGACGACGCTTATCAAGGCCGAGGGCTTTACCGGTGCCAGGACAGCGATGGCGATGACCAATACGACACCGTGGAGTTGCTGCGCGCCTTTCCAGGGAAAGCCGGGGAGCATGGGCCGCACGCGGTCGTTGCCGCGCCGGACGGAAAAAGCCTTTATGTCATGTGCGGCAACCAGACGCCCGAGCCGGGTTGCGAGACCAGCCGGGTGCCGCGTCACTGGGCCGAAGACCAGCTCTTCCCGATGCTGCTCGGCCGTGGTTTCATGCGGGATGTGCTGGCGCCCGGTGGCTGGCTGGCGAAGACGGATCTCGACGGCAAGTCGTGGGAATTAGTGAACACCGGCACCCGCAACACCTACGACATCGCCATCAATCGCGCGGGTGATATTTTCGGTTTCGATGCCGACATGGAATGGGACGCGGGCATGCCGTGGTATCGCCCTACGCGCGTTTGCTTGATGCAAAGCGGCGGCGAGTTTGGCTGGCGCACGTGCAGCAAAAAATGGCCGGTGCGCTGGGAGGACAGCCTGCCTGCGGTGGTCGATATCGGCCCCGGATCACCGACAGGAGTCGCCTTCGGTTACGGCGCCAAGTTCCCCGCAAAGTATCAGGACGCCTTGTTCGTTTGCGACTGGAGTTACGGCAAGATGTATGCCGTTCATTTGACGCGGGATGGCGCGGGTTATCGCGGTGTGGCAGAGGAGTTCATGAGCGGAGCGCCGCTGCCGTTGACGGATCTTGAGGTGTCGAGAAAAGACGGCGCGATGTATGTGAGTGTGGGCGGCCGCAAAGTGCAGAGCGGGTTGTATCGAGTGACTTACACGGGGGCGGAGGACACCACTGCTCGGCTACTCGCCAGCGCGAGCGTCGATGAATCACCGGATCGGGCAGTCGTGATGCAGCGCCAGAAATTGGAGGCTTTTCACGGCAAGGAAGATGCCGCCGCCATCGATGCTGCCTGGCCGCATCTGTCCTCGCCGGACCGCCACCTCCGGTTCGCCGCCCGCATTGCCCTTGAGCATCAGCCAGTGGCTGCATGGAAAGACAAGGCGCTTGCTGAAAACAATCCGCGTGCCGCTTTGACCGTGCTGATGGCCTTGGCGCGTTGCAGCGCTGGCGACAAGACCTTGCAGAAACCCATGCTCGATGCCCTGGGGCGGATTGAGTTCGAATCGCTCCAGGGTCTCGACCGCCACACCTATTTGCGCGACCACATGCTTGTGTTCACCCGTCTCGGCGCTCCGGATGCGGCAACACGCGCGGCGCTCCTCAAACGCCTAAGCCCCCTGTTTCCCGCAAATGAAAGCGGATTCGACCGCGATCTCACGGAGCTGCTCATTTACCTCGGCAGCGGCGGCATCGTGACAAAGGCCGTGCCGGCAATGCTGGCGGCGCCGACGCAGGAGGAGCAGATCGATTACGCCCGCCTGCTTGGCTTTGCCAAAACCGGCTGGAGCCGGGAACTGCGGGAGGACTTCTTCCGCTGGTTCCCCCGCGCGGCGAACTACAAGGGCGGCGCGTCCTTCAACCTGTTCATTGACGAGATCAAAGCCAATGCGCTGGCGACCCTGAGCGAGGCGGAGAAGACGGAGCTGAAAAGCGTGATTGAGTTGAAACCCGAACCCGCGGCGCCCGCCTTCACTTTGAAGCCGATGGCTTTCGTCAAAGCGTGGACCATGGCCGATCTGGAGGGTCTGCTTGGCGCCGGACTGGAGGGAGGGCGCAATTATGAAAACGGCCGCAACATGTTTGGCGCGGCCACCTGCTTTGCCTGCCATCGCTTCAACAACGAAGGCGGCGCGGTGGGGCCGGACCTGAGCAGCGTGGCGGGCAAGTTCAGTCCACGCGATCTGTTGGAGAGCATCATCGAGCCGAGCAAGGAGATCAGTGACCAATACGGCAGCACGGTGTTCACGCTGCATGACGGCAGCCAGTTGGCGGGCCGCATCGCCAACCTCAACGGCGACAAGCTCATGATCAGCACCAACATGATGGACCCGCACAACTTCACCAGCATCGACGCCGCTCAGGTGCAGAAGACAGAGGAAAACAAAGTCAGCATGATGCCGCCCGGCTTGCTCAACATGCTCAAAGAGGACGATATTCTGGACCTGCTAGCCTACCTGCTGAGCGGCGGCAATGCGGAGGATCCGATGTTCCAGAACTGAGATCACTGCTTGCGGGGATTTTCGTTGATGTAGGCCGACAGCGCGCGACCCAGGCCCGCGCCAATCTGACTGTAACCTTCCACCGACATCAATGGATTGTTCCAACCCGTCTCCAGCGTCACCGAGATGGTGTAAGGATCCGCATTTGCCCGCACCCAGCCGCTGCTCATGCGGCCGCGCTCCTCGTCGGTCTTCACGTAATTTGCAAAGCGATACTTCGGCTCCACCTGGACCGGCTGGGTGATGTGGGCGGCGGCAAACTCGATCCAGCGCCGGTAGTTGCGCTGCTGCAGACCGGTCATGCGTTCAAAACCGAATGGACCGAAGAAGAACACCGAATCCCTCGGCCCCGGATTGTGCAGATCGATGAAAACATCCAGCCCGTGCTTTTGGTGAATCTCACGCAGCATGCGCTGCGCTGCGGCGACCTCGGGATAAACCGGCTCCACCGCCCAGTCGCGATTGTGGTCTCGTGGCACCGCCTCCTTGCCGCCGGCGCCGGTCGCGGCGTTGTCCACATCCATGATCGGAATGAAATGCAGGCAGGTTTTCGTCCGGATTTCCGCCGCCTCATCGCCGGCATACCAGCGGATGAAGCCGCGCCCCACCTGGCTGCCGCCCGCTTCCCACGCGTGCTGTCGCGCGCCCACCCAGACCTGATGCGGCGCATCCTCATCGCCGATGCGAATGCCGCTCACAGGACGACCGTCGCGCGTCCTGGCCAGCTCGAATCGCTTCGCACTTGGGAGTTTCGCCGCGATCTCGGTGAGCAACTTTTCCGCGTCCGCGGGAACAAACGGCGGTCCCCATGCCACGCTCATCTGCGCCGCCTTGGCCTTGATTTTGTAAACCATCGCCTTGTCCGTGCTCAGCACGCCTTGATCGCCCGGTGTCCATGTTTCACCATCGCTGCTGACCCACGCATGTTTCGGCTGGCACCATGAAGCCGCGAGCACTGTGGTGTCGCGAAACGGCTTCGTCTGCGCCTGCACTTCGAGCGTGAACTCCTCGCCCACGGTCAGCCCATCGAGCTTGAAGCACCACCAGCACGGCCAGCCGCGTCCTTCACGCAGCGCGGGCATGATGCGCAGGGTTTTCGTGGCCTGATCCAACGCCACCACCTCCGCGTTCCCGCCTTCGAAATCAGTGAGCACGCGGATTTCAGCGCGAACGGAAAGGGTCAATAAACAAAAAGCGATCAAAACTCTCATGCGTGCCTGACTACGAGTTTGCAGTCACGCTTTGTGCATCAGTTTTACACAAGGTCGAACCGTCGTTTTGGCGGTTCCCGCTGAACTCAACGCGAAGGACATCAGAATTATCCGAAAGCAAATCGAGTTGCTTGAACTTCAGGCAGGAATAGAAGACGGGGGTAATCGCAAAACATTAACACTGGTTATGGCCAGCATGCTGCATCGGGCCGTGAATGCCTCGTGGGCGATTGTAACAGATCCCCAGGATGAAAAAACGCGGGCGTTTTATGCCAGCTTTGGGTTTCAACCTCTGACGGGATCCCGGCAGTTCATCGTCATGAAGTCGGCCGCGCAGTGGCTCAGTGCTCAGTGACAGTTTTGCGGTGCAGGTCCAGCACCGTGCGCATCGCTTGGTTGGCGCTTTGAGGGGAGACAAGAGAACTTTCACAAAGCGACGCGACTCAGATCGATTTAGTTTTATTGCATCATGCCGGCGAACGATCTCTTCCGCGGCAGCTCGAACATGAGAAGTCACGAAGACAGCGACCGAGCAGCCCTCCAAGCCGGCAACACGTTCCAACAATGCCTTGTCGTCCGCAGTAACGCGGGCAACGAGGCGGCTTGAACGGTGGGATGGAACAACAACGGACATGGCGTTTGTATGCCAAAGCGTGCCGCACCATACGCCAATCGCAAAACTGGATTTCAGCCTCACACCCCCGCCAAAATCCCGTTCAGCGTGGCGCTCGGACGCAGCGCGGCGTCGGCTTTGGCGTTGTCGGGCTTGTAGTAGCCGCCGACATCGGCTGGCTGGCCTTGGACGGCGAGGAGTTCGGCGACGATTTTGCTCTCGTTGGCGGTGAGGGACTCGGCGATGGGTTGGAAGGTTGCGGCGAGGCCGGCGTCGGCGGTTTGGGCGGCGAGGGCCTGGGCCCAATAGAGCGCGAGGTAGAAGTGGGAGCCGCGGTTGTCGATGGTGCCGAGTTTGCGGCCGGGGCTGCGGTCGTTTTCGAGGAATTTGCCGGTCGCGGCATCAAGCGTGTCGGCGAGGACTTTGGCTTTGCGGGAGAGGTCGGCGGGCGAGACGCCCGCGACACTCACAGGCGTGACGCCTGTGCTACTGAGGTGCTCGAAGCTGGCGGCGAGGGCAAAGAACTCGCCGAGACTGTCCCAGCGGAGGTAGTTTTCCTCCTGGAACTGCTGCACGTGCTTCGGCGCGGAGCCGCCGGCTCCGGTTTCAAAGAGGCCGCCGCCATTCATGAGCGGGACGATGGAGAGCATCTTGGCGGAGGTGCCGACTTCGAGGATGGGGAAGAGGTCGGTGTTGTAGTCGCGCAGGACATTGCCGGTGACGCTGATGGTGTCCTCGCCTTTGACGATTCGTTCGAGAGAGAAGGTGCAGGCTTCCGCAGGAGGGAGAATGCGAATGTCGAGCCCGGTGGTGTCGTGGTCTTGGAGGTATTTTTCGACCTTGGCGATGATCTGGGCGTCGTGGGCGCGGTTTTTGTCGAGCCAGAAGACGGCGGGCGTGCTGGAGGCGCGGGCGCGGTTGACGGCAAGTTTGACCCAGTCCTGCACGGGGGCGTCCTTGGT
>CAZKMS010000003.1:21588-84718 GCA_964553805.1 uncultured Verrucomicrobiaceae bacterium
AGATGTCGCCTGTTTCCACTTCGTGGGAAAGGAGAATTTGAGATTTGAGATTTGAGATTTGAGATTCATCGCGTGTCATCGCGATGACTTGAATGACGCCGTCGGCGGGGGCTTCGAAGGTCTTGTTGTGGCTGCCATATTCCTCGGCGGCCTGGGCCATGAGGCCGACGTTGGGCACGCTGCCCATCGTCCTTGGATCGAGAGCACCGTTCTTTTTGCAGAAGTCGATGACGGCCTGATACACGCCGGAATAGCAACTGTCAGGAATGACGGCGAGGGTGTCCTGCTCCTTGCCGGTGGCGTTCCACATCTTGCCACCGCCGCGGATCATGGCGGGCATGGAGGCATCGACGATGACGTCGCTGGGCACGTGGAGGTTGGTGATGCCTTTGTCGCTGTTCACCATGGCCAAGGCGGGGCCGTTCGCGTAGGCGGCCTGGATGTCGGCCTCGATCTCGGCTTTTTTGTCGGCGGGCAGCTTGTCGAGTTTTGCGATGAGATCGCCGAAGCCGTTGTTAAAATTGACGCCGATCCCGGTGAGGGTGGCGCTGTGTTTGGCGATGAGGTCTTTGAAGAAGGTCTTCACCGCGTGGCCGAAGATGATTGGGTCGCTGACCTTCATCATCGTGGCCTTCATGTGCAGGGAGAAGAGCACGCCGTCCGCCTTCGCCTGGGCGATCTGCTTCTCGAAAAAGGCGACGAGGGCCTTCCTGCTCATTTTCGTGGTGTCCATGATCTCGCCGGCCTTCAGCGCGAGCTTCGGCAGTAGTGTGGTGGTGGTGCCGTCTTTGCCGACGAACTCGATCCTCACTTCGGTTGCCTCGGAGACGGTCACAGACTTCTCGTTCGAGAAGAAGTCATCCTTGCCCATGGTGCCGACGGTGGTCTTCGAATCCGCGGTCCAGGCGCCCATTTTGTGGGGATGCTTTTTTGCGTAGTCCTTCACGGCCTTCGGCGCGCGGCGGTCGCTGTTGCCCTCGCGCAGCACGGGATTCACGGCGCTGCCCATGACCTTGGCGTATTTGGCTTGGATCTCCTTCTCCTCTTCGGTCTGCGGATTTTCAGGAAAGCCGGGCAGTTTGTGGCCCTGCGACTGAAGCTCGGCGATGGCGGCTTTGAGCTGCGGCACGGAGGCGGAGATGTTCGGCAGCTTGATGATGTTCGTGGCCGGCTCCAGGCAAAGTTTGCCGAGATAGCTCAAATCGTCCTCCTGCTGCCCGAACTGCGCCAGGATGCGGCCGGCGAGGGAAATGTCGCGCGTCTCGACCTCGATGCCAGCCGCCTTGGTGAAGGCCTTCACGATGGGCAGCAGCGAGTGGGTGGCGAGGAGCGGGGCTTCGTCGGTGAGGGTGTAGATGATCTTGGCGGACATGGGAAACGGAAGTTTTTGAGGGTGGCGAGAGATAATCACGTCCAGAGGCAGGTGCAATGCCAAGAAAGCCGGTATTTGCTCTGGGCTAAGCGGCAGGCGGCGGCCAAAATCACTGCTTGCCATGTTTCGTGGTGCAACGGCCGCTGCTGGGGCGCGCGCGTTCCACCTGCGCGCAAAGCGTCGAAATACCTGGCGAGGGTTTTCGTTTACACGGCCACGCATGAGGACTCTTCTGATTTCACTTCTGGCGGCGCAGTTAGGCGTTGGCACCGCTTGGGCGGCCAAGCCGAACATCGTGCTCTTTCTCGTCGATGACATGGGCTGGATGGACTGCGGCGCGTATGGCTCCACGTTTTACGAGACACCCAACATCGACGCTTTCGCCAGGACGGCGATGCGCTTTACGAATGCCTACGCGCAGCCGCTGTGCTCGCCGACACGCGCCAGCATCCTGTCTGGCAAGCATGTGAGCCGCCACGGCATTTTGACCGCCAGCGGTCACCGGCCGCCCCAACCGTCCGCACACAACTACATGCCCGAGAGCGCACCCGCCAACGTCGCGCTGATCGCGCCGGAGAGCAAAAACTACCTGGACCCGGCGGAGTACAATCTGGCGGAGTTTCTGCGCGACCAGGGCTACCGCACCGCGCACATCGGCAAGTGGCATCTGGGGCTGACCAGCGAATACCGGCCGGACAAGCAGGGTTTTGACGTGGCGTTTCATTGCGCGCCTGATCCCGGGCCGCCAGGAGCGTATTTTTCGCCCTATGGAGTCAGGCCGGAGGGCGATCCCGGCATGCAACAGCGCGTGGGCAGCATCACCGACGGACCGGAGGGCGAGTACATCGTGGACCGCCAGGCGGAGGAGGCGGCCAAATTCATCCAGTCCAGCAAAGACGCTCCGTTTTTCCTCAACCTGTGGTGCTACGGCGTGCACGGACCGTGGGGGCACAAGGCCGCCTACACGGAGGCGTTTGCGAAAAAGACAGATGCCAATGCGACGCAGAAAAATCCGATCATGGCGTCGATGCTGCGCAGTGTGGACGAGTGTTTCGGGCGCATTCTGGCGGAGTTGAAGGAGCAGGGTGTGCTTGACAACACCATCGTGATTTTTTACTCTGACAACGGCGGCAACACGCACAGCAACGTGCCCGGCACGGGCAAGACCGAAGCGGCGGAGAAACACAAGGGCGAGGCGCTGGCAGACTGGCGCAAGTGGGCGGGGAATGAGCCGCCCACGAACAATCATCCGCTGCGCGACGGCAAAGGCACGCTCTATGAAGGCGGTGTGCGCGTGCCGATGATGTGGTCCTGGGCGGGGAATATCACGCCGGGAAGCGTGACGGAGGAACTGGCGGGTCACATTGACATTTATCCGACGCTGGTGGATCTGGCGGGTCTGCCTGCACCGCAGCAACGACTCGACGGCGTGAGCCTGGCTCCCTTGCTCACCGGCAAAGCGGAGAAACTGGAGCGGACCGCCTTCTTCAATTACTTTCCCTTCCGGCCCAATGGCGGCGGGGTGACGGTGAGACAGGGGGATTACAAGCTGATTCGCTGGTTTGATCCGGCAGTGCCGCGCGAGCTGTACGATTTGAAAGAAAACATCGGCGAGAGCATGAACTTGATTGAGGCCATGCCGGAAAAGGTTCGTGAACTGGACGCTTTGATCGACGGTTATTTGAAGGACACAAGCGCTCTGGTGCCGCGGCCGAATCCGGCCTATCAACCGCGGGCTGCGAACCCGGGCGCGGCGGCGAATCGCCCGTTTGGAGGCTGGGTGCCGAAAGGTTGTGAAGCGGAAGTCGCAGAGGATGGGTTGGTGGTGACGGGGCAGAGCCGCAGTCCGTTTTTGGGCCGCTCCGGGTTGAATCTGAAGGGGCCGGTGACAGTCACTATTGAGGCCAGCGGCGGCAGCGGTCCCGGCAAGGTGCAATGGCGCACGTCCGAGCAGGAGACGTTTCCGGAGAACGGGCAGATCGAGGCTTTTGAGTGGGCTGAGGGCGGCGCCACGGTCACACTGGATACGCCAACCTTGAATCACCTGCGGCTGTATCTGCCGACCCAGCAGGGTGCGGTGCGCATTCGCTCAGTGGAACTCAAGCCCGCCCAGGGGCAGGCGGTCACGACGCGTTTTCGCTGAGTCTGGCGGGTGCCATCAGGCATGGCTTTCTCGCTGCTGGCAACAACGGGATGCCTCTTCCACCACACACTGCCCGCTCAACTCGAAAACTGCGGCCGTTGATCGTGGCCCGCTGATGCGGTGTTGTGATTCCGCCCGGTTGGGGCCGGGAGTTGCGCAGGCAGCGCAACTCCAGTCTCCCGAGTGCATTCGAATTGAGGAAGTTCAACCGATTCGCCGTTCGGATGGCGCCCTTGTTGCGAGTGGTGACGTAAAAAATGGCGAGACAGACGGGAGGAGCAACACCCAATGAGCGCGACCGTTTTCCCATTAGCAAACAAGAGGGCACTCGTAACCGGGGCGGGGTCGGGGATTGGGCGCGCTTGCGCGATCTTGCTGGCGAAGTGTGGCGCGCGCTTGGCGTTGTTGGGCCGCACGGGGAAGGAGCTTGAGCAAACCCGTGAAGACATCGGCGGGGCCGGAGAGGGTCATCTGATGATTGAGGCCGACGTGAGCGAGGAATCGCAGATGAAGGAAGCTTACCGGTCGCTCGCACGGGAATGGAACCATTTGGATGTTCTGGTTGCCAACGCCGGGATCAATGGGGTGTGGGCTCCGCTCGATCAACTGGCGGTCGGGGAGTGGGATGAAACCATCGCCATCAACTTGCGCGGCACGCTCCTGACGGTGCAGCCGGCCCTGCCGCTGCTCAAACAGCGGGGCGGCTCGATCATTGTGGTGGCTTCCATCAATGGCACGCGCATCTTCAGCAACAGCGGTGCGACCGCCTACGCGGTTTCCAAAGCGGGCCAGGTGGCGTTCACCAAAATGATCGCCCTGGAACTGGCCAAGGACAAGATTCGCGCGAACGTCATCTGTCCCGGGGCGATCAAAACGAACATCGATGACGCCACCGAACGGCGGAATTTGGAGAACCTGCATCTTCCGGCCGAGTTTCCCGAAGGGGATGTTCCGCTTACTGGCGGCGGGCCGGGCACCGCGGCGCAGGTGGCCATGCTGGTTGCCTTTCTCGCCTCGGACAGCGCCTCGCACATCACCGGCACGGAGGTGTTCATCGACGGGGGCCAATCGCTTCTCCAAGGCTGAAGGAATCGGTGATAAAATGCGCGATGAAACATGTGAAGCGCCGTCCTGGCATCCACCTGGCGGGAGTGGGCATGGATTCTGATTTTTTGCCGGAGGAGGCTCGCCGCCAACGTGAGTCTGCAAAAGACCTTCAAATGAGAACTTGCCGGCCAACCTTGCTCGACGGCAACCCGTCAGCGTTGACAACCACATTATGAACCAGACCTTGCTTGATCGGCGTCGCGCCGGGCTTCTTGTGCCTGTTTATGCCCTCCGGCGGGAGCATGACTTTGGCATCGGCGACACCCTCGCGGTCAAGGAAGCCCTGGATTTTGCTAAAACGGTCGGTTTTAGCGTGCTGCAGATTCTGCCGATTCATGAGATGTACGGTGACTACAGTCCCTACTGTCCGATCAGTTCGCGCGCGCTTTCGCCGGCGCTGCTCGCGCTGACGCCGGACGAGGTGCCCGGATTGACCGTCGAGTTGCTCGATGCCGGAGCGCCGGAAGGCTGGCTCGCGGAATTGCGCGCCGGGAATGTGAGCCACGAGATCATCCACCCGTTGAAATATCAGATCCTGGTCGATGCCTATCATGGATTTTTGCAGTTCGATGCGGATTGCGAGGAGAAGCAGGAGTTCCAAAGATTTTGCGCGGAACAGGCGGAGTGGCTGGAGCCTTACTCTTTGTTTCGGCTGCTGATCCGCGAGTATGAGGGGAACACGGTCTGGACGGGCTGGCGTCCCGAGCACCGCAGCGTGGCGACCGCGGAGGCCTGGCTGGCACGCGATTCCGCACGGCAGGCTTTGGAGTATTTGCGGGATGCCTACCGTTACATCCAATGGGTGGCATGGAGGCAATGGAAAGGCGTCAGGGAGCACGCCGACCGCATCGGCATGCGGTTGATGGGTGAAATCTCCTTTGGCGTGAGCCTGCACAGTGCGGACGCGTGGGCGAATCCGTCGCTGTTCGAGCGGGAATGGTCGCTTGGCACGCCTCCCTTGGCGCACTTCGACACGACCAAGGATTCGGAGCGCTGGGGGCAGAATTGGGGCCTGCCGCCCTTTCGCTGGGACAATCACCGGGGCACCGGATTCCGTTGGCTGCGCGGCCGCATCGCCTGGGCGCGTGAGTTTTTCCATGCGTGCCGGATTGATCATCTGCGCGGTTATTTCCGAGGCTACATGTTTCCATGGGCAGGCGGTGCGAGGCATGTCGAATTTTCACAGTTGAACGAGGAGGAGGCGGTGCAACTGACGGGAGGTCTGCTGCCACGCTTCGTTCCAGGGCCGGACGAGGATCCGCAAGCGGTGCCGCTCAACGAAGCGCAGGGGCGGGAAATCATCTCCCAAATCATCGATGCGGCGGGGCCGATGGACATCGTGGCGGAGATCATGGGTGATCTTCCCGAGTACATGGCGCGCACGCTCGATGATTTGAGCCTGGCGAATCTGGTATTTCCCCAATTGCAAAAAAACGCGCGGCGCAGCATCCATGCCCCGGAAAACCTGCGGGACCTGAGCCTCGTCTCCTACGCGAACCACGACAACGCGCCGCTGGCGATGCTTTACCTGCACTTGCGCGGCGAAGCCTTGCGGGACGAGACAGGAAGCGCGGCGGAGGACTTGAAGGCGCTGCTCGCGTTTGCGGGATGGACTGGAGCGGATTATCCGCCGCAACTCGAGGCCGAGCTTTTGTTTGCCTTGCAACGGGCCCTTTTCGCCACGCATTGCCGTCTGGCGGTTTTGATGTGCAGCGACTTGATCGGAGTGCCGCTCCGGTTCAATCTGCCGGGCAGCTATGGGAAAGGGACGTGGAGCGACAGGTTGGAAATGCCGCTGAACGCCATGCTCACCCATGCCGTATACGGACCGCGCATCCACAACGTGTCGCATCTGATTGCGGAATCCGGACGAGGCTGAAGAGCCGCGGTGCTGCGTGTTTTTCTCCTTGCTTGCAAGACTGGTGACAAGCGGCAGGATGCCGTTTCCATCGTGAAACTGCTTGCCAACCTCATTCAGCCCTTGAGCCTGATCTGGCTGCTGCTCGGCGCCTGGCTCCTGGGAAGAGTGTGGCAAAGACACTGGCGGGTGCTGCCGCTGCCTCTTCTGGCCTGGCTGATCCTGACAGTGATCGCCTGCACGCCTGCGGCGTCGATGTTGTTGGCGCGGCTGGAGGCAAAAACACCCCGGGCGGCCTTGTCCGAGCTGCCTTTAGCGGACGCAATCGTTTGCCTTGGCGGTGGAGCCTTGCCATCCCAAGTCGAGCCAACCGGGTTGCACTTGATGCCCGCGGCGGACCGCATCAGCACGGCGTTAAGTTTGCTGGCGGCGCGCAAGGCGCCGCTCTTGGTGCTGGGTGGCGGTGGTGTCGAGGATGAGGAGATGATGGTCCATTCGGAGGCGGACCAGTTGCTGCTGGCTTTGCAGCGTTTGGGGGCGCCGACCGAGGCCATGCTTTCCCTTGGTGTCTGCCAGCACACGCGCGATGAGGCGGAAAAGGTTTCCGCGCTGGCCCGTGCCCGCAACTGGCGGCAGGTGCTGCTGGTGACCTCCGCCGGTCACATGCCACGGGCTGCCGGGACCTTTGAGACGGCGGGGGTGAAAGTCATTCCCGTGCCGTGCAATTACATCAGCGGCCCGCATCGCATCGGCGGGCGGAAGTGGTTCCACTTGCCTGACGCGGATGGGTTCGGCCTTTTTGCCGTCTGGGTGCATGAGGTGTGCGGCACCCTGGTTTACCAGAACCGGGGCTGGCTCAAACAGGAGCTCGCGGAGGATGCGGATATCTAGGCCAGGATGTCTTTGGCCACGTTGCCATAGACATCGGTGAGGCGGAAATCGCGACCCGCGTAGCGGTAAGTCAGACGTTCATGATCGAGACCGAGCAAGTGCAGGACGGTGGCGTGCCAGTCGTGAATGGGCATGCGGTTTTCCACGGCCTCGTAGCCGTGGTCGTCGGTGGCGCCGTAATTCATGCCGCCTTTGACGCCGCCGCCGGCCATCCACAGGGTGAATCCCTTGTTGTTGTGGTCGCGGCCGTCATTGCCCTGGCTGTGCGGGGTGCGGCCGAACTCGCCGCCCCAGATGACGAGGGTCTCCTTGAGCAGATCGCGCTGTTTGAGGTCCTGCAGCAGGCCGGCGATCGGCAGATCGACCTGGCCGCAGTTGTTCTCGAGCGCCGTGCTCAAGTTGAAGTGCTGGTCCCAATTGCCGTGGGTGATTTCGATGAAACGGACACCGGCCTCGACAAACTTGCGCGCCATCAGGCACTGCTTGCCAAAGGTGTCCGTGGCGCCCTCGCCAATGCCATAGAGTTTCAGCGTCGAGGGGTTTTCTTTGGAGATGTCCATCACGCCGGGCACTTCCGCCTGCATGCGAAAGGCGAGCTCGTAGGATTCGATCACGCCCTCAATCTCGGGACTGACACCGCCGTCGAGTCTCATGCGGGATTGGTTCAGCTTTTGGATGAGATCGATTTGCGAGCGCTGTGCCTCAGCATTGAGCCTGGTGTTTTTGATGTCGGTCATCGACTCGTTTTCAGCTCCGCCAAACCGGCGTGCGAACTGGCCGGCAGGGCCGGGCAAACGGCGGCCGCCGATCTTGGTGCCCTGGTAGATGGCGGGCAAAAAGGCGCTGCCGTAGGTGCGGGTGGCGTTGCCGGGCGGATTGATGGTAATGAAGCCGGGCAGGTTGTCGTTTTGGGTGCCGAGCCCGTAAAGCGTCCACGCACCCAGCGACGGGCGGATGAATTGCGTGGTGCCGGTGTGAAGCTGGGCAAAGGCCTGCGGGTGCGCGGGCAGGTCGGTGCTCATGCCGTTGATGAGGCAGAGGTCGTCGGCATGGCGGGCGACGTTTTCAAACAGGCTGGAAATCCACAGGCCGCTCTTGCCGTGTTGCTTGAACTCCCACTGCGGCGCCATCAGGTTGGCGCGGCCGTAACGGCCCGCGGCTGAGGGCGCGCTCTTTCCCGAGTCGGCGATGAGTTTGGGTTTGTAGTCAAAGGTGTCCACATGCGAGGGGCCGCCTTGCATGCAGAGAAAGATGACGTGCTTGGCCTTGGCCGGGAAATGCGGAGCCTTCGGCGCCAGCGGACCCGCGCCCGCGACTTCCGCCGAGGCACGAGCGGCGAGTGCGGAAAAGGCCAGATAACCGAAGCCGTTGGAGGTCGTTTGCAGGAACGAGCGGCGGGTGAAGGGTGGAGCGTTCATTTTTTGACAGGATTGACGGGATTTTTCAGGATTAACAGGATGTGACCTGATGGCCGTGAAGCTTGCGATTGATGGCTTGTGTCTAGCCGCCCGAAGGCGGGTGGCTCTAGTTCAGGTAGCGAAACTCGGCGCTGGCGAACAAGGCCTGGCAAAAAGAAGTGAGGGCCAGCAGTTCCGCGCGCTTCCTGCCTTCGGCGGTGGTTTTGTTGGCGACGGTTTGCAGTTTGTTGGGAAAATCCATCCAGAAGCCGCGGATGGCGGCGAGTTCCTCCGATGTGGGCGAGCGGCTGAAGGCGAGATGATAGGCGTGCGTGAGGCGCTCCAGCGGACTGCCATCGTATTCGCCAAGACGTTTGGCAAAGGCGTCGGCGAGTGCGATGGCCTGGGCATTGTTCATCAAGAACAGGCTTTGCGAGGGCACGTTGGTGGTGTCACGCTGGCCGTTGACGAGAGAAGCGTCGGGAAAGTCGAACACACCGAGGAAATCCGGGATTTGATCGCGAATGATGGGCAGATAAATGGAGCGGTAAGGGTAGGGTTGCGTGCTCAACTGGGTGAAAAGCTGCACCATGCCTTGGCGGTCCTCGCGCACACGGGCGACCGGCGAGCCGTCAACAGGGTAAGGGTCGAGCACGCCGGCGACGGCGAGCATGGCGTCACGGATGGCCTCGGCATCGAGGCGGCGCTGGTCCATGCGCCAGCGGTGCTTGTTGCCCGGGTCGATGCTGTAGTTGCTGGCGTCGTGCGTGGAACTCATCTGGTAGGCCCGGCTCAGCATGATTTGTTTGATCAATTTTTTCAGCGACCAGCCGTTTTCCATGAGGCTGATGGCGAGGTGGTCGAGCAGTTCCGGATGACTGGGTTTCATGCCCATGAAGCCGAAGTTGTCGGGCGTGGCCACGATGCCTTGCCCCATCAGTTTGAGCCAGATGCGATTGGCCATGACACGCGTGGTGAGCGGATTGTCCGGCGAGGCGATCCAGTAAGCCAGATCAAGCCGGCCGCTGCCTTCACCGATGCTGCGGGGCTCGTCCGAGGAGCACAGGACTTCCACCAAACCGCGCGGCACGATGTCCGAAGGCTGGCTGACATCGCCGCGCACCAGCAGCGGGCTGTTGACAGCGCTGGCACGGTCGAGCATGCCCATGGTGAGCGTGCGCGGCTTGCCGCTGGCATCGAACAAATTCAGGTCGGACTGCGCACTGGCAGTACGGTCGCGCGCCTGGCGCACGCGCAGGAAGCTGGCGGTTTGGTTGCGCTCGGTTCCGTTGCGGCGGGCAGCGAGCACTTCCTGGCTGGCGTCATCCATCTGCCCGCGCAACCGGTCCACTTCGCTTTGCAGGCTTTGCCGTTCGGGTGCGCTGATGGCGGCGATGGCCGCCGGCTGGGACGCGTTGCGATCCAGTTCGATCAGAGTGGAGGGATGATTGTTCTGCTGCTGCGCGTGCGTGCCGTAAAGCGTCTCACTGCTGAGGAAAATGCCGGCTAAAGCGTAGTAGTCGCGCTGGGTGACCGGATCGAATTTATGGTCGTGACAGCGCGCGCAAGCCAGGGTGAGGCCGAGCATCGATTGTGACATCACATCGATTTGCTCATCGACGAGATCCATCGTGAACTGGCGGCGATCACGGTCGTTGAGTCCCTTGGGACCGAGGGCAAGGAACCCGGTGGCAATGATTTGTTCCGCTTGGCCGCGTTCGTCGTCATAGCGCAGCAGGTCGCCGGCGATTTGCTCCTTGATGAACTGGTCGTAAGGCTTGTCGCGGTTGAAAGACTCGATGACGTAATCGCGGTAGCGCCAGGCATGAGGGTAGGGCAGGTTGGTTTCCTTGCCGTTGGACTCGGCGTAACGGGCCACGTCAAGCCAGTGCCGCGCCCAGCGCTCGCCAAAGCGCGGGGAGTCAAGGTAGCCATCGATCACGGTCTCCATTGCGTTGGAGGAAGAATCCGCCACAAAGGCTTTGACCTCGTCAGGTGTGGGCGGCAGGCCGGTCAGGTCGAAGGCGATGCGGCGAATCAGTGCCGGGCGGTTGGCGTCGGCAACAGGGCTCAATCCGGCCGCCTCCATGGAAGCGAGCAGAAACCGGTCGATATCGGTTTTGGCCCAGTCTTCGGTTTTCACCGCGGGCGGCTCGTGCTGGACGGGCTTTTGAAAAGCCCAGTGCTTGCGGCCCTCCTCCATGTCGATCTGGCGGCGTCCGCCCTCGGCATTGGCCACGGTGGACTCGCGCGGATCGGGCGCGCCCATTTCGATCCACTTTTTGAAGTTGGCGATGACGTCATCCGGCAGCTTCTTTTTCGGCGGCATCTCCAGGTCCGGATTTTGCCAAGTCAGAGCGCTGTAAAGGGAACTGGCGCCCGGCTCGCCGGGAGTGACGCCGGGATGCCCTGACTCGCCGCCGAGCAGGGAGCCTTGTTTGGTGTCGAGCAGAAGGCCGCCGCGGATTTTTTTGGAGTCAGCAGCATGGCATTCGTAACAGTGCTCGACAAGCGCCGGGCGGATGTGCTTTTCGAAGAAAGCGAGCTGATCTGGCGTGAGGCCAGCATGAAGGTCAGACTGGCCGGGGGCTGAACCGACGGCGAGCAGGGGAAACAGGAGCAGGCGAAGAGCAGCCATGGGCGGAGAGGGCAGTTGCCATGAAGAAACCCAAACCTCCGGATAAAGTTGCGCTGCCGTGCGCGGCGCCGGCTTGCCCGCTGGGGCGCAGGCTCACAGCGCCCGCGCAAACGCGCCGCCATCGACCAGCAGCGCCTCGCCGGTGATGTAGCTGCCGGCCTCGCTGGCGAGCAGCAGGGCGGGGCCGGCCAGCTCGCGCGGCTGGCCCCAGCGGTTCAGCGCCGTGCGGTTGGCGAAGGCTTGTTTCTCCACCTCGCTGAGCAGGCTCATGGGCAGGTCCGTGAGGAAAGGGCCGGGGCAGAGGCAGTTGACGGTGATGTTGAAAGGCCCGAGGTCGAGCGCGCTCGCCTTGGCCAGGCCGATCAGGCCCGCCTTGGTCGCCGAGTACACATTGCGCCGCTCCTTGGAGCCCACGCCGAGCACGGAGGAGATGTGGATGATGCGTCCCCAGCCGCGTTTTTTCATTCCCGGCACCACCGCCCGCGTCAGGCTCATGCAACTGGTGAGGTTCAACTCGATGATCCGGTCCCAGGCTTCGTCCGTGATTTCGTCGATGGCTTGCGGCTGGTTGCTGCCGGCGTTGTTGATCAGGATGTCCACCTTGCCCAGGCGTGCCACGGTTTCCTCCGCTAGCGCTTGCACCTGCCCGCGGTCGCTCATGTCCGCGGCCATCCACTCCACCCGCCGGTCGAGTCCTTCGCTGATCTCCTGCGCCGCCTTTTGCAGTTCCTCCGCACTGCGGCTGGCGATCATGACATCCGCGCCAGCCTCCGCCAGACCGCGCGCCATGGCCTTGCCCAGTCCTTTGCTGCCGCCAGTGACCAGGGCGACTTTGCCGGTCAAATCGAAGAGTCCGCGAATCATGAGGCGCTGCTTATCACGCCGCGTTGCCGCGCGCCAGGGAAAAGCGCCGCTTGTCTTCAGTTAAAAACCCGCTTGCCTATTTTTTATCCACCCGAAAGAATGGCTTCAATGATCCTCTTCGATGAAATACTCGGCGGCCAGCGGGTGCGGGCGCTGACCCTGGAAAGCCTCAACGAACGCACCACAGTCCGCGAGATCATCCGCGCCCGCATCTGGCAGGAGGTTCAGGAGCACAACGCGGCGCGGAGAACGACCGCGTTTCAGGGCCTCGTGCGGCCAGCCGATCATCCGGAAAGCCTCAACAAAACCAAAGACCGGTTCCACCCCATCGATTGGGAAAAACAATTCGCCGCCGCCATTCGCGCTTTCGAAACCAACGGCTTCTTTCTCCTCATCGGCGACCGCCAAATCACAGACCTGGATGAGGAAATCGACATCGAGCCGGAAACGGAAGTCAATTTTGTGAAACTGGTGCCGCTTGTCGGGGGATGAGCATGAACTGGCTGAAACGAGTGTTATCACATCGAAAAGCCGCGACGGCAGGCGGTCTGGAAGTCATGGCCGAGGACCAAGCCGCCTTGGAAGTGTTGCTCAATGAGTTTCAGAGTCGAATCGACGAGTTTCCTCACTGGCAGTACTACAATCCCGACTTGGCCAACCTGCCCGCTTCCACCTACTTCCAAACGGATGATCGCGCCCGTCAAGCGCAATTCGTTCATCACATCGCCCTCAGCCTCATCGAAGCCTTCAGGGAAGCAAACGCTTTCAGACAGAAAAAACAAAACAACCCCAATATCCATCTGGAGGCGGGTTGGCCAAAGGTTTGGGGCACCTGTCGCGTCCTTTCCACTCTCCTCCAACGGCTCATGCAGCGTCATTTGCCGTTGTCCGAAGACACTCTGTTCGCGCTTCTCGATTGGCTCACCGGCGAGCCTCCTCAATACTTCATTCCTTCGCTGTATCCTCTGGCTTCTTTTGTCACGGCGTTGGAAGACCACGTTAAAAACGGTGGAAACCTGGACGCCTTGACTTCGCGGCTGGGTGCTCTGAAAGAACTGCTCACACCAAGAGCGGCCAGCGACAATCAACTGCGCCGCCTGACCGACCGCATCGACGACCTGCTCGGCATTCGCCCGAAACTGCCCCTCGTCTCCGGCGAAGCCTGGGCGGACGCCGCCATCGAAGACTTCTACCAACTCGACGAACCAGCACGCTCCGCCTGGACCAACCTGCTTTGGCATTGCAAATCCGCCAGCGGCTCCAAACCCTCCGTCAAATGGTCGAAGGAGGCAGGCAGGCTTTTGCGGGAAATCGAGCCCGGATCGTTTTGCGCGTTGGTCGGCAAATGGTTCGTGCTTGCCGACAAAAAACGCACCGAACACGCTCTTTCGGATCAGGAATGGCGAACTCGCTGTGCTCATGGTGTGTTTGGTGAGCATCACATGCAGTTCTATTACGCTCTGTCAGAAGCGGACCGGCAGAAAGGCTTATTGAAGCCAATCCACAGCACATTTTATGCATCATCCGATCCGTGGAACTATCTTCGCCATTTTGCCGAGCATCCCGAAGTCCGGGAAGCTTTCCATGGGCAGCCTCCCGCGCTTCAAGTGCCTGAAGTGCCCCCCGCTTACGACGCCGTTGAGGAGTACCTGATCATCCAGCCTCACATGGATTTGCTTTGTGGCTTGGCCTGGATGTCCAGCCAGTTAAAAAGCCGCGAATTGACCCGTTCCCTCGGCACCCTGGCCGTCAGCGCTTTCCGCAAAGTGCCCGGCATCGGTCCGCGCGCCATCCGTGTCGGCAACGCCTGCATTTATGCCTTGGGGCAGATCGGTGATGAGGATGCGTTGGGACAACTGGCCTTATTGAAAATCAAGGTCAAGTTCGGCGGCGCGCAGGCGGCGATCAGCAAGGCGCTGAACCAACTGGCCGAGCGGCTGGGCATTTCACCGGGGGATTTGGAGGAAATGAGCGTGCCCGGCTACGGTATGACCGACCCCGGCTTGCTGGCGCAGTCCATCGGAGACTTCACCGCCGAGTTGCGGGCGGTCAATTCCCGGCAAACCGAGCTGGTTTGGAAGCGCGCCGACGGCAAGCCGCAAAAATCCGTTCCCGCCACTGTAAAGGCGGCGCATGCGGAGGAACTCAAAGAACTGCTCGGAGCGAAAAAGGACATCGAAAAGATGCTGCCCGCGCAGGCGGAGCGACTGGATCATCTTTATCTCCAGCGCAAGCAATGGCCGGTAGCGCTTTGGCGAGAACGCTATCTGGATCACCCGCTCGTCGGCGCCTTGGCGAGGCGTTTGATTTGGAATTTCATCAACGGCGACACCACCACGCCCTGCATCTGGCTGAAGAATCAAATCGTGGACCGTCTGGGTCAGCCCGTCCATCTGGATGCCGAGTCCACCCAGGTTGCGCTGTGGCATCCGCTGGATCAGGCGGTGGACGTGGTGCTCGGCTGGCGCGGCTTTTTGGAGGAATGGGAAATCGTGCAGCCTTTCAAGCAAGCCCATCGCGAGGTTTATGTGCTCACTCCCGCCGAGGAAACCACACGGGTTTATTCCAACCGCTTCTCCGCCCATCTTCTCCGCCAGCACCAGTTCAACGCGCTCTGCGCCGCCCGCGGCTGGAAAAACAAGCTGCGCCTCATGGTGGACGACGAATACCCGCCCGCGACCCGCCATCTGCCGGCCTGGGGTCTGCGCGCCGAATACTGGATCGAAGGCGCGGGCAGCGAGTACGGCACGGACACGCTGGACAGCGGCGCTTATCGGTACCTGACCACCGACCAAGTGCGTTTTTACCGGCAGGATGCCTCCCAAGTGACCGCCCACGCCGGCGGAGGCGGCTACGGCGCCGGCTGGCGGCAAGCCGAGGCTCCCGTCCCGCTGCCTCTTTCTGAAATCCCGCCCCTGGCATTCTCTGAGATCATGCGCGACGTGGACCTCTTCGTCGGCGTGGCCAGTGTGGGCAACGATCCCAACTGGCTCGACGGCGGCACGAACGAGCGGCATCGCGGTTACTGGCACGACTATGGTTTCGGCGAACTCAATGCCTCCGCCGTCACCCGCCGCGCCCTGTTGGAAAAGCTGGTTCCCAAGCTCAAGATCGCCAACTCATGCTCTTTCGAGGATCGCTTCCTCATCGTCCAGGGAGTCAAGCACCGCTATAAAATCCATCTTGGCAGCGGCAACATTCTCATTGCCCCGCAAGACAAGTACCTGTGCATCGTCCCCGCCCAGGCCCAGGTGGACAGGGCCGGTGAAAAGATATTTCTCCCCTTTGAAGGCGATCGCACACTGAGCGTCATTCTCAGCAAAGCCTTCCTGCTTGCCGAAGACGACAAAATCAAGGACGCCACCATTCTCAGACAGCTCTGCTGATGCGCTTTGACAGCAAATGGGGCGGCGGTCTTGTTCGCTGCTTTCCCGCTTGCGCTCGCTCGCGCTTTTTCCGAAAGTCCCAGGGTCAACCCGAGCGTTTCACTTCCCATGAGCCACGAATCCAACACCACCCCGCCGGCGGCCGCCGCTACACGTCGCGACTTCATCAAAAAGACCGCGCAAACCACACTGGGCCTCTCGGCCTTGTCAGGAGTGACGCTGCCGCATGTGCATGCGGCCGGGGATGAGAGCATCCGCGCGGTGCTCGTGGGCTGCGGCGGCCGTGGCACCGGCGCCTCCAGCAACTGTCTCGGTGTCAAAGAAGCGCCGCTGCGTCTGGTGGCGATGGCGGATGTACAGGAAAACCGCCTGAAGAGCAGCTTCGAGGCGATCTCCGGCAAGCACCCCGACCGCATGTCGGTCTCCGAGGACACCAAGTTCATCGGCTTTGACGCCTACAAGCAGGCCATTGACCAATTGCGTCCAGGTTCGGGTGATGTGGTGATTCTGGCCACACCGCCCGCCTTCCGCTGGGTGCACTTCAAGTATGCGGTGGAGAAGGGGGTCAATGTGTTCATGGAGAAGCCGGTCTGTGTCGATGGGCCGAGCGGCCGCCGCCTGCTGGAGATCAATGAGGAAGCCAAGAAGAAGAACCTCAAGGTCGGCGTCGGTCTGATGTGCCGCCACTGCGACCGCCGCAATGAGCTGTTCCACCGCATCCAGGATGGCGAGATCGGCGACCTCGTACTCATGCAGGCGTATCGTCTGCAAGGGCCGGTCGGCTCCTGCTTCACGCTGCCGCGCGATCCGGCGCAGAACCCGAGCGAGTTGCTCTGGCAACTGCAAAATTTCCACTCCTTCCTCTGGGCCAGCGGCGGCGCCTTCAGCGACTTCAACATCCACAACATCGACGAGGCCTGCTGGATGAAGAACGATTGGCCGGTGGAGGCGAAGGCGAACGGCGGCCGCACCGAGCGCGGCGATTACATCGACCAAAACTTCGACAACTACACGGTGGAGTATACCTTCCAGGACGGCACGAAGCTGTTCTTCCAGGGCCGCAACCGGCAGAACGTGCATAACGAATTCGCCACCTACGTCCACGGCAGCAAGGGCTGGGCGGTGGTGTCCAACGCGGGCCATTTCCCGTCGCGCGCGATGACCTTCAAAGGCCACACCAAGGATTCCAAAAACGTGATCTGGCGCGCCGAGCAGCCAGAGCCGAACCCTTACGACCTCGAATGGAAGCACCTCATGGATGCCATCCAAAACAACAAGCCCTTCAACGAAGTGGAGCGCGGCGTGATGGCGAGCGTGGTGACGGCCATGGGCCGCTTCGCGGCGCACACGGGTCAAGCGGTCACTTTGGAGCAGATGATGAAGTCCGAGGTCGAGTTCGCGCCGGATGTGGACAAACTCACCCTCGACGGTCCGGCGCCGCTGCTCGCGGATGAGAACGGCCGTTATCCGGTTCCGATCCCCGGCCAGTTCAAGGATCGCGAATACGCGATGTGAGCACCGACGCCGCGCAGGCTTCCCCGGCGGGCGTGAGTCCGGTCGTGCGGCACGTTTACGCGCACGTTCCGTTCTGCCATCGCATCTGCCCGTATTGCAGCTTTTACAAGCACACTCCCGGCGGCGCCGACCTGGGCGCGTTCGTGGAGGCGCTGCTGGCTGAGGCGCGAGGACGAACGCAGGCGGTCTCGCTTGATGTGGAGACGCTTTATTTGGGGGGTGGCACACCGACGCTGTTGAGCGAGCGGCATCTGGGGCATCTGCTGGCCGGATTGCGAGAAGTCTTCGATCTGCGGAACCTGAGCGAATGCACGATAGAGATCAATCCGCGCACGTTGACGGCCAAAAAAGCGGAGCTGCTGCGCCGCCAGGGCGTCACCCGGGCCAGCCTCGGAGTGCAGGCCTGGGACGAGCCGACCCTCGCGGTGTTGGGGCGTGACCACAGCCCTGCCGAGGCGGAGCAAACCTACCGCACGCTGCGCGCCGCTGGATTTGAGAGCGTCAGCATCGACCTCATGTTTTCGATTCCCGGGCAAAGCCTCGAAACCTGGCGCGGCAGCCTGAAACGCACGCTCGAACTCTCGCCCGATCACATCTCCACCTACAATCTCAATTACGAGGAGGACACGGAGTTCTTTGAGCGCCTGCGCGCGGGCCGTTATCAGGAGAGGCCTGACCAGGACGCCGATTTCTTTTTCTCCGCTCTCGATTTGCTGGAAGGGGCGGGCTTCAGCCACTACGAGATCTCCAATCATGCGCGTCCCGGCCACGAATCCCGGCACAACGCCGCTTACTGGTTCGGGCGCGACTACCTTGGTCTTGGACCTGGAGCCACCAGCACCGTGGCGGGCCGGCGCTGGCAGAATGTGCGGGACACGGAGCGCTACATCGCGCTGGCGCAAGCCGGAGACGAGACGGCGTTCGAGGCGGAACAGATCACGGGCGAGCAGCGCCGCACCGAGCGCTTCGGTTTGGAGTTGCGCACGCGGCAGGGTTTGCCGGTCGAATTGATCGAGCCCGCGCAACAGGCATTGCTGCGGCAGTTGCAGAGCGATGGTTTGCTGCGGCTGGAGGATCAGCATGTCCGCTTGAACCGTGTTGGAAAACCTCTGGTGGACAGCATTGCCGTGGCGTTGCTGGGCTGAGTCAACTCCAGGGCTCGTCCTTCCAGCTATCGTCGTGCTGCGCGCCGAACAGATCGGTTTGCGGCAGCAACAGTTCGGGCAGATTCTCTGAGCCGATGTGGGCGGGGATGGGTTGATGTCGCGCAGGCACGCCGAGCGCGAGCGTGTTAGGCGGCACGTCTTTGTTCACGACTGTGCCTGCCGCGATGAAGCTGCCGCGGCCAATGCGCACCCCGGGACAAATGGTGACGCCACCGCCGATGCAGACGTGGTCTTCAATGATGGCGCCCTGCACGGTGCCTTCGCGCATGGGGTATTTCGCGTTCAGAAAGGTGGTGCCGGGGCCGATGAAAACAAAGTCGCCAATGGTCGTGCGGCTGGGCACATAAACCTGCGCCATGATTTTGACGCCGTTGCCAATGGTGAGGCGGCCTTCAAGCGCGCACTGGTGATGCACCACACAACGGTGGCCGATGACGACTTCGCCGCGGATCAGCACTTGATGACCGCATTGGAAGCGATGGCCGATGGTGGTGTTCGCGTAAACGATGCTGCCGCTGCGGATGATGGCGTGATCGCCGATGCGCAGCGGCTGCGAGTCGCCTGGATAACGATAGCCGAGGACGACGCCGGGATCGATCTGCGCGTGCCCGCCGATCTCGTAAAAGGGCTCAGTTGGATTCGGCATCTTGGGCAAAGCGGCGAAGGATTTCGACGGCCTTGACGGCGATGACATCGCCGCCGGGTTTGGCGTAAGGCGGGCGGAATTTGCTGTAGCGGTAATTGGCGCTCATGTATTCGGTGTCGCCCGTGTTGGGGCCGTCGGTGAGGTAGCCATAAGACAGATTGGTATAGCCGCAAGGCAGTGCAAGTGGCAGAGGGGAAGCGTCGCGAATCTGCCGTCCGATGCCTTGAAAGGGTTCGAACGGCATGCCCACGATGCCCGCGTCGCCGATGCGCAGCACCTGGATGTCCACTTCGAGAAATTTGGCGACCGTGCCGGCTTTGCCTTGTTGTTGCAGGCCGAGCGCCCAGCGGCTCCAGGGTAAAATCATCTCCACCAGCTTGCCGCGGTAGGCGGGCGTCAGTTCGCGCGGGAAGTTCTGGCCCACGCAGAGCCTGGTGTTTTCATCACCGGCATTGGCGCGCCGGATGAAATCCTCCATTTCGGCGATCTCGGCCAGCAGCGTTTCCGCCGAAGGCAGCGGTGCCAGCGGGATGCGCACTTTTTCGGTGGCGAAATCCAGCCCGGCGCGGCTTGATGGCTTCAAATCCGCCAAGGCGGAAATATAACTGTCGGCAAGCATGCGGCCGTATTTTTTTGAAAGCTCCACATCGCCGCGGAACATGCCCTTGGAGTTCACGTCACCCGCGCAGCCTTGCAGGAAGCTGACGGCAACCGGCTTCTCCGGTGAGAGATGCTCAGCCACGTGGTCGCAAGCGACTTGCGGCCAGTCGCCGAACACAACGGGCTTTTCGGGGTGATAGCAGGTGCAGGGATGCGCGGTGAAGTGTGTGATGGCGGTGACGGCTTCGCCCTTGGAGTTTTTCAATACCACGATGGGGGCTTGCTCATCGACATCGCCTTTGAAATCCACGCCAAGC
Source organism: uncultured Verrucomicrobiaceae bacterium (assembly GCA_964553805.1). Taxonomy (GTDB): domain Bacteria; phylum Verrucomicrobiota; class Verrucomicrobiia; order Verrucomicrobiales; family Verrucomicrobiaceae; genus JAGRPD01. The sequence continues at coordinate 41,489 of CAZKMS010000003.1, forward strand.
AGATCGCGGTCCTCCTCGCGCATGAGGTAAGTGCTGCCGTCGGCGCGGCGGCCTTTGCGATTGTAACTGATGCGGCCTTCGGTGCCCACGGCCCACCAGACAGTCACCGGTTGCAGCAGCGCGGGCAGTTTTTTGGCGGTCGCGCTCAACTGGCGCAGGAAGTCCTCGCCGGCTGGCACCAGTTGCGGCGCGGGAATTTCCTCCGGCTTCATGGAGAGCGTCATGGAAGCCTCCAGGTGGTTGCTCACGAGATTGAAGTCGGTGTGGTTGTGCGAGACCATCAGCAGCACGTTTTCCAGCGGCAGGTCCAGCGCCTCGGCGGCAGTGCGGCGGATCAGGGGGCTGATGTTTGCGCCTTTGGGCGAGTTCATGTGCGGTGTGATGAGGCAGACGCGCTGGCTGCCGTCCTGCAAGAGGGTGACCGTGGTCTTTAGCGGCCCCGCCACTTGCTGGACGCGCGCGCCCACTTTGCTGGCGGTGAAGCCGCCCATGCCAGGGGTGACGCCGAACTCGAGCGCGGCGGCTTGAAGCTCGGGCTCAGCGGCGTGCAGGCTCAGCGTGGTGCTGCCGGTCAGCACTAACGAAAGACATGCGCAAATCCGCGTGAGAGCGAATGACGGCAGCACCGGGACGCGGAGGTAACGTGGCATGAGGAGAAAACGCTGCCGCGGTGAACGGAATTCTGGTCTGTGGCACGCACCAGAAGGTTCAGTTCACAGATGCGCGTCAGGAGAATGACTTGCGCAGGTGGCTGGGCAGGATGCCAAGGGCTTCGCGGTATTTGGCGACGGTGCGCCGGGCGACCTTGATGCCCTGCTTGTCGAGCAGCTTGGCCAGCTTGTCGTCGCTCAAAGGTTTGTTCTTGGACTCGCTTTTGATGAGCTCGCCGATGGCGTTTTTGACGCTGTTGTTGCTGAGGTCCTCGCCCGATTCGGTGCGCACGCCATGGGAGAAGAAGAACTTCAATTCGAAGACGCCGTGGGGCGTGGCGATGTACTTGCCAGCGATGGCGCGGCTGACCGTGGTTTCGTGAACGCCGACGGCCTCGGCGACGGTGGCCATGTTCAGCGGGCGCAGATGGCCGGAGCCCTGCTCGAGAAATTCGCGCTGATGCGTGAGGATTTCCGTGGCGATTTTTTGGATGGTCTGCTGGCGCTGGTGGATGGAGCGGATGAGGAACTTGCCGCCGCGGATTTTTTCCCGGATGTAGTGCCGCACGTCCTGGGTGCCGCCGCTCTGGCCGAGCAGGTCCTTGTAGGCGTTGCTGATGCGGAGGTGGGGCAGGTGGTCGTTGTTCATCACCGCCACCCAGTCGCCATCCTGGCGCTCGACGACGATGTCGGGGTTGACGTAGGTGTTGGAGGAGGCGGCGAAGCGCTGGCCAGGGCGGGGATCGAGGGTGCCGATGAAATCCGCCGTGCGCGAGACCTGCTCGATGGGCACGCTGAGCTTGCGGGCGAGCACGGGGTAGCGCTTGTGGGCGAGATCCTCCAGATGCTGATCGACCAAACGATGCGCCAGGCTGTGCTTCTTGCCGAGCCGTTCGAGCTGGATGAGCAGGCACTCGCGCAAATCCTCCGCGCCAATGCCGACGGGATCAAAGCTGGTGAGGATTTTTTTCGCCTCCACCAGGTCATCCAAAGGAACGGCATGCTGCAGGCTGAGGTCGTCCAGGCGGGTATGAATCAGGCCGTCGTCGCCGAGATTGCCGATGAGGAATTCGACGTTTTCGACTAGGTTGCGGTCATCCAGGCCAAGGGTGCGCAACTGGCCGATGAGGTGCTCCTGAAGGGTGGTGGGAGCGACGATGGAATCCATCAGGTACTGCCAGCGCTCTTGGTCGTCACTGCGGCGGTTGTTGTCCACGAGGCGCGTTTGCGCCCAGTATTCCCGCCATTCCTCGTCCATTTGCGAGATGGCATCGATGTCATCCGGCTCGTCGGGATCGTCGGGAAGGGCGTCGTCGAGGGAGATTTCAGGCGCCTCCAGCTCGAGCACCGGATTCACTTCCAGCTCCTGCTGGATGATCTGCCGGAGCTCAAGAGTCGGGGCTTGCAGGATCTGCAGGCTCTGCTGCATCTGCGGACCAATCGCCAGCTTTTGCGTCTGCGTTTGGTAGAGTCCCTGGTCGGCCATGATCGGTGAGGATGGCATCAACCAACCCTCACTTTGGTGGAAGACAAGCAAATATTAGGCCAAGATCGCCTTTTTATCGAGTGGATCCTGGTAATGTGGATAATGGCACAGTTTCCGGCGGTGCGGGGGCGCTGGTGGAGGGGCGGCTGAGGCCGGCCCCTTCGCAGTCGAGGATTTCCAGTGCACGGCCGCCTCCCGGCAGCGCTTTTTTGAGCAGCAGCAACCGGGCCAGGTAAATGGCCTGCCAATCCATGCGCTGGTTCAGATAACGGCCGAGCGGCAGGTCGCGGGCCACTGTGCCTTGCAGGGACAGCAGATTGGCCGGCTCGGTTTGTAGATCGAAAACGTGATGCGATTCGCGGAAGCCAGGCGGGAGATCGAGGCCGTGCGAGCGCCGGATGCCGAGATGAAACCACTGGGGCTGGTCCGCGCCCGATTCGAGGAAGCGCTCGAGGGTGGTGTCGTGGGTTTCTTGAAACAAGCCCCAGTCCAGCCGCAGCTTTCCCGTTGGATCCTGGTGGAACCGCGTGAGGGCGCCTCTGCGGTTGGTGGAGCTGGTGGCTTGAAATAACGCCACGGCTTGGCCGCTGACCAAGTCCAGGGGATTGACAGGAAGCCGTCTCAAACCGCCGGGCAGCACCGGCTCAGCACGGCTAAAAAAAGCCGCCAGGCTGTCTGCGTGGAGATCGCCCCCATGCACATGAAGCATTCGCTCTTGTGCCGGCCCGTCGAAAAGGAGGCGCATCACTTCGGGCACCTCAGAGTTGAGGCGAGCTTCTTCCAACGCTTTGCTGACATTGATGGCAGGCTCGGCGGCAGGCGGGAGATGCGGCGCCGGAGGAAGCGCAGGTGGTGGCGTGCCGGCTTGCGCAGCGTTTGACGGCGGTTCGGGTCGGAGCTCAGGAAGGGCGGCCGCTGATTGATCTGGCGGGTTTGGTTGATTGATGAGCCAGCCAAAGCCAACGAGAATCATCAGCGCCAAAAAGGTGAGAGCCACTTGGAGCGGTCCAAGGCCGCGTTTGGAGGCGGGGACAAAACACGGCTCTGCGGGGACGTCATCCAGCGGCAAAAAGGCGGGACTGGCCGGCCCGCGTCGGTGGGAAGCTGAGACTGGCGTGGCTGGAGCGGAGGGGATGGCCTCCGAGGCAGGAGGCGGCGCTGCCGGCACGATGACGGGTGGTCCGGTGGGCGGGAGGACTTCGCGTCTCCGCAGCGCCAGGGCGGGTGCGCTGCCCAAGGGGGTGGCGCCTGTGGCGGTGAAGGTTTGCAAAGGACCCAAGCGCGCGCAATGAGGGCAGGCAGTGACTGCGTCCATCCGGGTGTGGGTGGCCAGGAAATCCGAGCCGCAGGCGGGGCAGCGAAGGCTGTAGGCTGCTGGCATGCTGGATCGATTTATTGCAGTGCCTCCAGCCGCTGAATGAGCGGCGGGTGGCTGTAATGCAGCCGCACGGCGAGCGGGTGCGGCTGCGGGTGGCTGAGGTTGTCAGTGGAGAGTTTTTGCAGTGCGGAGGCAAGCGGCGCAGAGGATGCCATCGCCTCGCTCGCATAGGCGTCGGCCTCGAATTCGTGGCGACGGCTCATGGCGCTGCTGGCAACACCCAGCAGAAGAGACACCGGCTGCCACACCAGGCTGAAAAACACCAAGCCCAAGCCTGCGGGTTGGGCGTCAACGCCAAAGGCGGCAAACAACCCCGGTGAACGCAGCGCAAAGGCCAGCGCGGTGAACATCAACGCGCTTTCGAGCAGACCAACGAGCAAATGCCGCAGCACATGACCGCGTTTGGCGTGGCCGATTTCATGCGCCAGCACGGCCAGCAATTCGTCCGGCTCATGCTTTTCCACCAGGGTGTCGAAGAGCGCGATGCGGCGGTTGCGGCCAAAGCCGGCGAAGAAGGCGTTGGCCTTGCTCGAGCGCCGCGAGCCATCGACCACACTGACGTCACCGACGGGGAAATGCAGACGTTCAGCGAGACCGAGGATGGCGTTGCGAAGCGGGCCGGCTGGCAGCGGATCAAAACGCAGAAACAGCGGCATGATGAGGCGCGGCGCCAGCCAGGTCATCAGCAGTGAAAACAGGGCGACCGTCAGCCAGGCCCAGGCGGCAGCCCAGCGCTGGTGAATGAAGAACCACAGCACCAGCGCCAGCAAAGGCGCCCCAAGCAAGCCCAGCAACAGCAGGCTCTTGAGTTGGTCCGCAATGAACGTGGCAGGCGTGGTGCGATTGAATCCGAAGGCGGTCTCGATGCGAAAGGTTTGCCAGAGGCTAAAGGGAAGATCGAGCAGATGACGTGCAAGCAGCAGCGCCGCAATGGCGAGCACGCCGGCAGCGACGGGTCCGGCGGCCAGCGCCACGGAGCGCTCGTGCAGCCAGGCAAAACCACCGCCCAGCCAAAAGGCGAGCAGAGCGGCGAGCAGGGTGGTGTCGCGCGCCACATCAATTTGCGCGCTGCGCTGATGATATTCGCGGCAGCGCTCCAGCTTTTCCTCGTCATAAAGGGCGCGCAGCGCGGCGGGCAGCGGCTTGCGAAACTGGCCCAGATTCAGCAGCGTCACCGCCAGTTCCAGGTGGTAAAGCAGCACCGTGCCGAGCAGGGCAGCGAGGAACCAGGGATTGTCCAGGCTCATGAGATGGCAGCGGGACTGGCTTCGGTTTGGTCTTCTTCCGTGCCGGCACGATGCGCCAGGTAGGCGGCGGCGATCTCGTCGAACTCCGTCAAACCGCCGAGAGTGGCAAAGCGGTGGCGCAGAAATTTGCCGCCGGGCAGGCTGCGTGTGTAGTGCATCAACCGCGAGCGCATGGAGCGAATCACCTCAAACTCGCCGCCGCGTGTCGAGTGGGCGATGGCCAGCACGCAATGGCGGCGCATGAACGCCAGCCGCGCCTCGATCGCCACCGGCTCAGGCGCGGCGCCATGGAGCAGGTAGTGTTTGGCCTCTTGAAACACCCAGGGATTGCTCATCGCGGCGCGCCCGATCATGATCCCGCGCACCCGGGTTTGGGCGCGGCGCACCTCCACGTCCGCACCGCTGGCGATGTCGCCATTGCCAATGACCGGGATGGGCGCCGCCTCCGCCACCTGGCCGATCACGTCCCAGTCCGCCAGGCCGCTGTAACCCTGCGCGCGGGTGCGGCCGTGGATGGTCAGGGCCTGAATGCCGCAGTCCGTCAACTGCCGCGCCACTTTGAGCGCGTTGACGCTTTGGGCGTCCCAGCCGATGCGGATCTTCGCCGTCACCGGCACACCGGTCCCGCGCACGCCTGCCACCACGCCGCTCGCCACGCTCGCCAGAAGCGGGCAGTCGCGCAGCAGCGAGGAACCGCCGTTTTTGGAGACGACCTTGTTGACCGGGCAGCCAAAGTTGATGTCGATGAAGTCGGGCTGTTTCCAGTCAATGATCTTGCGCGCCGCCTCGCCCATGCGCTGGCCGTCCGCGCCGAAAAGCTGCACACCGATCGGGCGCTGGCCGTCATCGAACTCGGTGTAATGGCGGGTGCGCGCGTCCGCCTGCAGGATGCCCTCGGCGGAGACGAACTCGGTCACCATCACATCCGCGCCCAGCTCCTTGCAGAGGCCGCGGAAGACACGATCCGTCACCCCCGCCATCGGAGCGAGGTAGAGGGGGAAAGATTGATCGTGGAGCCAGGGCAGCATGAACCCGCAGGCTACCACAAAAGACTGCCGCAAGCAACCACGCCTCCTGCTCGCACCGGTGCGGCTCCTTGAGCCGCACCGCATCGCGTGGCGCCATGCCTCCGGCATTGCTTCGCGCCGCCCCACGGCGCTCACTCCTGCGGGAAACGGGGTCATAGCGCCAAGATAAACACAGACAAGGAGGAAACGAGACGAACAGAAAAAAATGAGAGTCAGTAAGTGGAAACCTAGTAACGCAACCCAGCGGGTAAGAGCCCCGCGCGGTAGAGCCTGGAGCCGGGCAGCCGGAAGCGAGTCATGCGTCGTTAGTCGCGAGGCTGGCACGAAGCGTTGACAGTGAGCACCAAAGCCGTGGGATCGAGCCTCGAAAGATTCACCTTGTGGGCTGAGCAACATCTACCTGCATGAAGTGCTCGACCGATGGTTTGAGGAGGAAGTGCAGCCGCGGATGAAAGGCCGCGCCTTTCTCGTGCGCTACGCCGATGATTTTGCTTCGGGCCGCCCCACGGCCCTCACCCCTTCGAGGCAGCCTGTCGGCGGGCTGTCTCGCTCCGCTCGGCTGTCAGCGGTTTTGAGAGCGAGGAGGACGCCCGGCGGGTGACATGGGCGAGATTTGGACAATGGTTGCGTGAAGAGTTCCCCTGGCCCGCCCCAAGAATCCGCCCACGATTACGAGTCACGTAGCGAACCCTCCACCGGAGGAACCGGATGCGGTAGTCCCGCACGTCCGGGTCTGTGAGGGAGCCAGCGGGCAACCGCTGGCTCTACTCGGCGGCTGCAATTTCTTGACAGAAAGACAACGGCGTGGCCGATGGCCAACCAAGAATTTACAATCCACGTGTCTTGATGCCTCGCAACCATGCCATCACCAAACGCTCATGGCCGCAGACTCTTCCTCCCTCGTCGCTGCGGGGTGGGCTCGTTACGCTGCGGCGTGAGTGGGCGTGCGGCGCCGCTTGTGCTTATTGACTGCGCTTCGCTTGCCCTCCGGTTTGCATTTCGATCCGTCTTCTTCGATTCCCTTTTTCGGAGTCGCTGACGATGGTTCGGAAGCTCCAGAGCAGGCGGCGCTTCAAACAATTTGGCAACGCGATCAGACCAGCGGGTTTGTAATTGCCAAGGGCTGTCTGAAGACCGCATACTTGTCTGATGCGTCCGCTTCTTTCTCTCTTATTGTCGTTCTCGCCGTTCACCGGAATCGGCGCCGCTCCCGAATTCACCGCGGAGGTCGTGGATGCGAACATCGAAATCGGCTACGGCATCGCGGTGGAGGACGTCAATGGGGATGGCAGGCCTGACATCCTGCTGGCGGACAAAAATCGCTTCGTGTGGTACGAAAACCCGTCGTGGACCTGCCATCAGATCACGGGCGCGTTGACGGACCATGACCATGTCTGCATCGCCGCGCGCGACATCGATGGCGACGGCCGCTGCGAGATCGCCGTCGGGGCGGAGTGGAACCCGGGCGACACCGTTAACAGCGGCGCGGTCATCTACCTGATTCCGCCGAAGGATCGCACTCAGCCTTGGGAGCCGGTCAAACTCACTCACGAACCGACCACGCACCGCATGCGCTGGGTGCGCAATGGAGAGGGCGGTTTTGATCTTGTCGTCGCGCCCCTGCACGGGCGCGGCAATGTGAAAGGGCAGGGGGAGGGCGTGCGTGTGCTGGCCTACCACAAACCGGAGGACCCGCGCCAGGAGTGGAAAACCACGCTGATCCATGACTCGATGCACCTCACGCACAATTTTGATGTCATCTCGAATGGCCCGGACGAGGCGGAGGAAATTCTGCTGGGCGGGCGCGAGGGCATCGTGCGCTTGGTGCGGACGGGGGACGGTTGGAAGGAGCGCTGGATCAGCCGGCATCCCGCGGACTCCGACACGCTGCTGGGCGTTGGCGAGGTGCGCATGGCCGCGCTCGGCGGCGGCAAACCCTGCGTGGCTGCGATTGAGCCGATGCACGGCAATCAACTGGTGATTTACCTGCCACCGGAAAACGGTCCCAAGGATGGCGAGTGGCGCCGCCAGGTGATCGACGACACGCTGGTGGATGGGCATGCGCTGGCCTGCCGCGACCTGCTTGGTTTGGGCAACCGTCAAATCGTGGCCGGCTGGCGTTCCTCGCAAAAGATCGGCCCCAAGGTGGGCGTCAAACTTTGGTGGACGACCAAGGAAGACGGCAGCGGCTGGCAGAATGCGTTGGTGGATGACAACGGCATGGCCTGCGAGGATGTGCTCGTGCGTGATCTCAATGATGACGGCAAACCCGACATCATCGCCGCCGGGCGGCGCACCAAAAACGTGAAGGTTTACTGGCAGCAGTAAATGCGATCCGGCGAGCTACGCGTTGTTGTTTCGGAGGTGCGCCTGCAACTGCCGTGCCTCCCGCAGGGCGCGCTCCACGTCGGCGCCTAAAACAGTAAAGTGGCCCATCTTGCGCTTCGGCCGCGCGCTGTGCTTGCCGTAGAGGTGCAATTTGGCGCGCGGGTGGCTGAGCAGGGGCGTCCAGTCCGGCGCGGTTTCTGGCGCTGGCCAGACATCGCCGAGCAGGTTCACCATCACCGCGGGCGTGTGCAGGGAGGCATCGCCCAAAGGCAGGCCGCAGACCGCCCGCAACTGCTGCTGAAACTGGTTCGTGCGGCAGGCGTCGATGCTCAAGTGGCCGCTGTTGTGCGGGCGCGGGGCGATCTCATTGACCAGCACTTCGTCCTTGGCGGTGACGAACATTTCGACCGCCAGCGTGCCCACGTAGCCGAGGCCTTTCGCCACCGCGCGCCAGAGCGCCAGGGACTGGTCAGCGACGGCCTCCGGCAGGCGGGCGGGAGCCAGAGTCACATCCAGGATGTGGTCGGCATGCTCGTTTTCCATCACACCATGCACGGCGGTGCTGCCATCGAGCGCGCGGGCGCCGACGACGGAAACCTCCTTCTCGAAGGAAATCCACTGTTCGACCACCGCATGCGCGCCGGCAAAGGCAGTCCACACTTCAGCCAAGTCCGTGTCACGATTCACTCTGGCCTGGCCTTTGCCGTCGTAACCAAAGGCTGCGGTCTTGATCACGCAGGGCCTGCCGAGTTCGGCCACGGCCTGCTCCAGACCGGGAAGATCTTCGACGATGCGAAAGGCGGCGCAGGGAATGCTTTGGGCACGGAGGAAAAGTTTTTCGCGCTCGCGGTGCTGGGTGGTGTGGATGGCAAACCGTCCGGGTCGCAGCGGACGCCGTGCTTCCACCGCTTGCAGGCAGGCATCCGGGATGTTTTCGAACTCGGCGGTCACCACGGAGACCGCGTTCAGAAAGGACTCCAGCAAGGCGGGGTCGGTGTAGCTGCCGTTGAACTCGAGGTCGGCCACTTGGCCGGCAGGGCAGCCGGCCGGCTCGTCGGTCAGCACCGCGGTGCGGTAGCCGCAACGGCGCGCTTCCAGCGCCAGCATGCGCCCGAGCTGGCCGCCGCCGAGAATGCCGATGGTGCCGGGTGGCAGCACCACCGCGTCTTTGCTGGCTGCGGACTCCATGCTCTTTATTGCAGTTCCGCCTGGCTTTGCATCACTTTTTCCTGCTGCCGCGCGCGGAAGGCGTGCAACTCTTTGGTCAGGCGCACGTCGCCACCGGCAGCCAGCAATTGCACGGCGAACAGCCCCGCGTTCATGGCGCCAGCATTGCCGATGGCAAAGGTGGCGACGGGCACGCCGCCGGGCATTTGCACGATGGAATAGAGGGAGTCCACACCGCCCAACGCCTTGCTTTGAACCGGCACGCCGAGCACGGGCAGAACCGTCATGCTGGCTGCCATGCCTGGCAGATGGGCCGCGCCGCCCGCGCCCGCGATCAAACAACGCAGACCGCGATCTTCCGCGCTGGTGGCGTATTCGTAAAGCAGGCCCGGCGTGCGGTGGGCGCTCACCACCCGGCGCTCATACGACACACCGAACTGCTCCAGCACTTCGGCGGCCAGTTTCATCGTCGGCCAGTCCGAGCTGGAACCCATGATGATGCCCACCAGCGGGGCGGCATTGTTCTCCTGACTCATGCGTCCATCTTGCGCGGCGCGGCTCCAGCGTCAACCCGGAGCACAGGCGCCCGCGCCTGTTGCAGGAGACGCCCTCGTCTCCTGCTCATGAAGTGGGGCACGCTTCCAGCTTGCCCGCGGGCTGGAGCGCAACCAGGATGGTTGCGCCACTTTCATTCCCCATGACTTTCCGTGACAAACTCACCACCCGCATTGCCGCCAGCGGCTCCAACCTCTGCGTCGGGCTCGACGTGCGCGCCGCCGATGCCGGCGACGCCACCCGCGATTGGATTCGCCGCGTCATCGAGGAAACCGCGCCGCACGCGGCCGCGTTCAAGCCGAATTCCGCTTACTTTGAGGCGCTCGGCTGGCGCGGCTTGAAGCTGTTGGAAGAGGTGCTGGCCTTCGTCCCGGCGGACATTCCCGTCGTGCTCGATGTCAAACGCGGTGATATTGGCGAAACCCAGGCCTACTATGCGCGCGCCTGCTTTGAGCAGCTCGGAGTCGATGCCGTGACCTTGAATCCCTTCATGGGTCGTGACACTCTGGAGCCGTTTCTCGCCTATCAGGACAAAGGCCTTTATCTGCTGGCAGTGACGTCGAACCCCGGTGCGGCGGATATTGAACTGCAAACGCTGGCTGACGGAAAGCGCCGCGTGTTTGAGATCGTGGCGGAAATGACGGCGGCCAGCGCGCAAGCCGGCTTGGTTCTCGGCCTGACCAACGCCGCGTCTGACACGCTGAGCCGCCTGCCGGATGTGCCGCTGCTCATTCCGGGCCTGGGTGCGCAGGGGGGCGATCTCGCTGCCTTGCGGGCGCAGTCGCGCAACGCGCCGATCCTGGTCAATGTCTCGCGCGGGTTGCTTTACGCTGAGCCGGAGCTCGGTTTCGCGGAGAAAGCCCGGCAGTGGCAGCATCGCATAGCCGGGCATCTGACGACTTGATCCGCCGGGCTGTCCGGTCTCTTGCTGTACCTGGCCTCTGTGAGGCCGGCCGCTCTGCACGCCTCACGCGCCCTCAACCGGGGTCACAGACCCCGGCTGCAGTCCCGCCGCCACGTGGAGATGGCTTGGATCGATGATTTTTTTGCCCGTTTGAATTTTGCCGGCATGCGGGCAACGTGCGGGCGTGAACCGTGAAACTGCCGCCGATATTTTCAACCGCATCGCTCTGCTGCTGGATTTGAAAGGGGAAAATCCGTTCAAGGTCCGGGCTTACAAAACCGGCGCCGAAGTGGTCGAGTCCTATCCCGGCGACATCATGAAGCTGGCGGCGGAAAACCAGATCAAGGGGGTCAAAGGCCTGGGCGAGGCGCTGCTGGACAAGCTGCACGAGATGGCGATCACCAGTCGCCTGGAGTTTTACGAGAAACTGAAAGCCGAGTTTCCAGAAAGCATCTTTGAGCTGTTTGACCTGCAGGGGCTCGGGCCGAAAAAAATCAAGGCGCTGCATGCGGAGCTTGGGGTGGGAAGCATTGCCGAACTGAAGCGCGCCTGCGAATCCGGGGCGGCGGCAGCGCTGGCGGGGTTCGGACAGAAGAGCGTTGACAAGATCCTCGAAAGCATTGCCTTTCGCGAGGCGCACGCCTCCGAGTTCCGGCTCGATCAAGTGCATTCCGTGGCGATGCAACTGCGCGACTTTTTGCTCGAGCATCCGGCCGTGGCGCAAGCGGAGGTTTGCGGCAGTTTCCGGCGCGGCAAGGAGATCGTGCACGACCTGGATTTCCTGGCGGCCACGCGCCAGCCCGTCGAGGTGATCGCGGCTTTCGTCGCGCATCCTCTGGTGGTGGATGTCATTGCGCACGGCGAGACCAAGGCCAGCGTGCATGTCGCCAACGGTTTGCAATGCGACCTGCGCGCGGTGTCGTCAGCCGAGTATCCCTTCGCGTTGAATTACTTCACTGGCAGCAAGGAGCACAACGTCGCCATGCGCCAGCGTGCGCTTGAACACGGCTGGTCGTTGAACGAATACAGCTTCAAACCCGCGGAGGGAAAAAAGGCGGAGCCTTTGCCCGAAGTTGAAAGCGAGTCCGACATCTACCGCGCGCTGGGGCTGGACTTCGTCGAACCGGTGCTGCGTGAGAACAACGGCGAGTTCGAGGCGGCCACCGACGGCACCCTGCCGGATCTCGTCAAATTGGAGAATCTGCGCGGCGTCTTCCACAATCACACCACCGCCAGCGACGGCCGCGCCAGCCTGCGCGACATGGCGGAGGCGGCCATCGAACTCGGTTTTCAGTATCTCGGCATTGCCGATCACAGCAAAAGCTCCTTTCAAGCGAACGGGCTCAACGCCGGCCGCTTGCGCGCCCAGATTGGCGAGATCCGTGAGTTGAACGCGGAGTATGCCGCGGCGGAGGCGGGCTTCAAAATCTTCGCAGGCTGCGAGGTGGACATCCTGCGCGATGGCAGCCTCGATTTTGAGGACGACCTGCTCGCCGAGCTGGATTACGTTGTCGCCAGCGTGCACAACGTGCTCAATTTGCCCGAGGACGAGATGACAGAGCGCATCCTGCGCGCGATTGCCAATCCGCATGTCACCATGCTCGGCCATGTCACCGGACGCCTGCTGACCCAGCGCGCCGCCAGCGCGTTGAACCTGCCGAAAATCATCGAGGCTGCGGCAGCCAATGGCACGATCATTGAGTTGAATGCCAGTGCCTGGCGGTTGGACATGGACTGGCGCTGGTGGAAGACCGCGCGCGACTTGGGAGTCATGACTTCGATCAATCCAGACGCCCACAGCACCGAAGGGCTGAAAGACGTGATCTTTGGCATCCAGGCCGCCCGCAAAGGCTGGCTGCGCCGTCAGGACGTGCTGAACTGCCTGCCGCTTGGGAAGGTGGAGGACGTGCTGCAGGCAAAGCGCCGCCAGCACGGTATTCAGAGCGCCGGCTGAGGGCGGGTTACGCCAAATTCTTCATTTTTTCCGGGCGGAGGGCGAACAATGTGCTAGTCTCGCCCCCCCTGGCGCTCCGCGTCATTCGAACGCATCTCCCGACATGGCAAAAAAAACGATTCAAGACCTCGATCTCGCCGGCAAACGCGTGCTGGTGCGCGCTGACTTCAACGTGCCGCTCGAAGAGCAGGACGGGGCGATGGTGATCACGGATGACACCCGAATCCGCATGACGCTGCCGACCATTCAGGCCCTGCTGGACCAGGGTGCGCGGGTCATTTTGTGCAGCCACCTCGGTCGTCCGAAGGGCAAGCCGGATCCGAAGCAAAGCCTGCAGCCGGTGGCCGCGGCGCTCAGCACCCTGCTTGGCCGTGAAGTCGCATTTGCCTCCGACTGCATCGGCGCTGAAGCCAGGGAGAAAGCGCTCGCACTTGCAGATGGCGGTGTGCTGCTGCTGGAGAATGTCCGTTTTCACGCGGAAGAGGAAGCCAACGACCCCGGCATGGCCGCGCAACTGGCGGCGCTGGCTGAGGTCTTTGTGAATGATGCGTTTGGCTCAGCACACCGCGCCCACGCGTCCACCGCAGGTGTGGCTTCGCATTTGCCCTCCGTTTCCGGTCTGTTGATGGAAAAGGAGCTGGCCTATTTGCATGACGAACTGGAGAACCCGGAGCGGCCGTTCGTGGTGATTCTCGGCGGCGCCAAGGTCAGCGACAAGATCCAGGTCATTGATCGCCTGCTCGACAAGGCCGACGCCATTTTGATCGGCGGCGGCATGGCGTACACCTTCAAAATGGCGCAGGGTCACGGCATTGGCAAATCCCTGTGCGAGCCGGACAAGGTGGACACCGCCAAGGCAGCGCTGGCCAAGGCCGAGGCGCGCGGCGTGAAATTCCTGCTGCCAGTGGACAACATGATCGTTGAAGAACTGGACTTCAAAGGCAAGACCGTCAGCACTCCGGCGTACACCCAACCCGGTGAAGGCATTCCGGACGGATGGGAAGGGGTCGATATCGGCCCCGAAACCTTGCAGCTTTACGCGGAAGAATTGAAGTCCGCCAAAACCGTGGTCTGGAACGGACCCATGGGCGTCTTCGAGATCAAGGCCTGCGCCGAGGGCACGTTCGGCGTGGCCCGTGCCGTGGTGGAGGCGACCAAGGCTGGAGCCAAAAGCATCATCGGCGGCGGCGACAGTGTGAAGGCCGTTAAAAAAGCCGGCTTGGCCGATCAAGTCACCTTCATTTCGACCGGCGGCGGCGCTTCCTTGGAGCTTTTGGAAGGAAAAGTGCTGCCTGGAGTCGCGGTCCTGCAAGACAAGTGATTTTCCCCACGCCAAAACCGACACGATTCGCAACGAGACAACACTGATCCCGCATGGCCCACACACGCAAACCCATCATCGCCGCCAATTGGAAGATGCACATGACTCCGCAGGAGACCGACGAGTTTCTGCGTGAATTCAGCCGGCTTGTGCCGGAGAAGTGCCCGGTTCAAATTGTGGTCGCTCCCCCGTTCGTCAGCCTGGAGCGTGCTCAAGCCGCGCTGAGGAACGGCCGTGAAAAGGGCATCGAACTGGCTGCGCAAAACATGAGCCAGCATCCCGCGGGAGCCTTCACCGGGGAGACCAGCGCGCGCATGATCAAAGAATGCGGCTGCGTGCATGTGATCCTTGGCCACAGTGAACGGCGCGCCATCTACGGTGAGGTGGACAGCGTGATCAATGCCAAGGTTTTGGCCGCTTTGGAGGCGCGCCTGCACCCGATTCTTTGCGTCGGCGAAACGTTGGAGGAGCGCGATGGCGGCCAGATCGAAACAGTGCTGGAGACGCAGTTGCGCGGTGGGCTGGCGGAAGTTGGCGCCCATAAAGCGCAGGACTGCGTCATTGCCTACGAACCCGTGTGGGCCATCGGCACCGGCCGCACGGCCAGTCCCGCTCAGGCGCAAGAAGCGCATGCCTTCATCCGCGCCACGCTGGCGAAGATGTATGACAACGACACCGCGCAAAGAATCCGCCTGCAATACGGTGGCAGCGTCAAACCGGGCAACATGGCTGAGTTGATCAGCCAGCCGGATGTGGATGGCGCGCTTGTCGGCGGCGCCAGCCTCGAGCCCGAGAGCTTCTGGGGGATCTGCAAAGCGGCGGTCGAATTCGTCGTGGAATCCTGAGACGGCAAGCGCGCGAGGCTTGGGGCCAAACCTCAGGCCCTGCCGCCGTCCTTGCCCTCCATCAATTCGAACCGAAAGCGCTTGTCGTAAGCTCCGCCATTGTGCTGGTCGCAGCAACTGCGGCAAGCAGTAGGCCGGCGAAAGCGCCGCACGCGGTGCAGAGTGAAACCGCAGGCGGCGCAGCGATACACCAGCCTGCGTTGTTGGCGCGTGCGCGGCAGCGGCAGTTGATGGCAGGCTTTTTCATCCGGAATGCCGAGCGCTGCGCAGGACTCACGCCACTCCGCTCCGTGCGGCTCGATGCGACTGCGTCCAGCGCGGTGGTAGGCAATCAAATGCGCCAGTTCGTGCCGCAGCGTGCGATCCACCTGGCCGGGGAATTCACGCAGGCGCGGGTTAAGCTCCACGCGCCAGGCCGGGTAAGAGGCGTAGCCTGCGGTGCTGCGCAGGCGCGCGTTCCAAATCACGCTGACCAGCTTGGCTGCGCCCGGCAAACCAAGCTCATGCAGCAAATCCTGGCAGCGCCTGGTCAGCGCGGCTGCCGTTTCTCCGGCTGGCTCAGGCAATTCATTGTCCCCGAGCGCGCCTTCTGATGGCTCTGGCTCGGGTCCACGCGCGCAGTCATGAGAGGCGGGGGGGGATGGATCGGCAATGCGCTCGAAATCGAAGCCCAGTTGTTCCCAGGCGGGCGCGCTGTCATCGTCTCCGTTCATGAACCGGCGGTCATCCGTTTCGGTTGCGGTCCTTTTTTCTCACGGATGCGGTGCTCCTGATCGCCGAGCGCGTAGATCCGGTCGGGCGGCACGCTTTCCATCAGGAACACGTTGGCGCCGATGGTGCTGCGCGCGCCAATCACCGTGGCGCCGCCCAGGACGGTCGCGTTCGGGTAGATGGTGACATGGTCCTCGACGTTGGGATGGCGTTTGATGCCCTTGATCGGATTGCCATCCTCGTCCTTTTCAAAGCTGCGCGCTCCCAGGGTGACACCGTGGTAAAGCTTGACGTGGTTGCCGATCTCGCAGGTTTCGCCCACCACCACGCCGGTGCCGTGGTCGATGAAAAAGTGGCTGCCGATGCGGGCTCCAGGGTGGAGATCGATGCCGGTGCGGCCGTGCGCCCACTCCGTCATCATGCGCGGCAGGAGCGGCACGCCTTCGTGGTAAAGCACATGGGCCGCCCGCTGGATGGCGATCGCCTCCAGGCCGGGATAGGCCAGGATGATTTCCTCAAAACTGCGCGCCGCAGGGTCGCCATCGTAGGCCGCTTGCACGTCGGTCTGCAGCAGGGCGCGCACCTTTGGCAGCGCCATCATGAACTGGCAGACACGCCGCACCGACTCATGATCGGGATCCTCAACGCGGCCGTCCAGGCGCAGGCTGCGCCGCACCTCCACGTTCAGCCGCTCCCGGATGCTGGCGACCAGTTCGTGGGTCATCAACTCCAAATCAGAGGAGACCACCGCCACCTCGGAGAAGAAGCCGGGGAAAAGGAGGTGCAGCAGGTCGTCGCAGAGCGCGGCGATGGTCGGTTTGGACGGCAGATTGCCGCAATCGACGTGGTTGATCCCTCCCACTTGATTGTAGGACGACATCAAACTCTGAACGATCTCCGCCTGCTTGCAATCCATGGCTGATGGGACTCGATACGCCTGAAAAAGTCTGCTCGCAACGCCGGATTCCGGCGCGATCAAGACGTCAGGGACGACTCAGGCGCCTTCGTATCGAGCGGTTGGAATTAAGCGCTACTGCACGGCGACGCAGTGAATGCGGCTGATGCCTTCGATTTTTTCCAGTTCGGCGATCACCGTTTCGGACGGCGTGGAATCAAGTGTGAGCAGGGTCAAAGCCTTGCCGCTTTCCTTGTCGCGCGCCAGCGACATGTCGGCGATGTTGACTTGATTCTTGCCGAGAGTGGCGCTGTAGGCGGCGATCATGCCTGGGCGATCGATGTTTTCGATCAGCAGCAGCGTGCCTTCCGGGCGGGCGTCGATGCGGCGGCCGTTGACTTTGACGATGCGCGGGTCGCCCCCAAAGAAGGTGCCGGTGATGCTGGCGGTGTCGCTGCCGTTGGAGGCCTCGACTTCGATGAGATCGTTGAACTCAGTCGGCTCCGGCAGGCGGCTTTCGGTGAAGCGCAGGCCGAGGTTTTCGGCGACCCCGGTGGCGTTGATGTAGTTCACCTGATCCGCGCCGACGGGGCGCTCGAGGAAGCCTTTCAACACCGCGCGTGAGATGAGGGTGGTGTCGCCCTGGCCGACCTTGCCGCAGTAGTTGATGCGGACCACGTTCGAGTGCGAGGGCGCGAGCTGGGAGACGAGGCGGCCGAGCAATTCGCCGAAGCTGAGGAAGGGGCCGAGGGCGGCCAGTGTCTCGGGATCGACATTCGGCATGTTCACCGCGTTGACGACGGTGCCACGCAGCAGGTGCTCGCGGATGGTCTCGGCGATCTCGATGCCGACGTTTTCCTGGGCTTCGTCGGTGGAGGCGCCGAGATGCGGTGTGAAAACGGTGTTTGGAGCCTTCAACAGCGGGTAGTCGGCGGGAGGCGGCTCGACTTCAAAAACATCCAAAGCCGCGCCAGCGACCTGGCCTGATTCCAAGGCGGCGGCGAGGGCGTTGTCGTCGATGAGCCCGCCGCGCGCGCAGTTGACGATGCGCACGCCCTTTTTGAGCCTGGCCAGACGCTCAGCGTTGATCATGTGCTTCGTCTCGGGCGTCATCGGCATGTGCATGGTGATGAAATCCGCCTGTGCCAGGGCGTCGTCGAGATTCTCACAAAGCTCCACGCCGAGGCTTTCTGCACGATGCTTCGAGAGGTAGGGATCGTAGGCTGCAACGCGCATGCCGAAGGCTTTCGCGCGCTTGGCAAACTCAGCGCCGATGCGGCCCATGCCGAGCACGGCCAGGGTTTTGCCAAAGACCTCGGTGCCCTGGAATTTTTTGCGGTCCCAACGGCCTTCGATGATGGTGGCGTGCGCTTGCGGCGTCTTGCGTGCAAGCGACATCATGAGGGTGAAGGCCTGCTCAGCCGTGGAGATGGTGTTGCCGCCCGGCGTGTTCATCACCACCACGCCGCGCTTGCTGGCGGCGGGCACGTCGATGTTGTCCACACCGACACCGGCGCGGCCAATGGCCTTCAAGTTGGGGGCGGCCTCAATCACGTTGGAGGTCACTTTCACGCCGCTGCGAACGATGATGGCGTGGGCGCCGGCGGCGGCTTTGGCAAAGTCTGCCTCCTGCTTGAGGCCGAGGTTGACGACCACCTCAAAGGACGGTTCGGACTGCAGCAGTTCGATGCCTTTTTCGGAAATGGGGTCGGCGACGAGAATCTGGTATGGGGCCATAGGGCCGCGCAGTTAAGCCCGAATTTTGAGGGGCACAACCAAATGATTAACCCTGCTCAAGCGGCGGTGGCAGCAGGTCCTCGCGCGCCAGCAAGGCCGTTACATTGAACAAAGGCAGCTCCCTTGCCGGAGTCTTGCAAAGCTCTCCCAGAAAAGGGGTCAGACGGTCCATTTCCGCGACGGCGGCATGCACCAGGGCGGCCAGGATGGAGCCATCCGCCACGTCAGGCGGAAACACATTGGTCAGCCGGAACAGCACATGGCCGCCATCCCAGTCCATTTCAAAATTGCCCAGCGTCAATTGCTGGTTGGTGCGCATGAGCAGCTCAGCCACCCGCGCGCGGTGGGTGGGCGGGAAGGGAAAGGAGGCGCGCGACACCACGGTGGCCATGCGTGCCTCGCCGAAAATCTGCACATGCAGAGGCACCTTGGTGTGGTGGGCCTCAAAGTCCGCCTCCAGCACTTCCCGCTCGGGCACGCGGCGAAAGTGCCAGTCGCGCTCCTGAAAGGCCTGCTGAAGGGCGGCGAAGAGGGGTGACATGGACTGGCGGACGATGGCGGCATGGTCGGGGCGGCGAGATTCGAACTCACGACTTCTTGCTCCCAAAGCAAGCGCTCTACCAGGCTGAGCTACGCCCCGCGCATCACGGGAGGGCGACCATGCCGCCAAATGCGCCGAGCGCAAGAAAAGAAAGCGGACTTTACGCAATGCTCTTGCGGCACAGGACAGTTTGGGATTGCCCCCTTTTCAATTTTTGGCTAAACTGGCCTTATGAGCACCGTGGACACACTCCATCGTGAGCCTTTTGTGCTGGTGGCGGTGGATTTTTCGGCGGCATCGAGAGCGGCGTTGTGGCAGGGGGCGGCCATCGCGCGCGCCAAGTCGAGGCATCTGGTCGTGATGCATGTGGTGAGCAACCAGGCGGTGGCGCATCTCGCAAAAACGCGGCAGTCAAGCTATGAGCGGCAGGCGGAGATTGCGTTGGAGGGGGGACGGGCGGCAATGGCGCATTGGCTGCGCAACTCCGGCCTGGCGGTCAAGGACATGGAAGTCGTGGTTTCGGTGGACGAGCCGGTTCCGTGCCTCCTCAACGCCGCCACGGGCGCTGAGTTGCTGGTGCTCGGTGCCGTGGGCAGCGGGGATGCGCTGACTGGCGCGGGCTCGACGAGCCCCAAACTGGTGCGCAAATGCGCAGCGCCCGTGCTGCTGGTGCCCGCGGGTTTTGAGCAAGTGAAACTCGATCGAGCACTTGCCGCGGTGGATCTGTCAGGAGAATCGAAAGTGGTGTTGCAGGCGGCTGAGCGCTACTGCGAGGGTGGACGCGAAGCGGTGACGGCTTTGCATGTCTGGCATCAGCCCTGGGAGGCGATCGCCTACATGCTGCCATTGGTGGAGGGGTCGGAGGATTTGCGTGGCGCCTACATTCGTTCGGTCGAAGCGGAGTGGGAGGCCTTGGCTGGTGAAGCTGGCTGGCCGGTGGACCATGTGATCATGGAAGAGGGTTTGCGGCCTGCTGAAGTGATCGCGCGCCACGCCGCCGAGCGTGACGCGCCTTTGGTGGTGGTCGGAGCGCACGGCCGGTCGAATCTGCGGCATTTTTTGATGGGCTCGACCGCGGAGACAGTCTTGAAGGAGACGCGAACCGCTTTGTTGGTCGTGCGAGCAGACGTCGAGATTCCAGCGGGTGATGCAACGAAGGCTTGATCAAACGCCGTCCAGTAGGCATAGTATCGCCGCCATGAAGACGAAATCACTCATTCAGGTCGGGATTGTTTCTGTTGGGGCGCTGTTTTTAGCCGCTTGCGGACCAAAAAAGCCGGAGGTTGAAGAGAAAACTTCAGAAGCTGGCAAGAAGATCGATGAAGCCACCAAAGCTGCCGGCGATGCCGCCAAGGCGGTGGGCGAGGCTGCTGAAGCCGCGGCAAAAGACGCGGTGGACAAGGCCAAGGAGAGCATTTCCCCATCGGCGCCGCCACCGCCACCCGCTCCTCCATCGGTCCCGCCTCAGCAATGAGGCATGCGCGCACGAGCGGTCGCGCTTTTTTTTATAGGCTAGGCCGCTCGTTCAGGACGCAGGCTGTAAAGCACCGCCATGCGCACGGCGATGCCGTTTTCCACTTGGCGGTTGATCAAGCTGTGCTCGTAGCTCATCCCGGAGTCGGTGATTTCGACGCCGCGGTTCACCGGTCCCGGATGCATCAGCCAGGTTTTGCGATCGCGTAAAACACGGAGCCGCTCCTCAGTGAGACCGAACAAGCGATGGTATTCTCCCACGCTGGGAAACAGCGACTCAGCTTGACGCTCCAGTTGGACGCGCAGCAGGTAAACTGCGTCCGGTTTCCAGTCGAGCGCATCGGCCCAATGGTCAAACAGTGTGACATCAGCCGGCGTTTCCCGCGGCATCAGCGTTCCAGGGGCCAGGTAAGCGACGCGCACGCCGAGGCGGCGCAACAGCAGGCTGGTCGAGCGCGCGACGCGGGAGTGTTGAATGTCGCCGACGATGAGCACGCGCTTGTCGTTGAGTTCGCCGCGGCCCGCCTCGCGCAAGGTGAAGGCATCCAGCAAGGCCTGCGTCGGGTGAGCGTGCCAGCCATCGCCGGCGTTGATGACGCTGGCAGCGGTGTTTTGGGCAATGAGGTTCGGCACGCCGGACTGTTTGTGGCGGACCACGATGTAGTCGGGCCGCATGGCCTCCAGCGTGTCGATGGTGTCCACCACGGACTCGCCTTTGACAACGCTGGAGCTGTCCACATCGAAGCGGGTGACATCGACCGACAAGCGTGAAGCCGCGACTTCGAACGAGGAAAGGGTGCGTGTCGAGGGCTCGTAAAAGAGCGTGAGCATGGTGCGGCCCTTGAGCGTGGGCACCTTTTTCACCGAGCGTTTGAAGAGGTCCTTGAACGGCGCGGCGTTGGCGAGAATGAAGGCGATCTCGGTGTCCGAGAGGGAGGCGATGTCGAGCAGGTCTTTGCGCGGCGTCATGAGTTGCGGGCGTGTTCGATGCAAACGGCGTCCTCAGGATCGACTTCGGAGAAACGCACGCTGACGCGTTCGCCGGACGGGATTTCGATGCGCCGCGCGCGGTAGTCGGGCTGGATCGGAAATTCGCGGCCGTTGCGATCGATCAGCGCGGCGAGTTCGACGCGCGCAGGCCGGCCAAAGTCCAGCAGTTCGGAGAGCGCGGCGCGGATGCTGCGGCCGGTGTGAATGACCTCGTCGCAAAGAATGACGCGGGCGCCGTCAATGCCAAAGGGAATGTCGGAGCCGATCAGAGCGGGCAGATCTTCGATCACGCCCAAGTCATCGCGATGCTGGGTGATGTCGAGCGTGCCGACTTGCACGGCGCCGGGGCGGATTTGCTGAATCGCGGCGGCCAGCCTGCGGGCAAGCGGCACGCCGCGATTGTGAATGCCAATCAGAACGAGAGGCTGGCCTTCAGCCTCGGGTCCGGCGGCCAGCACGTCTTTGGCGAGCTGGCGGATGCCCTCCGCCATGGCGGCGGCGTCCATCAAGAGACGAGGCGTCGTGGCGGCGGGCATGGGAAGGGAAACGGCCTCCTCGATCAGTGACCATTGACCTCGGCGGAGACATCCGGCTCGATGATGCCGTACTCGCCGTCCTTGCGGCGGTAAACGATGGCGAGCTTGTGGCTGACTTGATTGTGGAAGGCGATAAAGGGGCGATCGCTCAGCGCCAGATCGACAATGGCCTCGTCCGGATAAAGCGGGCGCAGGCGGTAAGGCTCCTGATGCACGTAGGAGTGCTCGACGTGATCCTCCTCGCTGTCGATGAAGGTTTCGTCATAGACCTTTTCCTCAATGTGGCGGATGCTGCCATTCTTGCGCGGGCGATGGCTTTTGAGCATGCGGGTTTTGAACTTGCGCATGCGGCGCGCGATCTTCGAGATCGATTCGTCGATGGCGGCGTAAATGTCATCGGCAGTCGATTTGACTTCGATGACGATGTGGTTGGCGCAGAAGAGAATGATCTCAGCGCTCTGGTTGCGCTGCTGGACGTCGAGCACCACCTTGGCCTCGACGATGCGCGGGTAGTCGAGATGCAGACCCTCGACCTTTTTGTGCGCATAGTCGCGCATGGCCTCGGTGATCTCGACGTGCCGGCCGGTGACGACGATAGGAAGGTTGACGTTGTGTACTTGCATGGTGGGTTTCCTCCTTGGTTTGGGGTTGGGGATTGAGTGGTTAGCCGCGCAGGGCGCGTCACATGGTGAAATCTTCTCCGAGATAAAGCTGGCGGGCGACGGGGTCGTTGACGAGAAATTCCTTGCTGCCGTGGCGTTTGACCTGGCCTTCGTAGATGAGGTAGGCGCGGTCCACAATGTTGAGTGTTTCGCGTACGTTGTGGTCGGTGATGAGGATGGCGAGGCCGGCCTTGCGCAGCATGCGGATGATGTCCTGAATCTCGGAGACGGCAATGGGATCGACGCCCGAGAAGGGTTCGTCGAGCATGAGCAGCTTTGGCTCGGTGACCAGGGAGCGCGCGATGGTGAGGCGGCGTTTTTCCCCGCCGGAGAGGGTCAGGGCGAGGTTTTCCGCCACGTGGTCGATGCCGAAGCGCTCCATCAAAGCCTGCGATTGCTCGCGCCGCTCCTTGGCGGTGAAATTTTGCGTTTCCATGACGGCGATGATGTTCTCGCGCACCGTCAGTTTGCGGAAAATGGACTCCTCCTGCGGCAGGTAACCCATGCCGAGGCGGGCGCGGACGTACATGGGCTTGGCTGTGGTGTCCTTGCCGTCGAAGATGACGCGGCCGCCATTGGGCCGGACGAGGCCGACGATCATGTAAAAGGTGGTGGTCTTGCCGGCTCCGTTGGGTCCGAGCAGGCCGACGATCTCGCCGCTTTTGACCTCGATGTCCACGCCATTGACCACGGCGCGGCCGTCATAGACCTTTTTGAGGCCTTCGGTGTGCAGCAGGCGGCTGCCGACGGTGTCAGGATGGCTGTCCGCGCCACTTGGCGCCTGAGTTGCTGATTGCATCACGATGGCACTCTTCCCCATTTCTTTCGTCAGTACTGTCATGGCTCAGGGGCGCGGCGCAAGCCTTTGGTTTTGAGTTTGGCGGCTTCTCCTTGCAGAATTTCGGTGCGGTGGTTCCCGACTGTGTTCAATTCGCCCTTGGGAGAGATAGTCATCACGGTACTGGCATCCTTGGAGACTTGCAAGTGCGGGCCGCGTTGGACCTGAGGCCAGACACGCAGGGTGACGATCTTGGTGGCGCCGTCGAAGGTGAGGTGCTTGCACTTGCCGACCTGGATGTCCTGGCCGTTTTCGGTGTGTTTTTCGATCAACACCATGGCGCCGCGGGCGATGATTTTTTCGATGTTGCTTTCCTCGTCCTCCTCGCCTCCCGGCGGTTCATCGTCCTCGGGGGAGGCGGGTTTTTTGTCGTCCGGGTTGCTCTTTTTCATGAAGACTTCAAGCTCGTCACACTCCAAATAAAAGCGCGGGCTATAAACGCGAACGTTACCCGTGAAGACGCCAATGGATTTGTTGGCGTCGAAGAAACTGTCTGTAGAGTCTATGATGGTTCGGCTGGCTTTAATGGCGGGATTTTCCAGTGGAGTGGGTTTGAGGGGTTGTGGTTTGGGGGCACCGGGGCTGGCGGGCGAGGCCGGCGGAGGGATGGCGGGCGCGCTGCTGACAGCGTCGGTATTTTGAGCCATCTGCATTGGCGGCGGCGGGGGCTGGTTTTCGTCTTCCACCACGACTGCGACCGGCACCGGCGACTCAATGCGTTCGCGCGCCTCGGGACTGACGTTTTCGAGCGTGCTCTGCAGCTTGGCTGCGGCTTCCTCCTGGCGCGCCTGCTCCGCCGCCAAAACCGGGGCGGCTTGCGCTTGCAGGGCGGCGCGTGCTTTGGCGGCGAGGTCTTGCTTTTGGGCCGCGGTGGATTCACGCGCGAGACGGGCTTTTTCAAGCGCGCCACGCGCCTCCGCTTCAGCCAGGCGGCGGGCGGTTTCTTCGCGGCCTTCGGCTTCCGCACGGCGGCGGCTGCTGGATTTAAAAAGGGGTTCGGGCGCTGCCAGAGCGGCCTCCCAGGGCATCAGCAAAAGGGCGGTGAGAAGGAAGAGCGGTCGGGCGGGCAGGCTCATGGATTTTTCGGGGCCGGTGTGGTTGGGGCCGGACGGGCGGGCTTCACCGCCTCATTGACGGGCTGCTTGGAGTCGTGGGCGGCGGCATTTTTTTCTTCCTTCGCCGGAACGGCAGCATCTTTCATGAAGCCTCTGGCATCGTGAATGGTCATGCGCACGTTGCCACTCATGCGGCCTTGGGAAGTGGTGGTGTCGAAAACGAGCGAATCGCCCTCCAGATCGAAGTCCGAGCGGCTGACTTTGCTGCGCTCGTTGCTGCGCACCATCTGGCTGGTCATGTGGTAGGTGGCGCTGGGCATGTCCACTTTGACCTCGCCGTTTTCGGTGTCGTTGTGGAGGTGAATGATCATGTTTTCCGCGAAAAGACGCTGGTCGTCGATGCGTGTGACCACATCCGCCTCGACCACCGAACTGAGTTTGCCTTCCGAGAAGCTGGGAATCCAAATGCCGCGATTCGGTCGTTGCGCCGGAATTTGCCGACCGAAGGTGGTGAGCTGGGAACCGGCGGTTTCCGCTGCCTCAGGACTGCCCGCAGCCGCCGTTTTTTTGGCCTCTTCCTGGGCGGGGGCGACCACAGCGGCCAGCAGCGCAGCCGTCACGCAGGAGAGACGGGCGAGGGAGGCTTTAGGCTTCATCAGAATGGGCAAGTTGATGGATGGAATTCAGGCACCTTAGCAGCTTTTCCAGTTGGTCGAGCGGGATTTGGTTTGGTCCGTCTGATAAAGCCTTAGCCGGTTCGGGGTGGGTTTCAATGAAAACCCCGTCGCAGCCGGCGGCGACAGCGGCGCGGGCAAGCACCGGGGCCAGAATGCCGTCGCCGCCGGTGGTGGCTCCGAGACCGCCGGGCCGCTGCACGGAGTGGGTGGCGTCGAACACGGCCCGGTGGCCTTGTTCACGCATCCAGTAAAGCGACCTCATATCCGCCACCAAGTTTTGATACCCAAAAGTGGTTCCGCGTTCGGTAAAAAAATAATTTTCACAGCCGCCGGCGCGCAGTTTTTCGGCGATGTTGCCGACATCCCAGGGTGCCATGAACTGGCCCTTCTTGACGTTGACCGCGCGGCCGGTTTGAGCGGCGGCGGTGATCAGGTCGGTCTGGCGGCAAAGAAAGGCGGGGACTTGCAGCAAGTCGATGTGTTCGGCGGCGATTTCCGCCTCCTCAGGGCTGTGCACATCGGTGGTGACGGGCACGCCATGCTCGCGGCCCACGGTTGCCAGCAAGGCGCAGCCTTCCCGGCAGCCGGGACCGCGGTAGCTGCTGAGGGAGCTGCGGTTTGCCTTGTCGTAGGAGGCCTTCAAAATCCAGCGCCAGCCGTTGCGGGTGGCCATCTCGTGCAGGCGCGCGGCGAGTTGACGCAGGAAGGGCTCGCTCTCGATGACGCAGGGCCCGAGAATGAAGACGGGCTGGATTCCATCCATGACGACGGAGCCGATGCGGATCGTGGGAAGTTTGAGCATTGAGAGTTGGACGGGAACGGATGCCCGGAAGCGAGGTTATTGGCAGCAAATGCCGGCCAAGACAACTCGGTTCAAAGGAAATTACGGGGCTCAAACGAGTTGCAGACGCGTCAAATCCTGGGTGTCCACCAGGCCGACGGGTTTGCCATCCGCATCCACCACCACCAAGTCATCGACCGGATGGCGTTCAAGCGCGGTGAGGACCTCGACCGCGAGCTTGTCCGCCTGGATGGTCACGGGGTTGGCGGTCATGAAATCGCTGACCGGCCTGGTGGCGATCCCGGCGTCTTTTTGAAACGCCCGGACAAAGTCGCCGTGGGTAAAGATCCCCGCCAGACGGCCTGCGGAGCCTGCCACCACGGCAGCACCGGAGCGCGCCTGGGTCATGGCCTGCAAAGCTTCATTGACCATGGTCGCGGGGCCGATGAGGGCGAGGCGGCTGCCCTGGCGCATGACGTCGCTGACGCGTGTCAGCAGAGCCCGGCCGAGGCTGCCGCCGGGATGCAGGCTGGCGAAGTCTTCGCTGCAAAATCCCCGCGCCTCCAGCAGCACCATCGCCAACGCATCGCAGAGCACGAGCATGGTGGTGGTGCTGGAGGTCGGGGCGAGGTTCAGAGGGCAGGCCTCGCGCTCGACGCGGGCATCCAGAACGACGTCAGCCTGGCGGGCCAGCATCGATTCGGGGTTGCCGGTGACGGCAATCAAACTGACGCGCCGCCGTTTCAAATGCGGCAGCAGGGTAAGCAGCTCACTGGTTTCGCCGCTGTAGCTGAGGGTGATGGCGAGGTCGCCCTCGCTGACGATGCCGAGATCGCCGTGCATGGCATCGCCGACGTCGAGCAGGACGGCGGGCGCGCCGGTGCTGTTGAGCGTCGCCGCCAGTTTGCGGCCGATGTTTCCGCTTTTGCCGACACCGCAGACGACGAATTTGCGGCCCGCAGCCAGACATTCGAGCATCAAGCCGATCGCCCCTGAAAAGGGCTCCCCGAGGCGTTCCCGCAGCCGCTCGAGTTCGCGGATTTCCATATCGATGACGTGGCGCGCTTTTTCGGGATAATTCATGTGACAGCGGTGGGGGAGACGGCAGTATTGGCTGCCCCGGCCGGAGTGGAAAGGCGCGCGGCCGGGCTCATTTCGATACTCCATCCCTCGCCCGCATCAATGCCGAATCCCCCGACCGTGGCTGCTTATCTGCCCGAGTTTTTGAAGCTCGACATGATGCATGTGTACCGTCAAATCTCGGCGCTGGAGAGCGTGCGCTGCCACGTCTTCACCCACAAGCGCGAGAACGAGCGGCAGTTTGACTTTCATCCGCGCCGTCTGCACGTGCTGCCGAAGCCGCGCCTGCGCTGGTGGCGGCGCTGGGTCTGGTTGAAGTGGCGGCGCGAGCCGTGGTCGATGTTCGATTGGGAGCTGCGCAAGTGGGTGCTGGAACTGACCCGGGTGGATGCCGGACTGCTGCATGTGTTTTTTGGCCACATTGCGCCGCAGTTCCGGCCGCTGATGAAGGTCTGGCCGCACCCGGTGGTGGTGTCGTTTCACGGCGCGGACGCGGGCGTCAACATGGACAAACCCGGCTACCAGCGCGCGATGCGCGAGGTGTTCGATCTCGCTGACCGCATGCTTTGCCGCTCCGAGGCGCTGGCGCAGGACGTGCAGGCGCTGGGCTGTCCGCCGGAAAAGATCGCGGTCTGGCGCACCGGGGTGCCCTTGGAGGACTGGCCGTTTCAGACACGCGAGGCACCGGAAGATGGGATTTGGCACATCACTCAGGTCTGCCGATTTGTCGAAAAGAAGGGCCTGGATCTAACATTGCAGGCGTTTGCGGTGGTGCGCCAACACTACCCGAAAGCGCGTTTGATTCTGGTCGGTGATGGTCCGCTCAGGCCCGAGTTGCGAGCGCAGGCAGAGAAGATGGGATTGGCCGGTTCGGTGAGGTTTCCCGGTTTTGTGGCCGAGCGCCGCGTCCGGAGGATGCTCTACCGCTCGCACCTGTTTCTGCATCCCAGCCGCACTTCCGCGGACGGCAATCGCGAGGGCATCCCCAACGCGGCGCTCGAAGCCATGGCCTCTGGGCTGCCGGTGATTGCCACCGAGCATGGCGGCTTTCCTGAAGCCATTCAATCCGGAGAAAGCGGCTTGCTGGTGCCGGAGAATCGGGCTGACCTGCTCGCCGAGGCGGCGCTGGCCGTCCTGGGGGACGCCGAGTTGCGGGCACGCTTGGCGGAGGGCGGCCGCCGCGCGGTTGAGGCCAAGTTTGATCGCGCCCAGCAGGTGCGGGTTTTGGAGGGCCACTACCGCGAGCTGATGTCGAAGAAGCGGGCCTGAGCTACTGCACGCGAGTCAGTTGGGAGGGGTCGTTGCCGCGAATCTGCGGCGCGTCGCGATAGCTCTCGATCTTGCCGCTGACTTGCAGCCGCTTGCCCGGCAGATCATCCAGCACCCAGTCGGAGGATTGATCGATCTGCTGCTTGGAAACGAAGACGTTGAAGTTCGCGCCCTCAAACTCGATCAAGCGATGCCCGGAAGCGCCAAGGGTCGCCACCTTGCTGACCGTGCCGACGACGATGGCCTGCTGTCCCATTTTGGCCTGGATCTGGGTGGCGTCGGTGACGTCAATGGCGGCGCCGTCCACAGGCTGCACGGCCATCGGGGCGCTCGCTGGCGCCGGGCTGGGCGCGGGAGTTGATGCGGGCGCGGGTGCGGGTGCGGGTGAAGTGGGTGCCGTCGCAGCGGCGGGTGGAGGGGGCACGGGCGTGGCGCCGAAACCGAGAGCCTCGACCAGCTTGGTGCGGCTGCGCTCTGAAAGGTCCTGGATCGGCACGCCTTGCTCGCGGCCATCCTTGAGAATGAAGGTCACCTGGCCGGGGACGACCTGCTTGACCGCGGCCTCAAACATGGCGCCCTGGCTGGTGACCCAGGTTTCCATCGTTTGCGCGCTGGCCGGGAGAGTGGCGAGAAAAAGACCGGCAAAGAAAATGGAATGGGCTTTCTTCATACGCCCGATGATGTCAGCGGAAGCGGCGTCGGCAAGCTGAATTCCGCGCCGTGTTTCAGGCGGTTTCTGCCAACTGCTCACTCACGATCGCCGCCGCGCGCCCAT
This sequence comes from uncultured Verrucomicrobiaceae bacterium, assembly GCA_964553805.1. Lineage (GTDB taxonomy): Bacteria > Verrucomicrobiota > Verrucomicrobiia > Verrucomicrobiales > Verrucomicrobiaceae > JAGRPD01. Next base: position 70,372 of record CAZKMS010000003.1, read on the forward strand.
AGGCGCCGGGTTCGCCAAGGGAGGCCACCACAGCGCCGAGATCGGTCTGCAAACGGGCGCGCGCCTCGGTGTCACGCGTCAAACGGAGCATTTCCGCAGCCAGACTTTCCGGGCTGAGCTCATGCTGCACCAGCTCCCGCACCACCTCGCGACCAGCCAGGATGTTGACGATGCCGAGATGCTTGATGCGCACCACGGTTTTGCCCGCCAGGTAGGTCAGCCAGTTGACGTGATAAACCAGCGCGTAGGGCAGCCCGAGGCAGGCGGCCTCCAGGGTGGCGGTGCCGGAGGCCACGGCGCCTGTGCTCGCCCGCTGCATCAGTTCATAAACGGTGCCGGTCTCGATCCAGCCGGCCGCTTCGGGCAAACGCTCGGCTGCCAGGCTTCGCATCTCGGCCGCCAGCGTGTCGTTGGCGGCGGAGACCACAAAACGCGCTTCTGACATTTCCTGCCGGATCAGCTTCGACGCTTCCAGCATGACGGGAAAAAGGCGCCGCACCTCGTTGCGACGGCTGCCGGGGAACCAGCCGATCAGGTTCGGCTCCCGCGTGCCGGAGAAGTCCGCGCGCAAGGCCGCGGCGCGATCCACCATGGGATGCCCGCCAAACTCTGCGCGCAGGCCCGAGGCTTCATAAAAGGGCTTTTCGAACGGGAAGATGCAGATCACGAGGTCCAGCACCCGCGCCATGACTTTGACGCGGCCCTTTTTCCAGGCCCAGACCTGCGGGCTGATGTAATAGAGGATATTGCCGCGATAACCACCAGCGCGCAGGGCTTTGGCCACGCGCAGGTTGAAGCCGGGATAATCCACCAGCACCACCGCCGCTGGCGGCGCCTGCAGGATGCCGGCCACCGTTTGCTCAAAGCGGCGCTTGAACCAGCCATACATCTTGAGCACTTCCCACAGGCCGACGACGCCCGCCGTCTCCACCCAGTCGTCGATGCCATCCCCGCCGACGGCGCGCATCTTCGGTCCGCCGAGGCCCTCGAAACGCAGCTCCGGCCGCTGCTCCTTGAGCGCCTGCATCAAACCCGCGCCGTGGGTGTCTCCACTGAGCTCGCCAGCGATGATGAAAACGAGGTCGCTCATGCCTGCGCGGCCAGCGCCTCGTTGCGCTCGATCTGGTCGGTGATTTGCAGGGCGATGCGCAACGCCTCCGCTCCCTCGCGCCCCGAGACCATCGGCCGCACGCCTTGTCGGGCGCAGTCAACGAACGCGGCGATCTCCAGCTTCAGCGGCTCGTCCTTCTCGATCTCCACGGCCTCGCGCACGATTTGCAGGCCGTCCTTGCGATACAACCAGCCGCTTTGGTCCTGGTAGTCGAGTGACAGGTAGCAGTCCGGCTGGAACACGCGGATCTTGCGCATCTTCTCCGGGCTGACCCGGCTCGTTGTCAGGTTGGCGATGCAGCCATTGGCAAACTTCAGCCGCGCGTTGGCGATGTCCTCCCGCTTCATCAGCACCGGGATGCCCACCGCATCGACTTCCACCAGCGGGCTTTTCACCAAGTGCAGCACGATCTCGATGTCGTGAATCATGAGGTCCAGCACCACGCCGATGTCGATGCTGCGGTTGGGGAAGGGGGACAAACGATGCGTCTCGATGAAGCGCGGCGCGGTCAGCCGCTCCTCCAATTGCCGCAGCACCGGATTGAAGCGCTCGATGTGCCCTACTTGCAGGATCGCCCGCTTTTCCTCGGCCAGGTGAATCAAATGCTGCGCCTCCGCCAGGCTCTCGGTGATGGGTTTTTCCACCAGCACGTGGCGGCCCTGGTTGAGCAGCACCTCCGCCACCGGCCGATGGTAGATCGTCGGCACCGCCACCGTCGCCGCGTCCACGCTGGCGGCAAAGGCCGCCAAATCCGCGATCACCGGCACGCTGTATTGCTGGCTCAGCTCCGCCGCCCGCGCGGTGTCCGCGTCGTGAATGCCGGCAAACTCCAGCGCGCCGTGGCTGGCCGCCGCCAGCTCGGCCATGATGCGCACGTGGTTGCGGCCGATCGCGCCGCAGCCAGCGACACCGATTCGGAAAGGACGACTCGTCGAGGAAGGGTTGGACATGGACTGCCCATTCAATGCGGGAACCGGCCCTCCTGCAAGCGTTGCCGCCGCCGATTTGCTCCCCGCCTCCGTCCCAGACCCCACCTTCGCCTTGACGCAAAGGCCCGCGCGGGCAGCTTGGCGGCCCGTGTTCCGCCACCAGCTCAAATCCAAACTCCACCGCGCCCGCATCACCGACGCAAACATCGACTACGAGGGCAGCATCTCCATTCCCACCGACCTGATGGAGGCCGTTGATATCTGGGAAGGGGAGAAAGTCCTCGTCACCAGCCTCACCAACGGCGCCCGCCTCGAGACCTACGTCATCCCGGGCAAAGCAGGCTCCCGCCACATCGTCGTCAACGGCGCGGCCGCCCACCTCATCAACACCGGCCACATCGTCACCATCATGGCCTTCGGGCTCGACGCTGAGCCGGTCACTCCCAAGCGCGCCCTGCTGAACGAGCGCAACGAGATCGTCACCGCAAAGGTGCTCTGAACCCCCGCTCCCGCGCCGTCACCGGTTTCAGCGCGGCACCCGCGCGGTCGGGTTGTCCACCCAGCCGGCCGGTCGCTGGCCCTTGCCCTCGCGGCCAAGATCGCCCAGCTCGTCCCGGGCTTGTTCCGCCAGACCCAGCAGCCGCGCAACCACGTCCGGCTGCTCGGCCAGCACGTCGCGGGTCTCGACCGCATCGTTGCGCACGTCGAAAAGCTCAGCCTTCGCCAGCACCGTTTTGTCTTTGAGATTGGACAGCTTGTTGGGCAGCTCCAGGTAGAGCTTCCACGGACCGCTGCGCACGGCTTGCAACTGCTCCGAGTGGTAATAAAAAAAGCCGCTCTCGTCGTAAGGGCTGGCGTCCCCGCCTTCACCCAGCCAGATGCCGCTCATGTCGCGTCCGTCGATCTTTTTCTCCGGCAAAGGCGCGCCTGCGAGCGCGGCAAAGGTGGGCAGCAGATCCATCATGGTGCAGAGCGCGTCGCAGGTCTTGCCCGCCTGCACTTTGCCCGGCCAGCGCAGGAGGCACGGCATGCGCATGGCGCCTTCGGAGGTGTTGTAGCCCCAGCCCTTGTAGGGCGCGTTGCTGCCCTGGGGCGGGTTGCGCTGCGGCGCTCCGTTGTCGGAGGTCCAGACCACGAAGGTGTTCTCATCCAGACCCTCCTCCTTCAGCACCCGCAGGAGTTCCCCCATCGACCAGTCCAGTTCCTCCACGCTGTCACCCCATTCGCCATTGGCAGACTTGCCTTTGAAAGCCGGGCTGGCGTAGGCGTGCGGCGTGCTGCCGGGCATGGCGTGCGGCAGGTAGAGAAAAAACGGCCGCCCCTTGTTGCCGCGGATCCACTCGGCCGCGGCCTCCGTGTAGCGCTTCGTCAGGTAGTCCCGGTCCACCGGCGCCTCGATCACCTCCTCGTCCTGCATCAAGGGCAGCTCGGGCCAGCTCTCCGGGCGCTTGTCCTTCGTCATGTCATCGCTGTAGGGGATGCCCAGATACTCGTCGAAACCGCGCCGCGTGGGCAGAAAGGGCGGCTGGTCACCGAGATGCCACTTGCCGATGATCTTGGTGGCGTAGCCCCCAGCCTTCAGCACCTGCGCCAGCGTCTTTTCCTCCGGATTCAAACCCTTTGGCGACACCGGGCGCAGCACCCCGCGGCCCTCGTGGTTCAGGTGCAGATTCACCCGCTGCGGGTAGCAGCCCGTCATGGCGCTGGCGCGGCTCGGCGTGCAGATGCCGCTGGCGGAATAGAAGCTCGTCAGCCGCATCCCCTCCGCCGCCATGCGATCCAGGTTCGGCGTGCGGTGTTTGCTCTCCGGGTTGAAGCACTTCACGTCGCCGTTGCCCAGATTGTCCACCAGCACGAAAATGAAGTTCGGCGGCGCGGCGTCCGCGTTGAGGGCGACAAACAGAAAGAGAAGGACTGCGGTCGGGAATCTCACGCCCCAGTCAACGCCCCCAGCGCCCCGCCTGCTGCAAAGAAAACCGCCCCCGCGCCGCTTTCTTTTCCCCCGCCTTGAAAGCACGCCGCACGGCATTAAACGTGCTCCCCTCCCTGCCGATGTCTCTCCCCGACTCCTCAACCGTGCCTCCCCCCGTCGCCCTCCGTGACCTGGGCTTCGACCTCCTGCACAAAGACCTCCGCTTCCTCATGGACGCGTATCGAGACACCCTTTGCCGCCTCGGCGAGACAGACCTCGCCGAGCGCCTCCCCTGGAGTGGCGTCGCCGAAAACGCCGCCCAGGGTGTCAACGGCCGCGCCCTCGGCCAGGCCTACTCCATCGCCTTCCAGCTTCTCAACATCGTCGAGGAGCGCACCGCCGCCCAGGTCCGCCGCCTGCGTGAAAAAGAACTCGGCCCCGAAGCCGAAGTCGGTCTCTGGGCGGACAACCTCGCCGCCATGCGCCAGCTCGGCCTCAGCGAGCAGGAGCTGCTCGACGTCCTCCGCTCCGTCCGCGTCGAGCCCGTTCTCACCGCCCACCCCACTGAGGCCAAGCGCGCCACCGTCCGCGAGCGCCACCGCGAGATCTACACCCTCATGAACCGCCATGAGAACACCGCCTACACCGAGCGCGAGCAGTGCCGCCTCGGCCGGCAGATTGAGGTTCAGCTAGAGGCTCTTTGGCGCACCGGAGAGATCCACGTCACCCGCCCCTCCATCGAGGCCGAACTCCAGAACGCCCTCCACTACCTCAGAGAAGTTTTCCCCGAAGCCCTCGCCCGCGCTCACGCCCACCTCCGCGAAGCCTGGGAAGCCGCCGGCCTCGACGTCGAAAAAGCCGACCTCCTCCCCCCACTCATCCGCTTCGGCACCTGGATCGGTGGCGACCGCGATGGCCACCCCTTCGTCACCCACGATGTCACCCGCACCGCCCTCGACGCCCTCCGCCGCAACGCCATCCGCGTCCAGCGCCGCTCCCTCGAAGCTCTCGGCTACCAGCTCCCCCTCAGCCTCCTCTTCCAGGAAGTCCCCCCCACCCTCCAAAGCCTCCGCCAGCGCCTCCTCGAAACGCTCGCCACCGAGCCCACCGTGGACCTCCCCTACATTCACGAGCGCAACCGCGAAGAACCCTGGCGCGAGACCGTCTTCCTCATGCGCGCCCGCCTCGTCACCGCCATGGAGCGGCCCGACTCCCCCGCCGCCTACCAGACGCCCGACGAACTGCTCGCCGACATCGACGCCCTCGCCGCCTCCCTCAACGAAGTCAAAGCCCACGCCCTCGTCCGCGAATTCATCGTCCCCCTCCGCCGCCAGCTCCACGCCTTCGGCTTCCACTCCGCCATCCTCGACGTCCGGCAAAACTCCACCTTCCATGAACAAGCCCTCGCCCAGCTCCTCGCCACCGCCGGCGTCGAAAACGGCGCCAGCTTCCCCGACTGGCCCCTGGAGCAGCGCCGCGCCCTCCTCGAAAAAGAACTCCTCTCCCCCCGGCCCTTCCTCGCCCCCGGCCTCAGCGCCGGCCCCGAAGCCGACACCGTCCTCGCCTGCTACCGCGTCCTCGTCGAGCACCACCACCGTCACGGCAGCGCCGGCCTCGGCGCTTTGATTGTCTCCATGACCCGCCATGTCGAAGACCTCCTCACCGTTTACCTCCTCGCCCGCGAAGCCGGCCTCATGGACTGGGTCGAAGGCGGCCTCGCCTGCCCCCTCCCCGTCACCCCCCTCTTCGAGACCATGGACGACCTCGAAGCCGGCCCCGGCATCACCGAAGCCTTTTTGACCCACCCCGTCACCCAGCGCAGCCTCACCCACCGCCGCGCCGCCGACTTCCAAATGATGGTCGGTTACTCCGACTCCAACAAAGACTGCGGCATCCTCGCCTCCCAATGGGCCATCCACAAAGCCCAGCAAGACCTCGGCACCGCCGCCGAGCGCTGCGGCGTCCGCGCCATTTTCTTCCACGGCCGCGGCGGCACCGTCGGCCGCGGCGCCGGCCCCACCCACTGGTTCATGGAAGCCATGCCCCACGGCTCCCTCAGCGGCAGCCTCCGCATGACCGAGCAGGGCGAGACCATCGCCCAAAAATACGCCCACCTGAACTCCGCTGCTTACAACGTCGAGGTCTTGATGGCCTCCGCCGCCTCCACCACCGCCCGCCACCGCCACCGCCGCGCCGAAGCCGACCCCCTCGCCCCCGTCATGGAGCGCCTCGCCGCCTGGAGCACCCATGCCTACCGCGCCTTCCTCCAAGCCGATGGCTTCATGACCTTTTACCGCCAGGCCACCCCCATCGACGCCCTCGAAAACGCCCGCATCGGCTCCCGCCCCGCCCGCCGCACCGGCCAGTCCACGTTGGCTGACCTCCGCGCCATCCCCTGGGTCTTCTCCTGGACCCAGTCCCGCTTCTACCTCCCCGGCTGGTATGGCTCCGGCGCCGCCCTCCAGCGCCTCGAACAGGAAGACTCCGCCGCCTGGGCATTATTAAAAAGCTCCGTCCGCGCCAGCCCCTTCCTCCGCTACGTCCTCACCAACATCGAAAGCTCCCTCGTCAGCGTCAACCCCCGCTGGATGCAAGCCTACGCCAGCCTCGTCAGCGACACCACCCTGCGCGACCGCTTCCTCGGTTACATCGTGGAGGAATTCGACCGCACCAGCACCATGCTCGGCCGCCTCTTCCAGCGCCCCTTCCGCGAGCGCCGCCCCCGCCTCGCTTTCACCCTCGACCTCAGAGAGCAGCCCCTCGACGTCCTCCACCACCAGCAGATCGAACTCCTGCAAACCTGGCGCCACACCCTCGCCAGCGGCAACACGGACCTCGCCGAAGCCATGATCCCCGACCTCCTCGTCTCCATCAACGCCATCGCCTCCGGACTCCGCACCACCGGCTAGCCCGCATTTCTCACACTGCGATTGATGATGCGGCCGGGAGGCAGTTTTGCGTGGGCAGCGTGGGGTTTGGACGACAGTGGCCCGCCTGAGTTGGCTCTTCGCATGGCTGCTGGATGGCGGTTTGACCTTTTGCGCCGCCGCGCAGGCATGGGCTCTCCTGGCGGCCTGGCCTGCCGCATGACTTTTAGGCTGCCTCCTGGCTTGTCTATCCCGCCGCTCGCCTCAGCGCACGGTGCGCCTGCGCGAAGACCTCCCGCAGCGGGAACGCGCTGCACAGCCGCACATGCAACTTGATGGTGCCGTTTTCGACGATGGCGGTGATGCTCATGCGGGTGAGTTTACTGGGCGGAGGAGCTTTGAGCAAGACGGCAATGATTGCGGGCGGGGCTCAGGTAGGGCGGTTGAGCCAGGCTTGGAACATGAGGATGTCCCAGAGGTAGAAGTGCCAGTTGCGGGTGCCGCTTTGGTGTTCTTGCCACTTTTGGCGGATGGGGGCGGGGTGGAAGTAGCCTTCTCGTTTGAGGCGGGTTTCGCTGAGGAGGTCTTCGGCCCAGTCGCGCAGGGGGCCGCGGAGCCAGACGTCGAGCGGGATGCCGAAGCCGCGTTTGGGGCGGTCGATGAGTTTCTGCGGGACGTGGCGGTAGAGGGCTTGGCGCATGAGCCATTTGCCTTGGTCGTTGCGGACCTTCATGGCGGTGGGGATGGTCCAGGCGAACTCGATGAGGTGCTGGTCGAGCAGGGGGATGCGGCCTTCCAAACTGACGCCCATGGCGGCGCGATCGACTTTGGTGAGGATGTCGCCGGGGAGGTAGGTCTCCATGTCGAGGTGCATCATGCGGTGGGTGAAGTCGGGGACTTCGGGCCAGCCGGTTTTGTCGGTGATGGCGGTGTCGCGATCCTGGCCGCCGATGACGATGTCGGCGGGGCGTTTCCAGTGGGACATGAGGTTGAGGTAGAGGGTCTCCATGCCGGGGGCGGCGACGACTTCGGCGAGTTTGTGGATTTTATCTCCGAAGGGCAGATTGCGGAAGCGTTTGGGCATGAGGAACCCGGCGGTGCTGGCCATGGCGTTGAGTGTGCTGGCGGGCAGGAGGGTCATCAGGCTGGCGAGGGCGCGACGGGCGGGCTGGGGGAGCCAGGCGAACTGGTTCCAGAGTTTGCGGCCGATGTAGTAGCGCTCGTAACCGCCGAAGAGTTCGTCACCGGCGTCGCCGCTGAGGGCGACGGTGACGTGCTGGCGGGCCATTTTGCAGACGAGGTAGGTGGGGATCTGGGAATAGTCGGAGAAGGGTTCGTCGTAGAGGGCGGGGAGCTGAGGGATGACGTCGAGGGCGTCCTGGCCGGTGACGTACATTTCGGTGTGGTCGGTGCCGAGGTGCTTGGCGACGTCTTTGGCGAACTCGGCTTCGTTGTGCTCTTTTTCGTGGAAGCCGATGGTGAAGGTGCGGACGGGGCGGGTGCTTTGCGCCTGCATCAAAGCGACGATGAGGGAGGAATCGACGCCGCCGGAGAGGAAGGCGCCGAGGGGCACGTCGGCGATCATGCGCTGGCCGATGGCGTGTTTGAGCAGGGATTCGAAGGCGTCGATGGCTTCGGTTTCGCTGCCGGTGAAGGGGTTCTGAGTGCCGTGGGTGATGACGCTGCGGAGGGACCAGTAGTGGCGTGGGGTGGGGCGGTCGGTGGGGGCGCGGAGAGTGAGCAGGGTGGCGGGGGGGAGCTTGTGCAGGCCCTGGTAGATGCACCAGGGGTCGGGGATGTAATTGAAGCGGAGGAGGGAGGTGAGGGCGGCGCGGTCGATGGTGGCGGTGAAGCCGGGGAAGGAGGCGAGGCTTTTCAGCTCGGAGCAGAAGACGAAGGTGTCGCCTGTCCAGCCGTAGTAGAGGGGCTTTTCGCCGAGGCGGTCGCGGCCGAGGGTGAGGGTGTGGTCGTGTTTGTCCCAGAGGGCGAAGGCGAACATGCCGTTGAAGCGCTTCGTGGCTTCGTCGATGCCCCACTGGACGAAGGCGGCGAGCATGATTTCGGTGTCGGAGTGGCCGCGCCAGGTGTGGCCGTGTTTTTCGAGGTCGGTGCGGAGGCCCTGGAAGTTGTAGATCTCGCCGTTGAAGACGATCTCGTAGCGGCCGTCGGTGCTGGTCATGGGCTGATGGCCGAGCGGGGAGAGATCGAGAATGGAGAGGCGGCGGTGGCCGAGGGCGATGCCGGAGTCGGCGTCGGTCCAGGCGCCTGCGTCATCGGGGCCGCGGGTGACGATGGCGTCGGTCATGCGGCGGACGGTGGCGGTGAGGGCTTCGTTGGAAGCGCTGCGGGGGGAGGTGAAGAAGCCGGCGATACCGCACATGGGGAGTCGGTGTTACGTTTTACGTGTTAGGTTTTAAGTGTGAGATGTTAGTATATGGTTAGGCGCGGCGAGCGTGGGATGCGGGGTGGTGAGGGCGTTGGGCTGGGGATGGGCGATGAGGTTGCCGAACTGCGCGCGTGCGCTGGCGAGGCTGAAGTGGGTGGCGATGCGTTCGCGGCCGCGCTGGCCGAGGGCGCGGCGCTCGTTGGCTGGGAGGTTGAGGATTTGCAGGCAGGCGGCGGCGAGGGCCTGCGGGTCCCTGGCGGGAACGAGGATGCCGGTGCCGCCCATGACCCAGGCGGTGTCGCCGATGCCGGTGGCGACGACGGGCACGCCGCAGGCCATGGCCTCGCCGACGACATTGGGGAAGCCCTCGCCGAAGGCGGAGGAGGAGACGGCGAGGTCGAGCGAGGCGGTGAGAGCGGGCAGGTCGTGGTGCTCGCCAAGCAGGTGGACGTGGTGTCGCAGACCTAACTCGTCGATGAGCGCGGCGAGTTCGGAGTTGCTGCTGTCCACACCGGGTCCTGCAAGCAGGAACTCGGCCTGTGGCTGGGCTTTGACGATGTGGGCGGCGGCCTGGAGGAAGGCGGGGTAGTCCTTCATCGCGGTGCAGCGGCCGAAGCGGCCGATGCGGAGGGGGCGCTGTATTAGGTTAGGTGGGTCTGGCTGCCATTTGGTGAGGTCGAAGCCGTTGGGAATGAGACGGGTCTTGGCGGCGGGGTAACCAATGGCCTCATGCTGGCGCGCGCTGAGTTGGGAGTTGTAGGTGATGGCGCTGGCGAGCGGGGCGAACCGCTTCAATGATTTGATGACAAGGGCGCTGCCGCGCTTTTCGAGGCTGAGATCGTAAAGCGATTGGCGGATGTTCCAGATGACGCGGCCTTTGCCGAAGCGGAACAGTTTGACCAGCGCGGCGGCGAGGCAGCCGTGGTACATCCAGCCCATGATGACGGCGGGCCGGATTTGCCACGCGAGGCGTGCGAGCCTCCACAAGGCGCTGAGAGTGGGTTTGCCCGCAGGCATGTCGAGCGAGCAGACTTCGACGTTGAGAGCGCGGAGGGCGTCCGTGTGTTTGCCGCCTGCTGTGAGGGAGATGACGCGGTGCTGGAAGCCGGGCAAGCCGGCGATGAGCTGGGTGAGCATCATCTCAGCACCTCCGGTGCCGAGACCGGTGGTGATCCAGAGGATGGGATTTGGGGGAGGCAAGCCAACGGCTTGCACCACGGGGGAGTGCAAGCTAGAAGCTTGCACTACTTTGGCGGTGCGCTCGATCAGTTGCGGGATGGTGAAGTTTTGCTCGATGCGCTGGCGGGCTTGGTGACGGAAGGTGTCGCGTTCTCCACTTGAAAGGGAAAGGAAACGCTTCATTGCGGCGGCGAGTGCCTCGGGGTCATGCGGGGGGCAGAGGAAGCCGGTGTCGCCGAGGACAAGCGCGGCATCACCCACCTCGGTGGCGATGCAGGGAACGCCGCAGGCCATGGCCTCGGCCAGGACGTTGGAGAACCCTTCGCCGAATGCGGACGCGGAAACCAGGGCGTTGAAGCGGGGATAGACGTTTTCGAGATCGGTGCGCGCGGGATGAAAGGTGATGGAGTCCGCCAAGTCGAGATCGCACGCCAGCCGTTTCAACTCCGCCGCGAAAGGCTCCGGCCCGTCGCCGATGATCTCAAAGCGCGCTTCGGGATGCTGCTTGAGCACCAAGGCGGCCGCCCGCAAAAAGGCGGCGTGATCCTTCATCGGGTTGAGGCGGCCCACGATGCCGAACAGCGCGCCGCCGTCCGCCGCCAGTTCGGGCCGCGGACGGAAGCGCTCCACGTCGATGCCGTTCGGCACGACGCTAAAACGCGCGTCATCGCCGGGAAAACCGCGCGCTTGGTACCAGTCCCGCCCGGCTTGCGAGTTGGCGATGATTTGGTCGGCGAAGCAGGCGAGCAGGCAATTCAGGCGGAAGCTGGCGCGGCCGAGCAGGCCCCACTGATGCGCGTCGCTCTCCGAGTCGCGCATGCCCCAGACCACGCGGGGGCTTCCGCAGAAGGGTTTCAGCAGCAGCGCCATCAAGTTCGACTCGGCGAGGTAACCATGAACGACGTCGGGCTTCAGCTCGCGCAGCAGGCGGGCGAGGCGGAGAAAAAAGCCAATGAGGTCCCAGCGGTGGTGTTTGCCCACGGTGCGGTGCGGCACGCCGGCGGCTTCCAGGTCGGCGGCCAGTGGTCCGCCGTAGAACGACACCACCGTCACGCGAAAGTGTGTGCCATGCAGGCCGCGCGCGAGGGTCACCAACTGCCGTTGCGCGCCGCCGAAGCCGAGATCGCGGATGAGCAGGACCAGCGCTGGCAGGGCGGGCTTCATGAGCGGGCAGGGCCAGCCTCTGGCAATGGGCGGGTGATGGCTTCGCGCAAATTGCCCAGGCGCAGACTGAAACGGCCTGGCGCCAGCACGCAAACAGCCACAGCCAGGCAGAACCAGAACTGCTGGGCATCGAGCAGGATTTGGCTGCACGGGATGAAGAGCCACACCGGGATCAGGCAAAACAGGCCCTGCAGGCGGTTGAGAACGCACAGCGCCGTGATGACCAGCAGCGATCCGGCAAACAACACGACGCCGGGCAATCCGATGTCGAGCCAGATGGCGACGATTTGATTGTGCGGTTGCCACCACGCCGTGCCGGCGCCGGTGCCGTGCCCCCAAACGGGTTTTTGGCCAACTGCCTCCAAGCCGTCCGCCAGGTCCTTGGCGCGTTCGGGTGACTTCAGCTTTTCGAAGTCGAGTTCGTAAATGGCCTGCATGCGGCTTTGGGTGTTTTGATCCTTCAGCGGTCCCGATCCAGGACGCTGCGCCAGCCAGGCGATCCCGCCCAGCGCCAAAGGCACGCAGAGCAGCCCAATGACGACGAGTCCGGCGAGGTGACGGCGCGCATTGAGCAGGACATACAGGCTGGTCATGAAAGCAAAGATGGCCATGCCGCTGCGGCTCATGGTGAGCGCAATCGCAGGAGTCGCAAAGGCCGCCAACGCCAGGTTTTTCCAGAACGACGGCTGCAGGGTGAACAGGATGCCGAGCATCAGGCAGGTGGTGATGGGGCCGTCGTTCGGGTCCACCGGGAAACCGGCCAAGCGTCCAGGAATGCGCGTGAATTTCTCCAACCCCGACGCCTCCCAGTAGATGGAGGCGTTGACGAAGACGAGCGTCGCGGCAGCCACCCAAATGGCCAGGCGCTGCCAATGTGGCGTGCCCAGGGCTGCCACGGCGGTGAATGAGATCAGCCAGGCCGAAAGCAGGTTCATGATGAACACGCTGTGGTCTCCAAGCAGACTGACATCAAAGCGGCGCAAGAAGGCGGCATCCAGCACGCGCAGCAGAGGCGGCAGCAGAAGCGCAAAGGCGGGCAGGCAGAAGCGCGGGCGGCTGAGGAGCAGCAGAAAAAAAATGACACCCATCAGCAGCAGCGAGTAGTCGCGCGGTTTGACCGGCATTTTGCCCTCTTCGTAGAGCCAGGGCAGCGCTCGCGCCATCGCGGGCACCAGCAAGGCGGCACACGCCAGGATGAGCAGCCTGCCGATGCGGTCTGGCCGCTGTTCCGGCAAAGGTGGCACTTGCGCGAAACTGCTCATCGATGGCCCTCCCGTGTTCGGATCAGCCGCAAAACATAGAAGGTGACTAGCGTGGAGCTCAGCACGGCCACGATGACGGTGGCCAGCGCAATGCCAGGCGCGCCCAGGGGCTTCATGAGCAGCCAGTTCAGGCCCGCGTTCAGCAGCATCGCAAACACGCTCATGCCGAGGATGAAACGGGTGGCTTGCAGCGACACCACAACGCGCGAGCAGAGCGTGCCGAGAATGTAGAAGGGCACCTGGAAGACCGCGATACGCAGCACGGCGGCGACACGCGCCGTGTCCTCCGCCGTGAACGCGCCGCGTTCGAAGAGCAGGCTGACCACAAAGGGTGCCAGGAGACTGAGACCGAGCGTCGCGGGAATGGAGAGGCCACCGATTATCAGCACGGCGCGTTTGAGCTGGCTCTTCAGCCCTGTCCAATCGCGGCGCGCCACGGTGTCGGCGAAGTAGGGAAAAAGCACTTCGCCGGCCGGCATGGCGGTCAGAGCCAGCAGGATGCCGACCAGCTTGTCGGAGTAGCTCAAGACCGAGACCGCGCCGCCGGGCAGTCCTGCGGCAGCCATCGCCTGATCCACCACTGCGGCACTGCTGTAAACCACGCCGGCAAGCAGGTAGGGCAGGGCATCGCGGCCGGACTTGCGCAGCGATGGTTCCCACAGCCGCAGAGCGCCGCGCCGCCAGCGCGCTTCCCCAGGCAGCGTGCGGACGGTGGCCCAGGCCAGGACCAGCACCTGCGCAAACGATCCCCAAAGGGTGCCGCTGACCAGGTGCTCAATCGAAGCGCCGCCCAGCAGGAACAGCAGGATGGCGACTGGTACGATCATGGGTGCCGCGGCGGGCAGGGCGAAATTTTTTTCCGCCCGCAGCCAGATGGCGAATTGGAAGCTCAGGCCGTAGCAGATCAGAAAAGGCAGCAGCCGCCGCATCAGATCGATCGCCAGCGCCTTTTTTTCGGGTGGAAAGCCGCGAGCGGTCAGTTCGATGATCATTGGGGCAGCGAACCAAAGCAGGCCCGCGGCGAACGCCAGGCAGGCGAGCTGGCCGAACACACCTTGGAAGGCCAGACGCTGTGCCCGGCGCAGCCCGCGGCGGTGTTTCAACTCCGCGTAGTGTGGCAAAAACGCCTCAGGCAAGCCGCCCCCGAGCACGGACGCAGTGAAGCCCAGGAAGCCAAACGCCAGCACGAAAGCGTCCATGGCGTCGCTGGTGCCAAAACCGCCGGCGACCACCGCATCCTTCACGAAGGAGACCGCTTTGCCCGCCACCGTCAGCAGCGCGACCAGGAAGAAACCAGAAACGAGCCTGGAAGCGAGGCCACGGGCCACCCAGGCACGCATCTGATCTCGCAGAGGAAAAGAAGCCGCAGGCATGAGTCGCGAATATAATATCCATAATTTCAATCATCAATCGATGAAATTCACCGGGACCAAACTTTTTTGGTTCATCCGGGGAGTTGGTGCATTCCGGGCTGCCGGTGGGAACCGGTCTGGAACGAAGCATGGCGCGCCAGCGTCCTGGACTGCGGCGGTCCGCC